>JBHPCZ010000005.1:0-60360 GCA_042573625.1 Thermodesulfobacteriota bacterium
TGAATTCCCGGGTTACGCCTGGCATCTTTCCGTGGATGATATTGACTCCGAATTGCTCGGCAGTGTCGCCGAGGACCTGAAAAGAGTGGATGTCACCGTAACGTTTAAACAGAATGAAAACAGTTACCATGTCAGGGCGTACCGGTTTGACCGCTAAGGAAATGGTTTTATTGTTCTGACTGAGACGCGAGTTTCCACCATATAACAGAGTGAAAATGAGTCGAAAAATTCATCCCTATTCCGCGGATTCCAACCCGAAATACGATGCAGGCTTTACGCTGCTTGAGATTCTGATTGCGATATTTATTTTTGCTGTTATCGTGACGACCCTGTTCGGTTCCTATAACCTGGTATTTTCCAATGTCAAAAACATCCATGAAGGCATGGCTGTTTATGAAATGGCCAAAAACTGCCTTAACCGGATGATTCTTGACCTCGAATCCGCCCATGTTTCCCGGTCGTCCGGGTACAAGCCTCCGGAATTTAACGAGGCGCCGGATCCGTACCGAATCGTTGGAGACAGTTCTTATTCCGGAGACAAACGGTTTTCAAAACTCAGATTTGCTTCACTTGCCCACCTTCCCCTCGAAAGGCACGATCGAGGCGGAATTGCGGAAATCGTCTATTATGTTCAGGCCGACGACGCGCGAGGATACGTGTTGAAGCGAGCCGACACCTCGTACCCTTATGAACCTTTTGGAGAAAAAGGGATTGACCCTGTTCTATGTGAGGGGCTTAAATCGCTGTCTTTTACCTATTATGACCATGAGGGAAGAGCGCACGAGCTATGGGACTCCGATTCCGACGAGTTCGGATACGCCACCCCCGGGGCGATACGAATACGACTTGAGATCGGCGATGAATCGTCTGCGCTGTTGTTTGAAACCATGGTGACAATACCGGTTTCGAGAGAAAAGGGGGAGAGTGGTCTGTAATGACCTGAATCTTGCCTTGCACATGAAAGCCTCCGATTCGTGCAAGATTCAGGAAGGAGCTTTAATGGCGGCAAAATTTATAAAAAGCGAGCGGGGAATTGCTCTTCTGGTCACACTGGCGATCATTACCATACTGATAACAGTTGCGCTGGAACTGAACAGAAAAGCTCGCTCTACGGTGATCGTCACAGCAGCGACCCGGGATCGTCATATGCTTTTACACATGGGATCATCCGGCATCCATGCCGCTATGGCCCTGCTTGTTAAGGACAAGATGGCGTCGGAGACAGACTCTGTCCAGGAAGTGTGGGCCGATGCTGAGAAAATGGTTGAACTTGCCGGGAGCATTCCTTTTGAGGACGGAAGCGTAACAGTGAATATCAGCGATGAACTCGGTAAAATTTCGGTGAACGCCATTGTCGAAAAGCCGTATCACCATGAACCGAATAATCGACAACTGTTTTTATGGGAACGTTTTTTAATGCATCATATATCTCAGGACACGTCATTTGAGGAGATTGAGCCGAGACCCATCATCAATTCTCTGAAAGACTGGCTGGACGCCGGAGATGATGATGCCGTCACCGGATTAACCGGAGCGGAATCTGACTATTATCAGGACCTTGACCCTCCATATGCCTGCAGGAACGGTCCTGTTCCCCACCTGGATGAATTGATGAAGGTTAAAGGGATAACACCGGAACTGCTTTACGGGACAGGTGGGAAACCGGGGATCTCAGAGTTCCTGACGGTGCACGGCATGTCGGAATCAGGCGTCAAACGATTTGCTTATGAAGGAAAAATCAACATCAACACGGCAGAGGTTCCGGTTCTTGCGGCGCTCTTGCCGTTGGAATATGGGGACCTGGCCCAGCGGTTATATGATTTTCGCCAGGAAAAAACAGGGTCAATATACCTCCATGACCTGACCCGATCCACATGGTACAGGGACATTCCGGGTTTCAGCGATATTGAAATCGATCCGGAGCTTATTACAGTGTCCAGTGACCTTTTCAGGATCGAGTCTGTGGCGACCCTTCATGAAATAAAAATGACGGTAACCGCGGTGGTGCAGAGGGAAAAGGAGAAAAAGACGGGCAGATGGAGATGCAGGGTCTTGCGTTGGGTAGCAGAATGAACTATATAATTAGTGTCCATCCATAAATGGTCTTTTTGCCCAATATCTGCGTTATGCTCAAAAAATAATCCTCGGAATATGACACATATGCCTCCGGTTATTTTTTTCGCATGCCTTGATATAGAACAAATATCCTCATTTCTGGATAGACACTAAGTAACAGAATGAACTATAAAATTTTAACGCTTCGATTCGCTAAAGCCTTTTGAACAAAGTAGTCAAAAGGCTTCACGATGAGGTTTTGAAAACAGCTCTAAACATTTTACTATACCCTTCCTCCTCAAGCACACCACAGGAGGGGCGGGGAAGTATATTTGGAAATAGAATGAGCAGAAAAATATTCGGTCTCGACATTCAAAATGATGCTGTTTCAGCAGTTCTGGTGAGGAGCAGCGTCAAAGGGAACCGGGTCGAGGCCTATCAGCGTGTTTCGATATCCGATCAAGGCGATATTGAAGATCCCCTCATTCGGTCCCTTGAGATGATCACCGAAAGGATCGATTTTGCCGGTTCGGTCTGCGTCGCCGCTGTTCCCGCAGATCAGATATCTTTTCGGAATGTCCGGGTTCCGTTTAAGGATCAGAAAAAAATCAGGCAGATACTCCCTTTTGAACTTGAGCCAAAACTACCGTTTTCCGTGGATGATATCATTATCGACTTTCATCCGGTAAACATGTCTGATCATTCGGATATTATTGCGGCAACGATGGATACGTCGAGACTTCAATCCTACCTGGAAGCCCTTGCTTCTTTAAAGATTGATCCGGAAATCGTTACCATCGGCGGTTATGCGGCTGCGCTCTGCCTGGCCCACATGGGAAATACTCCTGGAAACGCGCTGTTCGTCGATATAAATAAACATAACAGTTCCGTATTTTCGGTTGTCTCGGGACAGATATACCTCATGCGTTCATTCCCTTTGGTATCATCAGGTTCTTCAAGGATCGAATCGCTTTGTATCAATATAGAACGTACGATTTCGGCATTTGACTCATTTTTCGATCTGTCGTTTGAGCCAGAAGGGGTATTTATTACCGGTTACGACCCGGATGACGCCGGTGTCGAGGCGGAGATGGAACGGGTGTTGAAGATTCCCGCAAGGCGTGCCGATCTTGCCCGGGGTACAGACGGAACCCCGGCCGATCAGCCGGGTCAATCATGGGAACCGGGCCGAATGAACAATGCGCTGGCGCTGTCTTTGATCGAAATAGAAGGTATTCAAAGCATAAACTTTCGAAGAGGTCCTTTTGCGGCAAAAAGGAGATGGGCTGAACATAAAAAGGGAATGATCAGAACCGGTATTCTTTCAGGCCTGATTCTTGTATTGATCGTGGTTAACATGCTGATCAACTCTTATGTAATGAAAACAAAGGTCGCCCGTCTGGACACCCGGATAACCGATATCTTCAAAACGACATTCCCGGATCTCAAGCGCATTGTCGATCCGGTACAGCAGATGCGGATGAAAATAAATGCAAAAAGAAAAGCCAACTTGCTTCCGGGAGAACTCGGGGAAAACAGACGTGTCATTGATATGCTGAGAGCTGTCAGCCAACAGATACCGAAGAAAACAGATGTGAATCTTTCGCGGCTGGTGATCGGGGAGGAAAATATACTGATTTCCGGAGACACAGACACTTTTAATACTGTTGACGACATCAAAATCCGGCTCGAAGCAGTGGATTTTTTCAAAACCATCACCATCACTTCGACCAACAAGGACAAATCCGGAAATCGTATTCGTTTCAAGATGAAGTTGGTGCTGTGAAAATAGTAAGAGCGTATCAATTGATTGAAAAAGTCAAAGGTGCTTGTTAATGGCCATCCAAATGAGCAGACGTGAGAAATACGCAGTGTTTATCTGCGCTGGATTTATCTGCCTTTTCGTGTTTCTCCAGTTTATTCTTTTTCCGTATTTCGATGAACGAGATCGGCTGACCCGGGCTGTTCAGGTGAAAACAAAGATGCTTGAGGATGTGCAGGGCCTTAAATCCGAGTACGACGCTATCCAAAAATCGGTTGATGTATCAAAGCTGCACATGTCCAGGCGGGAAGAGGGATTTACGCTGTTTTCATTTTTGGATAAACTCGCCGGCCAAACCGGCGTTAAAGAACACATCACCTATATGAAGCCTTCAATATCAGGCCAGAAGGAGAGTCCCTATAAGACCTCAAGCGTTGAAATGAAGCTTCAAGCGGTGTCGATGGAACAGCTGACCGCATACCTGTATATGGTGGAAACATCCAAAAACATGGTCCGAATCAAACGGATATCAATTTTGAAAACAGGCAAGGATGAAGGATTTATTGATGTGGTGATGCAAGTTGAGACGCTGGTTATTTAGCCGCGATTTAAAACCTTCGCCGATGGCGGAGGGTCCGGAGAGGTTCTACCGACCCGGGGTGCTCTGATAAGTGAGGCCTAACTCAACCAGTGTGTTGAATATCGAATATCCAATATTCAATGTCGAATATAGAAGGAAAACAGCGTGGTTACCTTTGAGTTGAATTTTTAGTGAAATTAGGTGCAGCCCTGTTGAAAGGGCAGGCAAGAGAACACTTCATCATTGGATATTCCGTGTTCGACATTGAATATTCAGTAGCTGTAAACTAGCGGCGGTTTACAAGGCCAGGTGTGATGCCCTCATCGTTGGGGCTTACTGCCGTGAAAACTGATTCACCGCTTTTGAAAAGACCGTAGATCAATACGATATACCTGATGCAACGAAGCCTTACGATATTGAATCTGTTGTTAATCGCCGGTGCCGTCTATCTGGGCGTCAGCGCTTTTTCTAAAATTACGGCAAAGGATCAGGATCGATCCGACCTCTCCGGGAGCGTCCCCGGAAAGGCGTCATCCCTTCAAACTGAAACTCGGCAACCGATGTCTTACTATACTGTTATCAGCGGGCGGAACCTTTTCAACACCCAACCGGCGGCAGAGATAAAAGACGAGTCCATTGATATTGGCGCGCTGAAAAAAACAGATTTGAGGTTAAAGCTGTGGGGCACCGTCACCGGTGACGACACCCGGGTCTATGCGGTTATTGAGGAAACCGGAACAGGGGAGCAGAATCTGTACAGGGTTGGCGATACGGTTCAACAGGCGACCGTTAAAATGATTTTAAGGGAGAAGGTCGTCATCAATGTAGAAGGAAAAGATGAAATTTTAGAGATCGCGGAAGTCACCGCGGATGACGCGAAGAAAAAACGTGCGTTAGGATCTTTTCCAAGACGAGAAAAGAAAACCAGCGGTGATAAAGAGGAAAGGATCCGGCGGCGGCAAGCATCCTTGAATCGCCCTCAGCGCATCAATTTGAAAAGCGCCCAGATCAAAGAAATGCTTGAAGATACGGATGAATTGATGCGGCAGATTAAAATGCGGCCGCATTTTGAAAACGGAAAACCCGACGGGCTTACCTTGAGCAATATCAAACCGAATTCCATTTTCAGAAAGATGGGATTGAGAAACGGTGATGTGATATCCAAAGTCGATGGAGAAGATATCAAGACCAAGAATGATGCCATGCAGGTTTTCGAAAGCTTGCAATCCGCTTCAACGGTAAAACTTCAAGTCAAACGAAGGGGCAGACCCAAAACCATAGACTATCATATACAATAAAACAGAACAGTGATTGGTATCAAAATGAAATTACATCGCACGGGTTTTAAAGGGTTCATATTTTTATGCATCTGTATTCTTTTTTTGCCGCTCGCCGGGATATCGAAAGCGGAAACAGGCAAACGTCCCGGGGTTGCCGGCATCTCATCAAAAGAACGCAGTGCCGCAGAGCGGTTTGTTTCCATTGATTTCAATGATGTCGATATCAATGTCTTCATTAAATTCATCAGCGAACTCACCGGAAAGAACTTTGTTGTCGACCAGAAGGTCAAGGGAAAGGTGACCATCATTTCCCCTGCCAAAATTTCCATTGTCGAAGCCTATCAGGTCTTTGAATCGGTCCTCGAGGTTCATGGGTACGCTACCGTGCAAGCCGGCAAAATAATCAAGATCGTCCCGTCCCCCGACGCCCGAACCAAGAGCATCGAAACCAAGCTAAAAGAAGAGGCCGGCTCACCCGAAGATAAAGTTATCACCCAGCTTGTCCCTTTAAAATACGCGGACCCCAATGAGATCAAACGGCTCTTTTCCCCGTTGATTTCAAAAAGCAGTGTGATTTTGGCCTATCAGCCGACCAATATGCTGATTGTCACCGATGTCTATTCAAACATCCTGCGGCTGCTTCGGATTTTAAAAACCATCGATATCCCGGGCATCGGCCAGGAAATTTCGGTGATTCCCATTGAATACGGAGACGCGGCTCAATTTGTTCAGCTCCTCAATTCCGTCTTCAAGGCAAAGAAGCCGAGAAAAGGAGAGACCGAAAAACCGATCGTGCTGGTGCCGGATGAGCGGACCAATGCCGTTGTCCTTCTGTCCAGCGAAGAAGACACCTTGAGGGTCAAAGATCTCATCCATCTGCTGGACAAGGATATTCCGAAAGGCAAGGGAAGGATTCGTGTCTACTATCTGGAGTATGCCGTGGCTGAAGAAATGGCCGCGGTTCTCCAGCAATTGCCGACCAAAACCGCCGGCGCGGTTAAGGGGAAAAAAACAGCGCCGGTGGTGTCGGAAAAGGTCAAGATCTCCGCGGACAAGGCCACCAACAGCCTGATCATCACCGCGGAAAAGGACGACTACCTGGTGCTGGAGGAGATCATCAAAAAGCTGGATATCCCCCGGGCCATGGTTTATATCGAGGCGTTGATCATGGAGGTCAATGTGGACAAATCCTTTGATCTCGGCGTGGACTGGACCGCCTTGGGAACAACCGATATTGACGGCAAGAGCGGGATCTTTGGCGGCGCGTTTGGAAATGCTGCAATAGGGGATCTGACCACGCCGCCGTCATCCGGCTTTTCTTTAGGGATTATCAGTGAGGGGATTAAATTCGGCGACGTCACCTTCTCCAATATCGCCGCCATGGTCAAGGCGTTGCAGACCGATGAAGATGTCAACATCCTTTCCACCCCCCAGGTCCTGACCACGGACAATGAAGAGGCAAAGATCGTGATCGCGGAAAATATCCCTTTTCAAACACAATCCGCTGCCGAGAGTGCGACTGCTACCTACAGTTCTTTTGAATACCGGGATGTGGGAAAGACCCTGACCATCACCCCGAGCATCAGCAAGGGCCGGCTGGTGCGGCTCAAGATCTCCCTTGAGGTGTCCAATGTGCTAGACACAACGGATAACCAGCCGAAGACGTCAAAGCGTACCGTGGACACCACCGTTATTGTCAAAGATAAAAATACCGTGGTCATCGGTGGATTGATCGATGATGTCATTACCGTGAACGAAAGCCGGGTGCCCTGCCTCGGGGGTATGCCGGTCATGGGCGGGCTTTTCAGATCGACGGAGAATGAAAATACAAAGACCAACTTGTATGTGTTCATCACCCCCACCGTGATCAAGAGCCCTGAAGAGGCGGATGACGTTTACAAGAAGAAGAAGGATCAGATCGAGGGGGTCAAATCCGGCACCATCAAGATGTACAAGCCAAACGCGGAAGAACCTGAAACGGTTTCAGAAGAACCCCTGCCGCAGGAATAGCAGGGGCGTTATTTAGATTTTGAAAGGATTCAAGGGGTCAAGGGTCCAAGGGGTCAAGGGTCCAAGGATTCGAGTGAAATGCTAAGAAATATTAGGACTCAAGAGGTCAAGGGGCCAAGGATTCAAACGAAATGCTTAAAAATGATAAAGAATGAAAAGTATGGCAGGAAGACAACTGCAGACTCCTTGAGGTCATTATATATTGCCTATGGTTCTATTTTCGAATTGGAGACTCAGTTCCTGCTTTCAGGTGATTTGAATTAGTTAAACAAAGAAAATTTAAAGGCTCTCAAGGGTGATACAGAGGAAGTTGAGAGGATGCCCAAAGCGCTAAATCGTTGGAGAACAAACGCTTGAACCCTTGACCCCTTGAATCCTCGAACCCTCTTCTCCAACTAAATTGGAGAAGAACCATATTTGAAACCGCTGAATCGGGTTTTAGCTGGATTCGGGTGACCGTACTATGAGACAACACCTTTCACAGATTCTCAAAGAAAACTTCGGCGTTTTGGAAGACGACTTTGAAGAAGCGCGAAAAACGGCCCGGGAAAAGGGCGGGACCATCACTGAAACCCTGGTTCGGAAAAAGATGATTTCCGAACCGCAGCTTCTCGAGGCATTGGGCATCCAGTACCGGTTGCCGTTCTGGCCGGATCTGCCGCTGGATACGTTCGGCACCGATTTTACCCGGCATGTGCCGATTCAATTTTTAAAAAAATATGTCATGTTCCCCCTGGAAGGGAAACAACAGATGCCGGGCCTTGATCAAGAGCCGCTTCAACAGGGCGAACCTTCTTTAGACGAAGATTCACCGGGTACGGACTGGGTGATTGCCGTCAATGACCCGACCCGCTTTCAGGCTCTGGATGACCTGGTCAGAATTCTCAAGTTGGATGATTTCAAAATCGTTCTCTCAACAAAGAGCGAGATTCTTTCCGCTATAAACATATCGTATAATCTCAGCAGGGATTCGGCAGAACAGTTGGTCCAGGACATGGAAGAGAATGGTACCACGATTATCAGTGAAATCGAAGGTACGACCGATCTTCTGGATGACACCAGTGACGCGCCCATCATCAAGCTCGTAAACCATATTATTTCCCAGGCCATAAAAGCCCGTTCAAGCGATATCCACATCGAGCCGTACCAGGACAGTTTTAAGGTCAGATACCGGGTTGACGGCATTCTGTATGACCTGATCACGCCGCCGAAATGGATTCAGCCCGCACTGATCTCCAGAATCAAGGTCATGGCGAAATTGAACATCGCGGAAAAACGCCTCCCCCAGGATGGACGCCTTGATGTTAAAATCGGCAACCAGGACATCGACGTGCGGGTTTCCACTATCCCGGTCACGTTTGGTGAGCGTGTGGTGCTCCGGCTTTTGAATAAATCAACCTCTTTGCTGTCCCTTTCAGATCTCGGTTTGGAACCCGAACGGCTTGAATTTATTGAACAACTTGTTTCAGCCCCCAATGGCATTATTCTGGTTACAGGCCCGACCGGCAGCGGCAAAACCACAACCCTTTATGCTATCTTATCATCCATTAATACGCCGGATATCAATATTATCACCATTGAAGATCCCATTGAATATCAGATCAAAGGGATCAGCCAGATACAGGTCAACCCCAAAATCGATCTCACCTTTGCCCGGGGCCTCAGATCGATTGTCAGGCAGGACCCGGATGTCATACTGATCGGAGAAATACGGGATTCTGAAACAGCGGAAATCGCGGTTCAGTCCGCGCTGACCGGGCATCTTGTTTTTTCCACGCTTCACACAAACGATTCCGCAGGTGCCATTACCCGCCTTGTTGATATCGGTGTCGAACCCTTTTTAATTTCATCGTCGGTTATGGCCGTTGCTGCTCAGCGGTTGATCCGGGTTCTCTGCGCGGATTGCAAAGAACCTTACGTACCGGACGATATGGCCCTGAAAAGCATTGGGATCACCCCGGATCAAGTCAAAGAGCGTCAATTATATCGAACAAATGGTTGTTCCAATTGTTTTAACACCAGCTATAAAGGGCGGCTGGGTATTTTTGAGATAATGGTTTTGGAAGAGAGCCTGAAAGGTTTGATACTTCAGGCCTATGATTCGAACCGGATCAAAGAAGAAGCTTTAAAACTGAACATGGTGACTCTCCGTGAAGACGGCAGACAGAAGGTTTTAAACGGCATCACCACCATCGAAGAAGTCCTGAGGGTTACCCGAAAATAACCTGTCCCGATTGAGTTTGTCGGTGGACGAAGATGATCTGACAACAGTCTAAAACAGGATTCATTTAATCTGACAGCGGCAAAATATGATATCTGCATATCAATTGTTGTTATGAATGGTGTGGATATTTGCAATGACCTGAAACTATCAAAGGGCTTAATTTCCCCAGATATTCATACCATATCACAACCTGGGCTAACCTTGTGAGTTTCTGCAATATGACAGGTTTTTGAGAGCTTAAAATGTTGTGATATCGTTTTTCGATATGGGCAAATCCATTTGATGGGTTTGCCTTTTTGATTTTTTGTGGATCTTGGGATATATGTAATGCGAAATAACTGTTATTGAGTTGGACTTTTGCAAATTATCTGTAAAAGGATTCTTAAAGTCAAGAGCCTTGAAAGAGCTAAGAGCAGACACCTTCAAGGTAGGTCAAATAGTGTCTGCGATTCCAAACTGTACAGGAAATATGAGCAAACTCTCATCTCAACCTTTATTTAAGCACCCCCATTTGGTTATAGCGCCATGTAAATTCGGCCGCGGCGTTTTCGCAACCGAATATATTCCAGCCGACACGACACTGGAAGAGTGCCATCACTTGCGTATCAGAAAAGAAGATTGCTCGGGTATTATAAATGACTACGTTTATGGTCTAGAGCCTGAACGTGACGATTCGGAAGAAGGTTCCGAATATTATTCACTTATCTTTGGATGGGGGTGTATTTTTAACCACGCCGACGAACACAATACCGAATATTGGCACGATACGGAGCGGGACCTGATTGTTTTCCATACTATAAAAGATGTCTCTGTCGGTGAGCAGCTTTTTGTTAATTACGGTAACGATTGGTGGGAAGTGCGTGAACGCACGCCCGATAATGATAAATGAGGCCGTAATAGCTATGGTGTTTTTGTTGACCTGATATATGCAATCAGCACGAACTGATTTAAAGTTGTGTTTATTGTAAGGTATCAAAGGTTTTGAAAACCCGATTTCCATTTATAATGAAATTAAACCGGCTTAGAGGATAAGACAGGAATGGATACCTCATCGAGTCGAATAACATGGAAGGATTTAAATGAAGAATTGTGTCCTAACGTATTTGGTCGTTATCACTCTTTTCATCTCAAATGCCTTATGTTTTGGTAACGAAGGAAAAAGCCATATTTGTTTTAGAGTTGTTGATGCAGACAAAGATGGAAAAGTGACCTTTCAAGAGTTCAAGAAAATTTATGGTGACGATAAGGTAAAGTTTGAGGCAATCGATCTGAATGATGACGGAAAACTTTCACATGATGAATATCATCAGTTCCTCGGCCACGGATCTTTATAAATTAAATTTCTCACGTTGCAGAATATGTCATTAAGAATTGGCTTAAGGCTGTCTTATTGGCAAATCCATTAAACAGGGTTTGCCCTATTTATTTTTATGAGATATACAATTAGAAAGAAGATGAATAGATGTTTCAAACGAGCAGTTGCTGAAATTGGAATGTTTCGGACTATCTCTATGAGACCCCCGTTAACTGATTTAAGGAGATTCTTCAATGGAAAGATTTATGGTAGGAGATGACATTTTTACAACGATTTTAGAAGCAGTGCCTAACCCTATATTTATTGTTGATGATGATGTCAGAATCCATGGGTACAACATGGCCGCAGCTCCATTGTTTGATAGTGAACCAGATAGGATTTTGACAATGGGATGTGGAGACGCACTCTATTGTATACATTCCAAGGATTCAATAGCGGGTTGTGGCGGGGGGGATGCCTGCAAAAAATGCGTTATCCGGAATTCTGTTACCCAGTCTTACCATGGCGATAAAGTTGTCAGGGAAAAGTGTGAAATGCAGTTGGAAAAAGGCAACAATATTAAACAAATTCAGACGCTTGTAACGACAGCGCCAGTTAATTATCAAGATGAAACATATGTACTTGTGATACTTGAAGATATTTCCGAACTAATGGAATTAAGGAGTATCCTGCCCATCTGTGTCAACTGTAAAAAGATTCGGGATGATAAAGATTACTGGCAAAAGGTTGAGAGCTACTTCTCCAAATATTTAGATATAAAGTTTTCTCATGGCATTTGTCCTGAATGTTTAAAAATACTTTATCCAGATTTAGAGCTTAATAATGATAAAGAGTGATGCTCTAATCTAATTGTGATATTTCATATGGCCATGATAGAATACATATATATACAATATATGACAGGTTTTTGAGGTCTTAAAAAAGTTGTGATATTGTTTTTCGATAAGGGCAAATTCATTTAGCTGAGTTTGCCTCTTTAATTTTGATGATATATGTAATTTTGTTAACACGGCTTCGGGCTGTGTTTATTGTAAGAAATCACCACTTTTAGGAAAGTAATGACAAAGGCAAGAAATCAGCAACTCTGCAAAGCGCATAAAGAGCTATCAAAAGGCTGAAAAGATATACTATATTAAGGTCATCATCTTGAAAGGAAGAAATGGTATGTTGAAAAAATTATTCTCGATATGTTCGGTTGTAATTTTAACGATAGCAATGTGTAATACAGGATTTGCTGTAACATTTAGTGGCAACGACTTTACAGGCACTTGGGATTTTCATGAACTTATTTCCGGTGATGGACCAGATCAAGAACCGGGCTGGGTTTATGGGACAGTAACTGTAAATAGTGAAGGAAATGGCACATATTCAACAACGAACCACAATGGTGATACGGCTTCTGGTACAATGGCTATGCCATGGAATATAAGCAGTATTGGCATTATTACGAGCACAGAAAACCCTCCAGTTCCGTGGTCCGATGATCTTCATGGTGTAATGAGTGATGATAAAAAACTGATGGTATTAACTCAAAGTGAACAGCCTAAAAATCAACCGAAGCTGTCTGTGTTTTTGAGACGTAGTTCGACAACCAATTTCAGCGCCAGTGACTTTAAAAATACTTGGTATTTTCACTATCTCATTTCCGGTGATGAACCAGATCAAGAACCGGGATGGGGTTATGGGAGAGTAACTGTAAATAGTGAAGGAAATGGCACATATTCAACAACGAACCACAATGGTGATACGGCTTCTGGTACAATGGCTATGCCATGGAATATAAGCAGTATTGGCATTATTACGAGCACAGAAAACCCTCCAGTTCCGTGGTCCGATGATCTTCATGGTGTAATGAGTGATGATAAAAAACTGATGGTATTAACTCAAAGTGAACAGCCTAAAAATCAACCCCAAATGTATATTTTTATTAGTCGACGCTCTAATGTCTTACCTTTTATACCATTGCTTTTGCTTGGCGATTAATAAAATTGTGAAACAAACAAATCACTTGCCTGAAGCCTTTGATAACTGCAATATATCACAAGTTTGATACAGCCCGTCTGATGTTGTGATATCAAATTCTGGGGATCAAACTATCAAGCGATGTATTGACCCACCTTACGATTCTGTCAAATCAATTTTTCATCCGCGTTTTTTAAGAAAATGACCGTTTCCGGATGCAAACCAATTATTCCTTGAATGCAGCGCCATTCCGGCGTATGTTCTTCTGAGAAACGCTGATTTGTTTGATCTTGAGAAACTTGGTCCTCAGAGACGGGCCTTCCAGGCCCGGATTCTTAACTATGCTTATTCGAAATAATCACGCTGTTCTGCATATCACCGTCATTATTACGGCATCTGTCTTTTTTATCCCTTTTTCGCCATGTTTTGGCAATACGGTGTTGATCATTGACGCTGACAGACAGTTCAAATTTGCCGAAAAATCTTTTTCCGACGGCGATTACTCCCTGGCCATTGATGAATACAAGCGGTTTATCCATTTTTTTCCGGCAGATGACCGGGTCGAGCTTGCCATGTACAACATCGGCCTCTCGTATTTTGAGGATCAGCGTTTTAAGGCGGCCATCGATGCCTTTAACAGCCTGATTGATAAGTATGAAAACACGGCACTGGCCATACAATCATATTTCAGGATCAGCGAAAGCCAGGAAAAGCTTCCGGCGTTCGGCCCGGCGATTACCACCCTTCAAAACCTGGCGACCTTGGCCGATGACGTGAATGTCAGAGACGAGGCCTATTACCGGACCGGCTGGATTTACGTTGAAACAGGAGCATGGGAAAAGGCCCGCCGGTCTTTTGATAAAATCAGCGAACAGAACCGAAATAAATACATGCTGAAAAGGCTTTCCGACGAACTGGACACGACGGTTTCGATTCCGAAAAAAAGTCCCGGACTGGCCGGAATCCTGTCCGTCATCCCCGGGGCGGGGTTTTTATACTGCGGGCGATACCAAGACGCCCTGATCGCGTTTTTGCTCAACGGCGGCCTGATCTACGCGGCATACGAGTCTTTTGACGAAGAGCTTTACGCCTTGGGCGGCATCATCTCCTTTGTCGAACTCGGGTTCTATACGGGTAACATTTACGGCGCCGTCAACAGCGCCCATAAGTATAATCGAAGCAAAACCCGTCAATTTATTGAAAACTTGAAACTGAATTCAAAAATCAGTCTTTCACCCGCACCGAAAAACGGTTTTATACTTTCATTTCAATATCGATTTTAAGTTGTTCAAAAAATATTTGGTTATGATACTTGTTTTCACATACAGTGAGATGTAGTATATAGTATCAGTAGTGGCCAAAATGGTTTTTGCGGGTTCATTAAGTCCAAATCGGGAAAACGATAAACACTTACAGATAAAGACAAGGAGATGGAAACATGACAACAATGAAGCATGGGAGAACAGTTTTTGCGGGTATCGTTATAATGACTGCTCTTTTTCTCTTCATCACGGGATGTGCCGGTTTACAATCGAAAAAAGGAACCTCAACCTCCCAGACAGAAACGCAAAAGGACGAGGAGCCCTCCCCGCTGTATTATGATTTTGGGGACGTCCTTATACCGACTGAATTGAAAGTGGACAAGAAGTCGTCTTTTGTGTTTAAGACGCCCGGTCTTTCGGCAGGGGTTCTTTCCTTGAAAGGCAGGGTTGAAACCAGCTCCTTGATCGCATTTTTTGAAAACAACATGACCAAGGACAACTGGAAACAGGTCAGTTCATTCAAGTCGCCGCGTTCAATGTTGTTGTATCAGAAGGAAAACAGATGGTGTGTCATCAGTATTACCGACACGGATCTTGTGTCCAGTACAAGGGTAGAGGTGTGGGTTGCGCCGACCATGAGTCAAACCGATACGGGGCTGTTTAAATAGGGGCGTCTATTTAACTCTGTAAAATTTGCTCTTCTGGACCAAGTTAAGAAAAATGACTTTGCCGCACATTTTACAAGGCAAACTCGAAATCCGAAGCACGAAATCCGAAACAATACCGAATGACCAAAATTCTAAACAAAAGAAACAAGACAATGAATTTTTGATCGCACATCCAATTTATGGTTTTGGGAATTTGAACATTCGAATTTTGAATTTGTCTCGAGTTTCGGAATTCGATATTCGGATTTAAAAGGGATTGTTATAAAGTGACTCCTTCAAAAGATAGACTACCGCTGGGTCCTCTTGGGCTCGGCATACTGTAATTTAAAGGGCTGTTCGCTGATGGTCATTGTTGGATAACACATTCGAAACGGATAACAAATGCATGGGAAACAGTATCAGAAATAAGAATATTGTTCTGGGTGTTTGCGGCGGGATTGCCGCATACAAAAGCGTAGAGCTTTTACGGCTTCTTGTAAAAGCAGGGGCAAATGTCAGGATTATTATGACACAAAATGCCCAATGGTTTGTCGGTCCCCTGACATTTGAGGCATTATCGAGACAGCCGGTCTGTTCAAGCCTTTTTGAGAAAGGCGATGATTCCTCCATTCAACATATCGATTGGGCAGAAAAAACAGATGCCGTGATTATTGCGCCTGCGACCGCCAATATTATCGGCAAGCTTGCAAACGGCGTGGCGGATGATGCCTTGAGCACCTTCATGCTGGCCGTTAGAGCTCCCGTGGTTATTTGCCCCTCAATGAATACGAACATGTTTGAGAGTAAACCCGTTCAAAGGAATCTTGAGACACTCCGCGGGGACGGACATTTTGTCGTAGAACCGGATTCCGGAAAACTCGCTTGCGGTGTTGTTGGACCCGGGCGTCTTCCCGAGCCCGAGGATATTCTCGACAGACTGTTTTATCATCTTGCGCCCAAAGACCTGGCCGGTAAAAAGATACTGGTAACGGCCGGCCCGACCCGGGAAGCGATTGACCCGGTTCGGTTTATCAGCAACCCGTCTTCCGGAAAGATGGGGTATACCATTGCAAAGGCTGCGGAGCACAGGGGCGGCACGGTCGTCCTGGTTAGCGGTCCCTCATCCCTTCCCGATCCAATGAACGTGTCGGTCGTCAGGACCCGGACAGCTCAAGAGATGGCCAATGCCGTTTTTGAGCAGATGGAGAGTTCACAGATTATCATCAAGGCCGCCGCTGTGTCCGACTACCGGCCCGTTGATCCGGCCGGCCGGAAAATCAAAAAGAAAGATGATGAAATGGTGTTGTCTCTGGAGAAAACCCGGGATATACTCAAAGAGCTCGGCAAAAGGAAAGACAACCGGGTGCTTGTCGGTTTTGCCGCAGAGACGGAAGACCTTGAAAAAAACGCGCAGAAGAAACTTGCGGAAAAAAATCTGGATATCATCGCAGGAAACATTGTCGGCCTTACCGATTCCGGTTTCGAGTCAGACACCAACGAAGTGACCCTGTTCTATAAAGACGGCAGTAAAGAATCTCTCCCTGTCATGGAGAAAGACGATGTTGCGCACATTCTTCTGGATCGAATCGTAGAACGGGTAGCGGGCGAAGCGTAATGCAGCCTCTCATTGCATAATTTCCGTTTTTTTCTGTTACTCCTCCGGTGTTTGACGTTTCATTTCTTAAAACATAGACAGATGAGGGGTCGAGGAGTTTTTTTAATTCAATAGCTCCATGAATAATCAGCGACTGCATCGTGCAAACTCATGCATAAGGGCTCGTAAAGAAAGAACAGAGAATAAGAATTAAAACGGGATAGGTGCCTATGCGACATTTCAGATATCGACAATCAATATAGCGTCCCGCTGTTCTTTCTTTACGAGCCCTAATACATTCAAACAGTGCACGATTTCGCTGCTGATCATTCATTCCGCTATTTATAACGATTTTAAAGAAAAACTCCCCGACTGCTGAGATAAATTGAAAATTTTGTCCATAGAGATCGGCAAGTTGTTTAGATATAGAACAGCTACTGAAGTTTCGCACCCGAGTTAACCCATGACCGAAAAAAAGCCCTTTGCCATTGCGGTCGAAGAAATTCACAATACCCTTCGGTTTTTATCTGAAGCGGGATGCCGGGGATTCGACTGCTCGAAAAAAAGCATTGACACTGTTGAAGCCTGGGGCGTCCGGGAAACGGTTTTGCCTGAAACCCTGAGGAAGATCCGCGTTGACCTCGGCGACTGCCGCCGATGCAGCCTTTGTGACGGGCGAAACAATATTGTTTTCGGTGCGGGCGATCCCCGTGCGAGGCTGGTTTTTGTGGGTGAAGGGCCGGGGTATGAGGAAGATCAAAAGGGTGAGCCTTTTGTCGGCGCCGCGGGGCAACTCTTGACCAAGATCATCCAGGCCATTAAACTGAGTCGGTCTCAAGTCTATATCTGCAATATTGTAAAGTGCCGTCCGCCAGGCAACAGAAACCCGACGCAGGATGAAATGGCGGCCTGCCTGCCTTTTTTAGAGCGACAACTTTCAGCGATTTCCCCGGATTTCATCTGCGCCCTCGGCAGTGTTGCCGCCCGGACACTCCTTGAAACGGAAACCCCCATCTCAAAGCTGAGAGGGCATTTCCATCACTATATGGGGATAAGGGTGATGCCCACATACCATCCGGCATATCTTCTGCGCAATCCAGAGAAAAAACGTGATGTCTGGGAAGATATGAAGATGTTGATGAAAGCGATGGATTAACAATGTAGGATCGCCTCCAAAAAAAGCTGGAGTGATCCTAAGGATTCAAGGAGTCAAGGCTTGCCTGCCTCGGGCATGGGTTCAAGAGCTCGAGAGAAATGCTTAAAAATTATAAAGAATGAAAAGTATGGCAGAAATCTTATGGACTCTGTTTTGTTATTTATAGAATAACAAAAAAATGTCCGAAAGAAGAAAGGTAGGGGCTGACATCTCAAACAAGAAAATCCGTCGTGTCTGTGTCTTCAAATGTTGATAAAATCGTCAGAAAAAAAACACTTGGCCCCTTGAATCCTCGAATCCTTGTCTGCCCTCCAGAGGCGGGTAAACCTCAGACAGGCGTGTATGCCTTGTCGGCAGGATTTTCTACAACTCATCCGGAGAAGAAGCACTTGTAAAGTTTGATCGACAGAAAACAGAATATTTCGACACTACTGAAGTATAATGAAGAATATTAAATATTTTCTTATAGCGCTCTCTTTTTTAATTGTCTGCCGTCCCGGAAACGGTATGGCCGGCAAGGGGGAGATCTATATCATCAAAGTGTCGGATGCCATCAGTCCGGGGATTTCAGATTTTGTGAAGAAAGGGATCGAAAAGGCTTCGGATGATGAAGCGTCCTGTACGATCATCCAACTTGACACTCCCGGCGGCCTTGTGGAGTCGATGCGTGTAATTGTAATGGCCATCTATGCGAGCAAAGTGCCTGTGGTCGTCTATGTTTCGCCGTCCGGAGCAAGGGCCGCTTCGGCAGGGGTCATGATCACCATGGCCGCGGATATTGCGGCTATGGCGCCGGGGACCAATATCGGGGCTGCCCACCCGGTCGGGATGGGCGGAAAGGACATCGACAAGTCCATGTCTGAAAAGGTAACCAACGACATGGTCGCCTACGCAAAGAGTATCGCAAAAAAACGGGGAAAAAACGAAAAATGGGCTGAGAAAGCGGTGCGTGAGAGTGTATCCGTGACCGAAGCGGAAGCGCTTGAAAAAAATGTCATCGACATTGTGGCAAAGGACATGAACGATTTGATCCGTCAAATCAACGGTCGAAAAATTGAAGGCAAAGGGGTTTTAAAAATTGATCCTTTGGCAAGGAAAGTGCTCGAGGAAACCCTGAGAACAAAGATCTTAAAAACCATCAGTGACCCTAATGTCGCCTATATCCTTATGATGATGGGACTGGCCGGGATTTATTTTGAACTGTCGCACCCCGGCGCCATACTTCCCGGGGTGGTGGGCGGTATTTCGATTGTTCTGGCTTTTTTTGCCTTTCAGACACTCCCGGTCAGCGCCGCCGGTATTCTTTTGATTATACTGGGTCTTATTTTTTTCATTATGGAGATGAAGATTCAGAGCTATGGCCTTCTCAGTATTGCCGGAATTATTTCCCTCTTTTTGGGTTCCCTTATGCTGTTTGAAGGGGGCAGTCCCGGGATGAGGCTGTCGTGGCATGTTGTTTTGCCCACGCTTGTTCTGGTTTCAGGATTTTTTGTTGTTGTTGCAGGCCTGGTGTTTAAGTCACAGGTTTCAAAGCCGAAAACAGGCGCCAGAGGTCTCGTTGGCGAGGTCGGAGTGGTCAGAGAAGCGATTATGCCTGAAGGTAAGGTATTTGTTCACGGCGAGCTCTGGAAAGCAACCTCAAAAGATCCGATAAACGAAGGTGTCAAGGTGCGGGTGATAAACGTCGTCAACCTTGTGGTAGAGGTTGAACCGGTTGAATAGTTGTTCATCATAACGTTGACGGGAAACGAGCAACTGATATCCATGAACAAAAGGAGATAATCATGTTTCCAACAATTTTTGTTGTTGTGGCTCTTGTTGTTTTTCTGGCTTCGGCAATTCGGATTTTAAATGAGTATGAACGGGGAGTGGTTTTCAGACTGGGTCGTGTCATAAAGGCCAAAGGGCCGGGGCTGATCATACTGATTCCGGGCATTGACAAAATGGTTAAGGTGAGTTTGCGTCTTGTGGTCATGGATGTCGATCCCCAGGATGTTATCACGCGGGACAACGTTTCTGTCAAAGTGAACGCCGTGATTTATTTCAGGGTTATTGATCCTATAAAAGCGATCGTTGAAGTCGAAAATTTTAGTTATGCCATGTCACAACTGGCTCAGACAACCCTGAGAAGCGTGTGCGGTCAGGCAGAGTTGGATGAGCTTTTATCCGCAAGGGAGAAAACCAATTCCCAGCTTCAGGAAATCCTCGATACACACTCGGATCCATGGGGGATAAAGGTTGCAACAGTGGAGCTTAAGCACATTGATTTACCCCAGGAGATGCAACGATCAATGGCCAAGCAAGCAGAGGCGGAGCGGGAGCGTCGTGCCAAGATAATCAATGCGGAAGGTGAATACCAGGCCGCAGAGAAGCTTGCTGAAGCCGCTGAAATTATTCGTGAACACCCTATGGCGTTGCAGCTTAGATATCTCCAGACCATGCGAGAGATGTCAGCAGAACAGAATACAACAACGATTTTTCCATTCCCCATGGAATTTCTCAGACCGTTTTCAGAATTTTGGAAAAAGAAGTAGCGATCATCTATCCCGGATATTTCATAAAAAATCCGGACTAGCTATTGACATAATTAAAAAAAATTGGCTATAAGTCAGGTTTTGTAACCGTTTACAATAGACTAAAAATAGAAAGATAACGGGCGGGGGCATCCTCCTGATTTCTCATTCCGCTAAAAGTGGGATCCGCCGGCAAAGGATCCCGCTGTATGTGGATATCGTTCATTCGTTCATATATTTTCAATGAGAAATCCGGATTAACAGCCACCGCTTGTACTTTTTAACGGTACCAAGGAAAGGAGATCAACGCACATGGGCAAAAAGGAAAAGGAAACCAAGGAAAAGCCCTTGGAAAAAATGACTGCCAAAGAACTGCGAGAAGTCGGGAAACAGATGCCGGAAATTACCGGTGTTTACGGGATGAACAAGGCCGAGTTGATCAGCGCCATAAAACAGGCAAGGGGAATTCCGGAAGAGACCGGGAAAAAGGCCGATGACCAGGTCCGCGAGATCAAGAAGAAGATCAAAAAGCTGAAGGCGGAGCAGGAAGCCGCCGTTGAGGCAAAAGATAAAAAGATGGCGGATATTTACCGGCGCCGCATTATCCGGCTCAAGAAGAGGACGCGCAGGGCGGCATAATCAGACGTGTTATAACACCATCACTTTTGTGTCTTTAAGGGTTTTGGGAGTATTCGAATTTAAGGCAGGGCAGGCGTGTTTTTCGTGTCTATCGGTTGATGGATGACCAGTGGCAGATAAAATTGATAATTTTGTGATCGATCCGGCGTCGGTGGCATTCGATATCGATGGCGTCTTCGCCGACACCATGACATTGTTCATCGATATTGCACGGGATGAGTATGACATTGACGGAATCAGATACGAGGATATTACCTGTTATAGACTAGAAGATTGCCTGGATATCGACGAGGCAATCATACGGGACATTATCACAAAATTATTGGATGGAACCTATGCGGCGCCATTGAATGCCATAGAGGGGGCTTCTGAAGTTTTGACCCGGTTGGGCAGAGGATACAGACCGCTTCTCTTTGTCACCGCACGACCGTATCCGGGTCCCATCTACGATTGGATTTTAAATGCGCTTCCGCTTGATTCAAATTCAATAGAAGTCGTTACGACAGGCTCGTTTGAGGGCAAGGCAAATGAACTGTTGCGCAGAGGCATTTCTTATTTTGTGGAAGACAGGCTTGAAACCTGTTTTCTTCTGAAGGAGGTCGGTATTATACCTGTTCTTTTCAAACAGCCGTGGAACAGGGACCCCCATCCATTCAGGGAGATCGGCACTTGGAGCGAGCTTGAATCGCTGATTAAATATTAAGGATCACCTCCAAAAAAAAAGGAGTGATCCTAAGGGGTCAAGGATTCAAGGTTTCAAGGATTCGAGTGAAATGCTTATAAATTAGATTAAGGTAGGGTCTGACATCTCAAATTAGAAGATCCGCCGTGGCCGCGCCTTCAAATGTTGAGAAAATGGTTAGAAAAAAAACACTTGATCCCTTGAATCCTTGAATCCTCGAATCCTTGTCTGCCTCAGACAGGTTTGCATGCCTTGTGGGCAGGATTTTCTAAAACTAATCTGGAGAAGAATCAATTTTAATGATTTCGCCCCCTTTAAAAAATCTGATGCGATCTTTTCTGGAGTCCCTTTCCTCAGAGAGGGGATATTCTGACAACACATGCCGTGCCTACAAAAATGACCTGAAAGAGTTTATATCCTTTATCTCTGAAACCGGTCTTTTACGAAAAGCCGGACAAAAAGATTCGGAATCGCCGAGGGCTGATGAATTAAACGGCCTTATGATAAGGGCATATCTGGGCTTTCTTCATAAAAAGAATAAAAAGACCACAATTGCCCGAAAGTTATCAGCAATTCGTTCTTTTTTCAGATACCTATTGAAAAATGGTATCATTCCGGAGAATCCGGCGGACCGGATATTGACACCGAAACAGGACCAAACGATTCCTGTTTATCTTCCCGTTGACGACATGTTCCGATTGCTCGATTCCATAAAGACCGATACACTGCTGGGGCTGAGGAATCGTGCCATTTTTGAGACCCTATATTCCTGTGGAATACGGGTTTCGGAGCTTGCCGGTATGAATCTTGTTGATGTGGATTTTTCAAGCCGTGTCATCCGTGTTCGCGGAAAAGGAGACAGAGAACGAATTGTACCCATCGGCCGGAAAGCCCTGAATGCCATAAAGGCTTACAGAGAAAGACTAATGAGTAAAAGGGATTTACGTATTGCCGGAAATGGAAAGGGTGAAGCTGGTCCGATCTTTTTAAACAAAAATTACGGCCGGCTTTCAACCCGATCGATTGCCCGTATTCTTGATAAGCTCATCAAAGAGGCCGGTCTGTCAATGCCCGTCTCACCGCACGGACTGCGTCACACATTTGCAACGCACATGCTGGATGCCGGGGCGGATTTAAGAATCATACAGGAACTGTTGGGTCACAAAAGCCTCACGACCACTCAGAAATATACGCACGTGAGTATCGACAGACTCATGGAAACATATGACAAGGCTCATCCAAGGAAGTGATCGGAGAAAAAAATTATTATGAAATTTCGTGGAACAACAATTCTTGCTGTCAGACACAAAGGCAAGGTGGCCGTTGCCGGTGACGGTCAGGTTACCTTGAATGATGCCGTTATCAAACATCACGCCAAAAAGGTTAGAAAGATCTACAAAGACAAGATCATTGTGGGATTTGCCGGCGCCAGTGCCGACGCCCTGAACCTTTCAGAGCGTCTTGAGGCAAAGCTTGAACGTTACAATGGAAATCTGACCCGCAGTGCCGTGGAATTGGCCAGGGACTGGCGAACCGACAAGTATCTGAGGCGACTTGAGGCTGTTATGATCGCTGTAGATGATGATCGAATGTATCTTATTTCAGGTAACGGTGATGTGATCGAGCCTGACGAAGGTATCATGGGTATCGGTTCCGGGGGAATCGGCGCCCAGGCTGCGGCCACCGCACTCATAAAACATACGGACCTGGATGCAAGGCGAATTGTGGAAGACGCGATGAAGATTGCAGCCTCCATATGTATTTATACCAATGAATCCATAACTATTGAAGAGAGATAAAGAAGCGTCGATGAGCAACCAGACACCATCTGAAATCGTAGAAGCACTTGATAAATACATCATTGGCCAGGACAAGGCAAAACGGTCTGTTTCCATCGCCTTGAGGAATCGATGGCGAAGGCAGCAGGTCCCGGAAGATCTCCGTGATGAAATTGCGCCCAAGAACATTATTCTCATCGGTCCCACAGGTGTAGGAAAAACCGAGATATCGCGGCGTCTGTCCAAACTTACGGACTCTCCTTTTTCAAAGGTTGAGGCCTCGAAGTTTACGGAAGTCGGATATGTCGGGCGAGACGTGGAATCGATGGTGCGGGATCTTCTGGACCTTACGGTCAATGTGCTTAAATCAAGGGAACAGGAGGCTGTCAAAGAGAGGGCAGGCCAGATCGCCGAAGAAAGGATACTCGATCTCTTGCTTCCAAAACCCGGCGCATCACAGGCGCCGAAACGAGTGGATTCAGACGAAACATCGTTTGAACTCGTAAAATCGACGGACAAGGAGGCTTTTTCCACACGAGAAAAGCTGCGCAAGATGCTCCGAGAAGGAAGGCTTGACGATCGATATGTGGATCTCGACGTCTCAGAACGGGCCATGCCTGTGGTTGAGATCTTTTCCAATGTTGGTTTGGAGGAAATGGGCATTAATTTTAAAGATATGTTCGGCGGCATGATACCCAAAAGTAAAAAAAGGCGCAAAGTAAAAGTTTCGGAAGCTTTAGAGATTCTGGTTCAGGAAGAGGCCCTGAATCTTGTGGACATGGATAAAGTTGTCAGCAATGCGATCGAGAAGGTTGAACAGACCGGAATTATTTTTCTGGATGAGATTGACAAAATTGCAGGCAGAAACAGCGGACACGGCCCTGACGTGTCCAGAGAAGGCGTTCAAAGAGATCTCCTTCCGGTTGTCGAAGGATGTGTGGTTGCAACAAAGCACGGCATGGTTCATACGGATCACATCCTTTTTATTGCCTCAGGCGCTTTTCACACCGTCAAGCCTTCGGATTTGATCCCGGAACTCCAGGGCCGATTTCCCATCCGGGTCGAACTTGACTCACTGGGGCAGAAAGAGTTTGTAAAGATAATGACTGAACCGAAAAATGCCTTGCTTCTCCAGTATAAAGCGCTGTTGGAGACCGAAGGTGTTGACGTTATTTTTGAGGATGAGGCCATCGAAGATATCGCGAAGATTGCTGAAGATGTTAACAATCTTACTGAGAATATCGGCGCAAGAAGACTCCAAACAATTATGGAGTGTCTGCTTGAAGATATTCTGTTTGACGCCCCCAACATGAAAGGGGAGAAGGTTGTCATCGACAGAAATTATGTTGTTGAAAAACTTAAGGATATCAAAGATGATGAGGATCTGAGCCGTTATATTTTATAAAAAAAGGAACAGACAGCATAATGAGCACCAATGTCGCGGATATTCTCATTGAGGCACTGCCGTATATACGCCGTTTCTCCGGAATGACCATCGTGATCAAGTACGGCGGCCATGCGATGGTGGACGAGCAGCTTAAAGAAAATTTCGCCCGGGACATCACCCTGATGAAATTCGTCGGGCTGGATCCGGTTGTGGTTCACGGCGGTGGGCCGCAGATCAACACCGTTCTCGATCAAATGGGGATACGCCCCCGGTTCGTGAGAGGAATGCGGCTTACCGATGAACAGACAATGGACGTCGTGGAGATGGTCCTCGGCGGCAAGGTGAACAAAGAGATTGTTGCCCAGATCAATAAGCAGGGAGGGAAAGCCATCGGTCTCAGCGGCAAGGACGGCGGTCTGATTCAAGCGAAGAAGCTTCATATCGTATACCAGGAGGACAGTGACAAACCGCCTGAAATCATTGACCCCGGGCTGGTGGGAGAAGTCACCCGTATCAACCCGGATATCATCACTTCCTTGACAAAACAGAATTTTATTCCGATCATCGCGCCGGTCGGCACCGGTGATTCCGGCGAGACATACAACATCAACGCGGATCATGTTGCAAGCAGGATTGCCATGGCGCTTTCCGCAGGACGCCTGATCTTTCTTACAGATGTCGACGGCCTTCTTGATTCCGAGGGCGTCCTTGTCTCATCGGTAAATGCAGAAAAGGCCCATAAAATGGTTGACTCAAAGGCCATTTCAGGAGGGATGATCCCGAAAATCGAGTGTGCCCTTGATGCACTCAACAACGGGGTTGAAAAGGTCCATATTATCAACGGCTGCAAGCGCCATTCATTACTGCTGGAACTCTTCACAGACAGCGGAATCGGAACAGAGGTTACCATATGACGGAATATTCATCCACGAAGAGTGATATCATCCAGAAGGCTGAAACGGTGATCGCGAAAACGTACAAGCGATTTCCGGTTGTATTCGAAAGAGGAGAGGCGTGTACGCTCTGGGATACAGAGGGCCATGCCTACACTGATTTTGTTTCAGGAATTGCCGTGTGCAACCTCGGCCATGCACACCCGAGGGTTTCAAAAGCGCTTTCACTGCAGGCGGATACCCTATATCATACGTCGAACCTTTACTATACGGTTCCCCAGATAGAGCTGGCGTCGTGGCTTGTTGAAAACAGCTTTGCTGACAGGGTTTTTTTCTGCAACAGCGGCGCTGAAGCAAATGAGGCCGCGATAAAATTGGCCAGGAAGTATTTTAAAGATAAAGGGGACAACGAGCGCTACCGAATCATTGCCATGGAGAAATCTTTTCACGGACGTACCATGGCCACCCTTTCTGCTACCGGTCAGGATAAGATCAAGCAGGGCTTTGACCCCATACTCGAAGGATTTGATTTTGTGCCGTTTAATGATCCGGACGCTCTTCTCGGCAAAATCGGACCTTCGACATGCGCCGTCCTGCTGGAACCTGTCCAGGGAGAGGGCGGAGTCCGCTGCCCGGATCCCGGTTACCTCGCGGAGGTGAGGCGAATCTGCGATCAAAACGGCGCCCTTCTCGTATTTGATGAAATACAGACGGGCATCGGTCGTACCGGGAAGCTTTTTGCTTACGAGCACTTCGGGATCGTTCCGGATATCATGACCTTGGCCAAAGCGCTTGCCAATGGACTGCCCATAGGCGCCATGCTGGCCAAAGAGCATGTCGCCGAGGCATTCGGGCCCGGTTCGCACGCATCCACTTTTGGCGGCACGCCGGTGGTCACCGCAGCTTCTCTCGAAACGTTGAAGGTGCTTTCCGAAGAAAAGATCATAGACCATTGCTTTGAAATTGGAGAGTACTTCAAGACAAAGCTCTTATGGCTGAAGGAGCGGCATGAATCGGTTGTTGATGTTCGCGGACTCGGTCTATTGCTGGGCATGGAGATGGAGATGCCCGGGGACTCTTTTGTAATCGGGTGCCTGCGAAAAGGGTTTCTCATCAATTGCGTTCAGGAGAACGTATTGCGGTTTATTCCCCCGCTGATTATAAAAAAGGACGAGATCGATGCTCTGGCGACATGCCTTGATATAATATTACCCTAACGCTTTCACCCTTGGACGCCTTGGATCTGCGGCATCCCTGTCGTGAGCCTCAAGGCCGAACGGCTCGAACTTTACAACGTTCGGGTAATAACAAACGCATCATCCGAATAAGATTTTTAACACGAATCTCAGTCTTAAATGGAAAAGAGAGGGTGCTTTGAAAAAAGACCTACTGACACTTTTGGAATTTTCCAAAGCGGAGCTTGAAGGTTTATTTCAACGGGCGATTGAGCTCAAGGCCAAACATCGAGACGGGATTTCAGACAAACCCCTGGCCGGAAAGACCCTGGGCCTGATTTTTGACAAACCGTCAACCCGTACTCGGATTTCCTTTGAGGCGGCAATGGTTCAGCTTGGCGGAACGCCTCTCTTTATCAGCGCCAAAGATACCCAGATCGTCCGGGATGAGCCGGTTCAGGACACCGCCAGGGTTATTTCAAGATATCTGGACGGCCTGGCTATTCGAACCTATTCACAGGAACTGTTGAAAGAGTTTGCGGCGTTTTCCACCATACCGATTATTAACGCCCTTACCGATCTGCACCACCCGACCCAGATTTTAAGCGATATCCTGACAGTGATTGAGCACAAGGGCGGGTATCAAGAGTTGAAAATCGTTTGGGTTGGAGACGGGAATAATGTGGCGCATTCATGGATAAACGCGGCGGCCGTTCTGGATCTGAACCTTGTGCTGGCTTGCCCCGAGCCGTACCCGCCGGATCGAGACATCCTGGAAAGGGCACTGGAGAGTGGATGTGGAAAGATTACGGTGACCGCGGATCCTGCTGAGGCGGTAAGTGGCGCGGATGTGATCTATACCGATGTCTGGGCCAGCATGGGACAGGAGCGCGAACAGAGCCGGCGGAAGCAGGTGTTTCAACCTTTTCAGGTCAACAACGCGCTTTTGGAAAAGGCGGCTCAGGATGTTATCGTAATGCATTGTCTGCCGGCACACCGGGGTGAGGAGATCACCGATGCGGTCCTGGAAGGCCCGAACTCGGTGGTCTGGGACCAGTCCGAAAACAAACTCCACATGATCAAGGCGGTGCTGGAAGCGCTGATGGGATGATCGCCATGAAGTTTAAGTGGTTAGACCGCACACGAGTTGTTTAGGGCACCTCTTTTTGTGGGGTTTATTGATTTTTAAAAGCTCGGAAAGGGCTTAAGGGAGAGAAATTGTGTCTGAAGATATCAGGAAAGTGGTGCTCGCCTACTCCGGCGGGCTTGATACATCCGTCATTTTAAAATGGCTCATTGAAACATACCAGTGCGAAGTGATTGCATTTTCAGCCGATCTGGGTCAGGAAGAGGACCTGGATGCGGCCAAGGAAAAAGCCTTAAAAACCGGCGCCAAAGCGGTGTATATCGATGACCTGAAAGAGACTTTTGTAAAGGATTATGTTTTTCCGGCTTTTCGCGCAAATGCCATCTACGAGGGGCAGTATCTTCTCGGTACGGCTCTTGCCCGACCCCTTATCGCAAAACGACAGATTGAGATTGCGGAAATTATGGGCGCGGATACCGTCAGTCACGGTGCAACCGGAAAAGGGAATGACCAGGTGAGATTTGAACTCAGTTACTACGCCCAGGATCCCAATATTAAGATCATTGCGCCGTGGCGGGAATGGCAGCTTAATTCCCGTACGGCCCTGATCGCATTTGCTGAAAAACATGGTATTCCGGTTGAGGCGACCCACGCAAAACCTTACAGTATAGATAAAAATCTCCTACATGCCAGCTATGAAGGGGGCGTACTTGAAGATCCATGGGAGGCACCGCCGGAAGAAATGTATACGATGTCTGTTTCGCCGAGGGATGCCCCGGACGAACCCGAAGTCGTTGAAATAACCTTCGAGAAAGGGAATCCGGTGGCCGTAAATGGCGACAGCCTTTCTCCGGCCGTCTTATTGAAGGAGTTGAACAAGCTGGGCGGACGTCACGGCATCGGCAGAGCGGATATTGTAGAAAATCGTTTTGTCGGTATGAAATCGCGCGGCGTATATGAAACCCCTGGCGGCACCCTGCTGAGGCTTGCCCACATGGCCGTTGAGTCGATTACCATGGACCGGGAGGTTATGCACCTTCGTGATTCTTTGACACCCAAGTATTCTGAGCTGGTCTATTACGGCTTCTGGTTCTCACCCGAGATGAAACTCATGCAGCATATGATTGACGAAACTCAAGAGAATGTATCCGGCGTCGTACGCCTTCAACTGTATAAAGGCAACTGTAACGTACTCGGGCGAAAATCTGATGGCTCCCTTTACCGTGAGGATTTTGCCACTTTCGAGGATGATGACGTCTTCAGTCAAAAAGATGCTGAAGGCTTTATCCGGCTGAATGCGCTCAGATTGCGAATTCAGAAGATGATTCAAAATCAATGATCGGCCGCGGGTGATGCATGCGGCGGTTCCGGCTTAACCCGCATTTCTCATGAAGAATTTATTTTGCTTTTAATAATAGAGTGTTTCCCTTTTGAATTCAGATTGTTATACAGAGGCTGGCAATCATTATCAAAAGCACGCTGTTTTATGGATTTTTACCATTTAAAAATAAATTCTTCACCGGAGGCGAACCTGGGCGACACAGGAACTGTGTTATTCAGCCCTTGAAGTAAAGGACTACGTCTTCGGGCTGAAATGCCTTGTTCCTGAGTCGCTCAGTTCCGTGAGAAAGCCGTGTTAACATTATTGCTGTTGACCATTTTGCGCAGAGCTGGTGGAACTGCTTATAGTTAACCGAGGCCTTTGAGAAATGCCCAATTTCGTTCAAGTTCAAGAAAAGCGAAAATTTTAACCCCCCCAGTACGATCTGCCGGACCTACGGGGCAGGCAGGAATACCCTGAGTATTTCGAGGATTAAAATTTGAGCTTGACACAGAAATTGGGTGAAAGGGGGCATTTTTCAAAGGTCTCAAACAAGGGGATTCTTATGTCTGACAAGCCCTGGGATGGAAGATTTTCCGAGAGCACTTACAAACTTGTCGAAGCCTTTACGTCCTCCATCGATATCGACAAACGGCTTTATTCATATGATATCGAAGGGAGTATCGCCCACTGCAAGATGCTGGCCAAGACCCAAATAATTACAGAAGAAGATGCGCAGTCAATGATTCAGGGTCTCGGTAAAATTAAGCGAGAGATAGAGCGGGGGCAGTTTCAATTTGACGACAGCCTGGAAGATATTCATATGCACATTGAAGCACGGCTTGTCAATGAAGTGGGAAAGGCTGCCCAGAAACTTCATACCGCAAGGAGCCGAAACGATCAGGTAGTTCTGGATGTGCGAATGTATCTGAGGGACGAGACGGTCAATGTTATACAACGCCTTGCCGAGCTAAGGGCCGTCATCGTGGATTTGGCAGAGACCCATATTGATGTGGTTTTCCCGGGGTATACCCATTTGCAGCGGGCGCAACCGGTTCTCCTGGCCCACCACCTGATGGCGTACTATGAGATGTTTTCAAGGGATGCGGACAGGTTCAGCGACGGCCTGAAACGGATAAACATAATGCCTCTGGGGAGTGCGGCCCTTGCCGGAACAACCTATCCTATTGACAGGCAATACACGGCAGAACTGCTGGGCTTTCCAAAGGTATCGACAAACAGCATCGATTCAGTGGCAGACAGGGATTTTATTATAGAGTTTCTATCTTCAGCCAGTCTCTGCATGTTACATTTCAGCCGCATGTCGGAAGAGCTGGTTCTCTGGTCGTCTTCTGAGTTTAATTTTATTGAGCTTCCGGATGCCTTTGCCACGGGAAGCAGCATTATGCCGCAAAAGAAAAATCCTGATGTGCCGGAGCTGGTTCGCGGAAAGACCGGGCGCGTTTTCGGTGACTTGATAACGCTTCTGACAGTAATGAAATCTCTGCCGCTGTCCTACAATCGTGACATGCAGGAGGACAAAGGGCCGCTGTTCAATACCGTGGGTATTTTAGAGGCGTGTATAGAAATCTATATTAAAATGCTGCCGGAATTGATAATAAACAAAGAGATCATGGAGCGGGCGGCATCCGTGGGATTTTTGAACGCAACCGACATGGCGGATTACCTCGCAACCAAGGGGATGCCGTTTCGCCGGGCCCACGGTTGTGTCGGAAAAGCGGTCAGCTATGCGCTGGAAAAGAAAAAAGAGCTTAACGAACTCACTTTGAAAGAGTTAAGGTCGTTTTCGTCTCTTATTGAAAAGGACATTTTTGGTATCCTAGAGATCCGGCAGATGATCGACCGGAGAAAATCTTTTGGCGGAACGGCCACGGAAAATGTTTTGGCTGCCATTGCGGCGGCCCGAAAGGGCCTTGCCGAAGAGGAGAAGCATTTCTCCCAGGAAAGGGACGGATAAATTCAATTGTCGGCCCGATATGAAAACCGCTGTGGCGTGTGACCCAATATTCGGGATGGGTTGGATCGCTGAAGAAAATAAAACGGTTGCCGTGTCAATCCCGAATATTGGGCCACCGGGGAGCGATGTGGAATCGATCAGCCTATCGCCTTTCAGAACAAACATGACCGTTTTGCAGGTATATTCAGAAAATAGTGAAGCATGACGTATGCGAACTGATTCCGGGTTACAGTCTGTCAGGTGTTTTGGCAATGGTTTGGTCTTGCCGTTTTCAATTTTGGTATCCGTTGCTTTTCTTTTTTTCGGATGCGGCAGAAAGGGGCCGCCCGTACCGCCCCGCCAGGCAAAACCCGCGGCGATCAATGATTTAACTTCAAGCATTGAAGGTGATTTGCTCCAACTGACCTGGGCGATACCGGGACACGATAAGAAGCGGCCGCCCGCCCTGTCCGGCTTTATCGTCCATCGATCAAAAAAGAGTGTTTCAGAGCCTGAGTGCGAAGATTGCCCGATCCTGTTTCAACGAGTTGCCGATATTCCGATCCAGGCGGAAGGTTCGGCAGATTTGGAAAAGGTGGTCACGGTTTATACTGAAACCTTGGAAAAAGGGTTCAGATACACCTACAAAGTGACCGTATATACGGATACCGGCGTCCATGGCCGCGACTCCAACATTGTTGGTTTTACCTATTGAACCGATAACAAACGACTACAGGTGAGTTATGCATCACTTCGAGTATCGTGACGACGAACTCTATTGTGAAGATGTCCCGGTCAACTTAATTGCCGAGAAAGTCGGTACGCCCTTTTATTTATACAGCCATGCGACCTTAAAGCGCCATTATGAGAAGTTTGATCAGGCCTTCGAGGGTGTACCCCGGCTGGTCTGTTTTTCTGCAAAGGCAAATACAAACTTGGCTATCTTGACACTTTTTGAGCGTCTTGGAAGCGGTCTTGATATTGTTTCAGGCGGAGAGCTGTATCGTGGCCTAAAGGCCGGTTTTTCGCCGGACCGGATTGTTTACTCCGGCGTTGGAAAGCATATTGATGAGATCGATTATGCGTTGGATACCGGTATCCTGATGTTCAATATCGAATCTCTTGAAGAGCTTGAAATGATAGATATCAGGGCCGGACGTCTAAAAAAGAAGGCGCCTGTGGCCATCAGGGTCAACCCCAACGTTGATCCCAAGACGCACCCTTACATTTCAACCGGCCTGAAGAAGAACAAATTCGGTATCGATTCGGAGACTGCAATTGAAGGGTACAAGACTGCAAGCAGACTTGAAAACGTCGAAATCATAGGGATCGACTGTCATATCGGTTCACAGATTACAGAGGCACAGCCGTTTAGAGACGCCCTGAAAAGCCTACAGAAACTTGTCCGTGAGATCAAGGCAATGGGGATCGAGATCCGATACCTCGATATGGGCGGAGGGCTCGGTATCACATACGATGATGAATCGCCCCCTGATCTTCATGAATATGCCGAAGCCATCGCCGGGCCCGTTAAGGACATGAACCTTCAACTGATTCTGGAACCCGGACGGGTTATTGTCGGGAATGCCGGCGTGCTGGTTACCCGGGTTCTGTATCGGAAGTCGGGTGCGTCCAAAGAGTTCGTTATTACGGACGCAGCCATGAACGATCTGATGCGCCCGGCATTGTATAATGCATTTCACTCCATTGAGCCGGTGGTCCGGTCTGAAGAGACATTGATAACGGCCGACGTCGTCGGACCGGTTTGTGAAAGCAGCGATTTTTTAGCCGTAGACCGCCCCATCGCCAACGTAAAGCGGGGCGATCTCCTTGCGGTGATGAGTGCAGGCGCATACGGATTTGTTATGTCGTCGAACTACTGTTCCCGTTTGAGATCGGCCGAAGTCATGGTTCAGGGCGACCAATTCCACGTGATACGAGCACGCCAGAATTACGAGGATCTGGTGGATGGCGAATCGATACCGTCCTTTTTCTAATACCTGAATTTTGCACGAGTCGGAGGCTTTCATATGTGGCGAGATACATGAGCGGGGGCCGGATTTGAATTATGAAAAAGATATCCTTTTACAAGATGAGCGGCAGTGGCAACGATTTTATCATTATCGACAACAGGAACGCGGTTGTTGAGGAAGAAAATCTGAAAGATTTTATCGCGAAAGTGTGTCGCAGAAAAATGTCCGTTGGTGCAGACGGCGTCATACTCGTGGAAAATTCCGACACAGTCGATTTCAAATGGCGGTTTTACAATTCAGATGGAAGTGCCGCTGAAATGTGCGGAAACGGCGCTCGGTGTGTTTCCCGATTTGCGTCTTTAAACGGTATCGCGGGGACTGAAATGTCCTTTGAAACCGAGGCGGGAATTGTTTCCGCCCAGGTCATCGATGAACGGGTAAAGATAAAAACAACCCATCCAATGGATCTTACGCTGGATTATTTCATAGAATTGGAAAGCGGCCCCCTTTCCCTCTGCAGTGTCAACACCGGGGTTCCTCACGTCACCGTGGAAGTTGAGGATATCAAAGGTGTCGATGTTGAAAATTTAGGCCGGGAAATCCGGTTTCACAACTGGTTTTCGCCTGCCGGTACAAACGTAAATTTCATACACCCGCGAAAAGACCGCACCATCGAAATCCGAACATACGAGCGGGGCGTTGAAGATGAAACTTTGGCCTGTGGTACGGGCGCGGTTGCTGCCGCCATTGTCATGGCTAAGAAATTCAGGATACCATCCCCTGTGAATGTCATGCCGAAAAGCGGAGGAATTCTCCTTGTCTATTATCAGGAAAAAGACGGTACATTTTATGATATTTACCTGGAAGGCGATGCCCGCATTATCTACAGCGGTGAACTGTGGGAAGAGGCGTGGGAATAGTTTTAGAGTATGGAAATTCATACGGCATACATCGCTGTGGGGTCCAATATCGGAGAAAGACGTTTAAATTGCCAAAACGGTATCGCTGCGCTGACCGTATCCGGCAAAACCTTTTTAAAAGCACAATCTGAGTTTTACCTGACCGAGCCTGTTGACTACACGGATCAGGAGTGGTTCGTTAATTCGGTGGTAAGGATTGACACCATTCTTGATCCTTATCAACTCCTGGACGAACTCAAGTCCATTGAGCTTAATGCAGGACGAACGGTTGACGCCGTAAAGTTTGGCCCTCGGGTTCTCGATCTGGATATTCTTTTTTATGATGAATGGGTCTCAAACTCATTGAAACTGATAGTGCCCCATCCGAGAATGCACAAAAGGCGCTTTGTATTAAAACCCATTTGTGATATAGATCCAACACTTGTTCATCCTGTTTTAAAAAAGGATATGCGATCTCTTTTGGACAGCCTTGATGACAGCGGGCAAAAGATTATTCCATATAGATAAATGCGATTACTCATCTTTTTGGGAGTGATATACCTTGCGTACAGGGCAGTGAAGTCCTGGGTGTCTCAAGGCACGACGCAACGGTCTGTTTTTGAAAAGCCTGCGGGTGGAATCGATAACGTCATGATCAAAGACCCGTTTTGTGAAATATATTTCCCCAAAAGAGACGGTGTACATCAAAAATTGGATGGAGAGGATCTCTATTTTTGCTCTGCTCAATGCAGGGACAAATATATGGCATTGCGTTCGAAACAGTAACAAATCAAAGACAGCGGAGGTTCTATTAGATGAAATTTTTTATCGATACCGCCAATATAGACGAAATTAAGGAAGCCCACAGCATGGGCATGGTCGATGGTGTTACAACCAATCCAAGCCTCATTGCAAAGGAAGGACGCGATTTTGAAGAAATCATCAAAGAGATTTGTGAGATCGTGGACGGCCCCATCAGCGCGGAGGTTATCAGCCTCGATGCCGACGGCATGATTAGCGAGGCCCGTGATCTGGCAAAGATACATAGCAACATCGTTGTTAAGATTCCCATGACCGTAGACGGACTGAAGGCAACCCGCCGGCTTTCGGAAGAGGGGATCAAGACCAATGTGACACTGGTTTTTTCTCCGCTGCAGGCGTTGATGGCTGCAAAAGCCGGGGCCACGTATGTCAGCCCCTTTGTCGGTCGTCTTGACGACCTGTCCAGCGAGGGCATGCTGCTGGTGGAGCAGATTGTGGAGATTTACAGCAACTACGCATATGAAACCGAGATCATCGTTGCCAGTATCCGCAATCCGCTTCACGTGCTCGATTCGGCTATCATGGGTGCCGACATTGCGACCATTCCCTTTAGTGTGCTTGCAAAGCTGGCCGCCCATCCGCTGACCGACAAAGGCATCAAGGCCTTTCTGGATGACTGGAACAAGGCGAAAAAGTAGGATTAGATAATAAAATCATCTCCAAAAGAATTGATGATTTTAAAAGGTTTCAAGGATTCCAGGGGTCAAGGGGTCGAGTGACCCGAAACAAAACAGGCAGATAAAAATGCTTAAGAATTAAGAGGGTTGAAAATTTGGCAAAAGCCCTACAGACTCTGTTTAAATCTTATTGGAATAGCAAAAAACCACAAACATATTACCTGTGGTCCTAATTTCGGTTGAGAACCAGGCTCCTGATTTCAGACGGTTAATATTACGTAAATAAAGAAAATTTAAATGCTCTCAAGAATGATACAGGGAAGGTTGAAAGGATGCTTAAAGGGCTAAATCGCTAAAGAACAAACGCTTGAATCCTTGGCCCCTTGAATCCTCGAACCCTTTTCTCCTAAAATGGAGAAAAACCAACAATAAAGATATGACTCCGGCTGAACAAAGAAAAAAGATATTGATCCACCCCAATACGCTGACGCTCTTTCGTATTGCAGCAGCACCGCTCATCGTCATTCTGCTGCTTTATCCAAATCGGGCCTGTTCATTTATTGCCGCCCTCATTTTCAGCGTTGCGGCGATCACCGACTTTTTTGACGGTTTTTTTGCCAGGGAAAAGGGGCTGGTATCAACGCTGGGGAAGGTCATGGACCCGGTTGCCGACAAACTTCTGGTCTCAACCACTTTTATTATGCTGGCCTCTCTGGGCCGGGCGCCTGCCTGGATCGTTTGCATTATCATCGGTCGCGAGCTGGCCGTAACCGGCCTCCGAAATATTATCGCCGGGGAAGGGGAGGATGTTTCCGCGTCCACGCTGGGAAAATATAAAACCGGATTTCAGATCGCGGCAGCCATTCCGCTGATAATTCATTACCCGTTTTTTGCCATCGATGTCCAGACCATGGGAGCCTTGTTTTTGTGGGTTGCCCTGATATTGACGGTATGGTCCGGTGCGGACTATTTCATAAGATTCAGGAAGCTTCTTCAAACGTAACCCGAATGTTCGACGGATAAATCGGGGACGATTTTTTTGTTGACAAAATCGGGGTGAATATTTTAATGATGGTCTACTGAGCGGGAATAACTCAGTGGTAGAGTGCGACCTTGCCAAGGTCGAAGTCGCGGGTTCAAATCCCGTTTCCCGCTCCATTTTTTTTTATAGGGCGGCATAGCCAAGTGGTAAGGCAGCGGTCTGCAAAACCGCTATTCACCAGTTCGAATCTGGTTGCCGCCTCCAAGTAAAATCAAAGGCTTGCAAGTAAATTCATATGCTTGCGGGCCTTTTTTATTTTTTTAAAAACATCACAGGATGTCACTCAACGTACAGAAAAACACCTGTTTTCCCTACCAACTCCCACCAGAATTCACGCCAGGCAATTATTATCAAGGTCATTGATAATACCTGCCTCATTTACTTGCAGACGAAAAAGGATCCCCTGCACTCAGTATGCCGCCAAGTTGGTCGGTTCTTGTGTGATGAGGAATACAAAAAGATGAAATCAGTACCTCAAAGATCTTGTTCAGTTCTCTTTACATGCGGGTATGCGGCAGGGTGAAATATTTAATCTCAAAAAAACTAATGTGATGTTAAGTGAAAATTACATCAAGGTAACGGATACTAAAACCCCTGAAAACAGGAACGTGCCTATCAACGATACATTGAAAAACATTATAGAAAATCGCATGGAAGGTTATTCTGAATACCTTTTTGCAAATTCGAAGGGAAATCCCCTGAGCGTTCTAACAAATGTATTCTGGACGGCTGTAGAGAAGGCAGGACTTATAAGATGGGATGGTGATAAAAAGACGCGCTTTCGCTTTCACGATCTAAGGCATACTTTTGGATCACGGCCTGGAATGGATGGGGCCGATCTTAAAACCATCATGGAAATCATGTGACACAAAACACATAAAGCAGCAATGAGATATCAGCATCCATCTCCAGATCATAAGTTGCAGGCAGTAAAGGCTTTAGACCATCTTTAAAATTCAGAGACGGATGTTATTTTTGATATGAAAATAAAGTAACTATTATAAAAATTGGAAGTATGATAAAATTGTTATCATGGCATATATTTTGCGTTGATAATAAAAATAAATAATTTATAGTGCGTCTTTCCAAAAGGATACCCCAACACTAAGAGATCTTTTTAATCAGACAGGAAAAAATGGCTGATTTAAATTGGTATCAACGTCTTATAAGCGGCTTGCTGCAACCCGGTGGTGAAGCTGCATCCCCGGATCGCTACAACATCCTCAGAAGGAATATTATCGTCCTGATGCTCCTGGTGACCATTGTTCCGCTGATCCTTATGGCCGCCATCAACCATTACCAGTATCGCGTAACCATCAAGAACGAAATCGTGAATCCGCTACGGCTGCTGTCCAACAAAACCAAGCATTCTTTTGAACTCTTTCTCGATCAAAGACTCGCCAATTTGAGGTTCATTGCTTCGGCATATTCCTATGAAGAGCTGGCCGATGAAAAAAACCTGAATCGCATTTTTCGCATTCTGAAAGGGGAGTTCGGCGGGTTTGTAGATTTGGGGCTGATCGACTGCAAGGGTATTCAGATCAGCTATGCAGGCCCCTATGATCTTTTGGGAAAAGATTATTCACAGCAGAGCTGGTTTCAGGAGGTGGCGGTGAGAGGCGTTTACATCAGCGATGTTTTTATGGGGTATCGAAAATTTCCCCACATCGCCATCGCCGTTCAGTTGTTTAACGAGGAAAGGGGATGCTGGATTCTGCGCGCCACCTTTGACACGGATATTTTTGACAACCTTATCGCTTCAATGGGACTGAATCCGCAAAGCGATGCCTTTTTGATCAACCACAAAGGCATTTTTCAGACCAGCTCCAAGTTTTACGGAAAAGTTCTGGAGCCGTGCCCGTTTTCACCGCCTCCAGGCAAATATGGATCACTGCTGACCGAAGGAACCGATTCCGGAGGGCGTGAAATCCTAACGATCTACACCCTTCTGGAAAAGCCGAATTACACGCTGGTCGTTGTCAAACCCCGCTCCACGCTCCTGAAGACATGGTTTACACTCAAAAGTGAAATGTTTTTCATCTTTTTCACCAGCGTTATTCTCATTATTATGGTGGTATTCAAGCTTGTCGGCGTGCTGGTGAAAAACATGCGGGAGGCGGATGAAAAACGCGAATTCGCTTTCCGGGAATTGGAACATTCTCAAAAACTTTCGTCTATCGGGAGGCTGGCTGCCGGTGTGGCCCATGAAATCAACAATCCCATGGCCATTATCAACGAAAAAGCGGGGCTGATGAAAGATCTCGTTGAATATGATAAACAGTTTGAAAAAAAAGAAAAATTTCTGGAACTGACGGATTCCATTATTCAATCGGTTGAACGTTGTAAAACGATCACCCATCGCCTTTTAGGATTTGCCCGGCGGATGGAAGTCAAGTTTGAGATGCTGGCTGTCAACGAACTGATAAAAGAAGTACTCGGTTTTCTGGAAAAGGAGTACATCTATCGAAACATCGATATCCGGCTGCAGTTTGCGGGAGATCTCCCCCGTATATCTTCGGACCCCGGCCAGTTACAGCAGGTTTTCCTGAATATACTCACCAACGCATTCGCGGTTGTGGAGGACGGTGGACATGTTTCAATTACAACGTGCGATGAGGATGCCGAATTTATCGGTGTTTCGATACAGGACAACGGCTGTGGAATGACGGCTGAGACTCAGAAACATATCTTCGAGCCCTTTTTTACAACCAAAAAAGGATACGGCACGGGGCTTGGTTTGGCCATCACCTACGGCATTGTTAAAAAACTGGGCGGAGATGTAAAAGTTCAGAGTGCTGAAGGCCGGGGAGCCACATTTACCGTCTATTTGAGGAAACATCCACAAATGAATCAGGGGCAACCATGAAGAAACTGAAGGTTTTACTCGTGGACGATGAGAAAGACTTTGTCAATACCCTGGCGGAAAGGCTGGAATTGAGAGGTTACCAGGTTCTGACAGCCTTAAACGGTGAGAGCGCGCTGCAAATCGTTGAAAATGACCCCCCGCAGCTGGTGGTGTTGGACCTGCTGATGCCGGGTATCAGCGGCCTGGATGTCCTGGAACAGATGAAAACCCTGTCGCCTCAAATGCCGGTTATCCTGTTGAGCGGCCGCGGGTCTTCGGCCGAAGGGATGCAACTGGGGAGTTATGATTATCTGATGAAGCCGGTAAATATCGATGAACTGATTCGAAAAATGGAAGAAGCCGTTAAAAACACAGCGTCACATTAGGCGACTGATTGTGGAGAACAGATGAAAGCACAGGATGATAAAAAGGTTGCCTTTTTCGGGAAAATTACCGCCGGGATCACACATGAAATAAGAAACGTTCTGGCCATCATCCAGGAGGCATCCGGTCTCATGGAAGACATCCTGGCCATTTCGCCGGAAGCAATTATTTCACATCAAGACAAGATTCAGATTGCCCTGGATCGAATAAAGGATCAGATCACGCGGGGGGTAGAATTGACAAACCGGCTCAATAAATTTGCACACAGCACGGACGAAAGCATCACCGAAATCGATTTATATCGAATAACCGAACAGCTGGTTACGCTGTCGATGCGTTTTGCCAGAAACAAACACATTGTTTTAAAAGTCCACACGCCAGAAGAATCAATTCCTGTTCTTACCCATCCGATTCAGTTGCAGAAGGCACTTTTTGAATGCATTGAATGCTGCGTGAATGTAATGACATCCGGGGGGCGGATAAGCATTTATCCCCGAAAAAGTGATAAAAACCCGGAAGTTTACTTTTTATGCGAAGGAGACCTTCTTTCGGCAGCCGCCTTTGCCCAAAACGACACATGGACGGATTTGAAAGAAACCGCCGCTTCCGTGGGGGGATCTGTGAAAACAGACGACTCAACTCCCGGGATCTTACTGATACTGCCTTTTTTACTTGAAGCATAATCTTTAAGTCTCACACGGCTTCAACCTGTTTAGCCCTCTTTTGAACTGATAAAATACGGTTTCACTCTCCGGATCAGCTTGCTCTGGAAAACCGCTTAAATTGATTTGCCAATTCATTTTTAGCTCATTTTTTTCTCAACTAAATTTGTGTGCAAAGAGATATGTGCGCTTAAATGAAAAAAGGAGGATGCCATGCATGAAATGAAGAAATGGCTGGAAGAAAAAGAGACCGCCATGAGAAAATGGTTGGAAAAAACTGAAGAAACGGTCGTGGCAGTATCGTTTGCCGAATCCGGGAAGCATCTTCCAGATAAGGTTATGGCGCGAATTAAATTGATACATAGTGGTAAAGATGAAGATTTCTTAATATCCGTGCGAAGAATTTTTGCCGAAGCTGGAAACCCTGACCTGGCTTTGGAACTTCTATCCGAGGATGAAGTTCAAATGAGCGGAGAGTTACTGGAGATCTTTTTGGAAAATGTTGGACTAAAGGGAGTTCGCGTAAAGTATCTGATTGCAACCATTTGAATATCGGAAAATGGATCGGATGAGTTTCGGGGGGACAAATCTCTTAATTTTTGAAATACATCGTCTTTTGGGCAAGAATCTGTTTTGCTTGAAGCATAATGGTCTGCTTCTATTATAGGATCATCTCTCGATTAGTTGTGGTTAATTAGGGCAAAATAAGTGGGTCATCTTTAATTAAGTCGGCGTGATCCCAAAGGGTCCAAGGGGCCAAGGGTTCGAGTGACACACCCCAAAACAGGCGGATAAAAATATTAAATAATTACAAATATTTGAAAGCCTAAAAAAACCATACGAACGCTGCTTAGAGATATTTAGAATAACAGCAAAATTCCCAAAAGAAGAAAGATACGGTCTAACTTCACAAATAAGAAGATCTGTTGAATCTATTCCTTTTAATAAAGTCTTTAAAAAACAAATCCTTGAATCCTTGAACCCTGGGATCCTTGGACCCTCTTCTCCAACCAAATTGGAGAAGAACCTTAATATAAGATCCCTGATATGACATTACCTGAGAGTGTAATTCGTGGAAACGAAAGTTTTGTTGTTAGATGATGAAAAGGACTTTATCTAATCTCTGTCTCAGCGACTGGAGATCAGGGCATTTGATGTTAAAACGTCGATCAGCGGTGATGAGGCCATCGACATCATCCGGAAACATGATTTCGATGTCATCGTACTGGACATCGTGATGCCCGGAAAAGACGGCATTGAAACACTGAGAGAAATCAAAACCATAAAGCCACTGATCCATGTCATCATGCTCACCGGGAACGCAACGGTTGAGACTGCCATAGAAGGCATGAAATTGGGGGCCGATGATTACCTCATGAAACCCACTGAGATGGAAGACACAGTGGAAAAGATCTATCGAGCTTACAATCTCAAAGCAGAACACGAAGTGCGGATTCGAAAAGCGGAAATCGATAATATCGTTAAGCGTCGGGGCTGGTAAGGAGATATCCCAATACTGCGCTGTGAAACATGACATCCCGCCCAAATTAAGATCGAACGTCTCATTTTGACTTGCCTCATTCCCCGCAGCGTGCTGCAGGGGGATTCATTCGAACAATCCTGATTTTTTTTGCTCGCCCGAAGTATTCTCTTTACACTGTGTAAAAATTCCTGACACCTCTCCTCAGTTCTTTTTATGGAGCAAACAACAATATAAATACAAATAATCTCATATCTATAGATAGTTATAAGCGGCCCAAAGGCATTCTTCATTTCCGGCACGCCCTTTGCTTCAGTGGCATATCTTTTGCTCTATTGGATAAATACCAGGACATCGATGACCGATCACGATCATCTCAGTATTTGATGGAACATTTTTAAGGGGTTTTCCCCTACAGGTTCACTCAACGCATGCCGATAGAATATAATGCTTATGATCCCCTCGATTGTTTATATTCAGTTACAAACAGGGTGTCATGCGGAGAGAGAACTCAGGATAAAAGCCATTGATCGTTATCTAAAGGGAGAAACTCCAAAAAGCATATACACGGATGTAAATCGCTCAAAAAATTGGTTTTTTAAATGGCTCAAACGTTACTATAGCGGGAAGTCTGGATGGTATAAAGAAAGATCCAGGGCTCCCTTGCGTCGGCCGACGCGGCTCAATGAAATTGAAAGGAAACGCATCATTTCAATTAGACAAAGATTTGAATCTAAAAAGTTCGTCCCTGTCGGGGCATCAGCTATAAAATGTGAACTGCTCAGATCAAGAAGCGTACCTCGTTCCAACAGTACCATCAATCGGGTACTAAGACGCGAAGGACTTGTTAAAAAACCACTGGAAAGAGAAGAGAGTGGTCTTCTAAAAAATACCACTCGAAAAAGGAGAAAAAAATGAAAGAAATCAAAGTGCTTTTAGTGGATGATGAAGAGGATTTTGTGCAAAGCCTTTCCGAGAGAATAAAGATTCGCGATCTCGATTCCGACATTGCCCTGAACGGGGAAGAGGCTTTACGGCTTGTTGACGATGAGGTACCGGATGTCATGGTTCTGGATCTCAAAATGCCGGGGATAGACGGCATGGAAGTACTTCGACGGGTCAAAAAGAAATATCCTCAGGTTCAAGTAATCATGCTCACCGGTCACGGTTCAGAAAAGGATGAAAAAGAGGCCCGCCGATTGGGTGCGTTTGAGTATCTGGAAAAACCGACTTCTATTGACACCCTTATCAAATATATAAAGCGCGCTGTTAAAAGTTTCGATAAACACATGACCGCGGCAACGATGGCACAAGCCGGTGATCACAAATCGGCAAAAGATATGATGGAAGAAGACGAGGACTAATCCAAATTTCTATCCAAGCAGGTGGAAAGGGAAGATTGCTTCAAACTAGGGCTATTATTGCACCAAATCGAACCGAATAATGAATTCAAGGAAGTGTAATCCATGAAAATAAAAGTTCTATTGGTAGATGATGAACCAGACTTTGTCGAATCCCTGTCCCAGCGCCTTGAAATAAGGGACGTCGATGTCAAAACGTCTCTCGGTGGTGACGAAGCCTTGGCGCTTGTCCGGACAGAGGATTTCGACGTGATTGTTATAGATGTTCTGATGCCGGGAAAAGACGGCATTGAAACCTTAAGGGAAATCAAAACTATAAAGCCGCTGATCCGTGTCATCATGCTCACCGGGAACGCAACGGTTGAGACCGCCATAGAAGGCATGAAATTGGGGGCCGATGATTACCTCATGAAACCCACCGAGACGGAAGACCTGGTGGAAAAAATCCATCGGGCCTACAAGCTAAAGTCAGAACATGAAGAACGTATCCGCAGAGCCGAAATCGACAATCTACTCAAGCGGCGTGGATGGTAACCTCTGACAACTGCCCCTTACAGGCCGGACTCATGATGACGCCAATCATCCAAAGCAGGCTGTATATTACAGCCTGTTATTATTAAGGAAGGTTTTTATGAAATCAAACATCGTAAATAACTTGATGGTTCCAGTTTCCGAATATGGAACTGTTTCGGAAGAGGCCACTTTATATGAAGCCGTCATGGCCCTGGAAAAAGCACAAAAAGAGTGGGACCAAACCCGTTATCCGCAAAGAGCGGTTCTGGTGTACGACAACACCGATCGGATTGTCGGAAAGTTAAGCCAGTTTGACGTTATCCGATCCATGGAACCCAAATACGAGGAAATCGGAGATCACATATCTTTGAGCCGTTTTGGTTACAACCCCCTGGATATGAAGTCTTTGCTCAACGAATATAAGCTGTGGCACAAACCGTTGAACGATATCTGCCGTAAAGGCGCTAAAATGAAAGTCAAGGCGTTTATGTACACCCCCACCGAAGGCGAGTTTGTTGATGAAAATGCAACACTGGACGAGGCCATCCACCAACTGATTATGGGGCGCCATCAATCGTTACTGGTAACTCAAGGAAAAGAAAAGGAAATTGTTGGAATCTTGAGAAAAACCGATGTGTTTGCAGAGATTTCAGAGGTGATTAAAACGTGCAATCTTTGATAGATATCGACGGGTTGATCTGATTGGGCAAGCGATAGAAACAGACCCGAGTGGCAACCAAGGAGAACCTTAAATGTCGAGCACTTCTACTCCCTCTGCAAAAGACAATTTTAATTGGAAACGATGCCTGTTCCTCTCGACAGGCATTTTACTTTTTGTTGTGGTGTATTATGCATCCTCATGGGCCGATGCTGTGGATCCCCTGGGGCAACATTTTTCGCTGACCCGGGAAGGAAAAGGTGCCGTGGCCATTTTCCTTCTTGCAGGAACATGGTGGGTTTTTGAAGTGGTGCCCATCGGCATCACCAGCCTGGCCATCGGCGTACTTCAGGCCCTTTATTTGATTCGCGCGGCAAAAACAGCTTTCAATGATTTTATGGACCCTTCGGTCATTTCCATCTTTGCGTCCATCGTCATCGGTCTGGTTTTTACCAAGACAGGATTAACCAAGCATCTGGCATATTCTTGATCCTTTTGCGGCCCTTTTGGTATCCTTCTTCATTGTAAAGGTCGGTTTGGATATTTTCAAAAGCGCTTTACGAGAATTTGCCGACACGGCGCCTGAACCTGAAATTATTACAAAGATCGGACAATGTGCCACCAGTGTAAACGGCGTGATCGATACGCATGATTTCAGGGCTCGAACCTCCGGGGGGGCTATAATAGAAATCCATATCGTTGTCGACGGTCAGCTCACCGTCGCAGCGGGACACCGGATTGCAAAGGCCGTGGAGCGTCGACTGCGTGAAGATGTAGAGGACCTCGACCGCGTCATCGTGCATGTCGACCCGGCAGCGCGTGAGAAAGGTGACGACATGACCGATGATAAATGATCCGGCACAAAATTTGCGTTCAAGAGTTGAAGATTTTTCGTTTATTTTTTTTGAAGGTACGAACAACCGGTAACACAGGAGGTTATTCAGAGCATGCTTTTTCCGACATCCGGCGTTGAGGTCAACCCGCTGTTTCCATTTCTGGTCGCGTTTTGTGTGTCATTTTTTACGTCCATGGGCGGTGTAAGTGGTGCGTTTCTTCTGCTGCCTTTCCAGGTCAGCGTCCTGGGGTACACAGCCCCTTCAGTCAGTGCGACCAATCAGGTTTTTAATATTGTCGCAATACCTTCCGGTGTCTATCGATACATCCGGGAAGGTCGAATGCTCTGGCCGTTGACATCGGCTGTGATTGTCGGCACACTTCCCGGCGTCTTTATCGGTGCATGGATTCGTATCGAATATCTGCCGGATCCCAAAGATTTTAAATTCTTTGCCGGGCTCGTCCTCTTGTACATCGGTTGGCGGCTTTTCATTGATGTCTTCAAGGGAAAAAGCAAGGAAAAGGAAAAGATTCCCCTCACCCGATCTCATTCGACTCAAACCGTCCGGGTAACGATGTCAACACTGCATAAAGTTGCTTTCGAATTTAACAGCGAGAATTTCCAGTTTTCGCCGCCGATGGTTTATGGCCTCTGTTTTCTGGTGGGGATCGCGGGCGGAATTTATGGGATCGGGGGCGGATCCATTGTCGCACCCTTTTTTGTCGCCATCATCGGTCTGCCGGTCTATGTTGTTGCCGGTGCCGCATTGATGGGGACGTTTATCACTTCCATCGCCGGCGTGATATTCTATCACATATTGGCCGGCTTTTATCCGAATGTTTCTGTCGCCCCGGACTGGCGTCTCGGCGTCTTGTTCGGCGTGGGGGGGTTTTTAGGTATGTACTTCGGCGCGCGAACCCAAAAATACGTTCCCAGTCGCTACATTAAAAGCATTCTGTGTGCGTGCGTGTTGTTTGTAGCAGGGAAATATACCTTAGGATTTTTTTTCTAACCGGCAAACGCTCGAATGAATCTCCCTGCTACAAGTTCCAGGAAATTAACAAGTTAAACTATCGAATTTCAGAAACGTTAAATTAAATTGATTGGCATAAAATTTAAAATTGAAGATAATTTTAATATAATCCATTTCCCCGCCGTACGGGCCTTTTTGCTTTTGCTGAAAAGGAGTCCTTCATGCCCGCCCATAACAACGAGGCACTATTACAAAAAGAGAGAAAAAAAACAAAGGAATGCCGTGACACCGTTCCGTCTCGATCAACATTTAAAAATACTTCTGAACCGAAGCTGATAGAGGATGCCTTGCCGGACAGCAAAGAAACACTCCAGGCCCTTATCGACGCGATCAGTGAGACGGTCCTGCTTGTCGATATTGATGGTACGATACTTGCCATAAACGAAATCGGTGCACGGAGACTGGCTCATCGTGTCGCCGACCTTGTCGGCCAAAACGCCTATGATTATTTCTCTCCGGATTTGGCAAAACAGAGAAGAGAAAAAAGTGATGCGGTCATCAGCACGGGCAAACCGGTTCATTTTTTTGATGAAAGATCTGAAAAACATTTTTACAATAACCTTTATCCTGTATTCGACGCGGATGGAAATGTAAAAAACATTGCCATTTTTTCCCGGGATTTATCTTTTCAAAGACAAATCGAAAATGAACTGAGTCAACGGACGATAGAACTTCAAGATCGGATCAGGGAACTGAACTGCCTTTACGGCATTTCGCACCTGATCGAGAATCAGAACCTTACCATCGAGGAAATATTTCAGGGAACCATCGATCTCATACGCATTGCCTGGAAGTCTCCGGAAATCACCTGTGCACGCATCATTTTTAAAGAACAGGAATACAAAACCGAAAATTTCAGAGAAACCGACTGGAAACAGGCCCGCAACCTTGTCGTATATGGCGAATCGATGGGGGTTTTAGAGGTCTGTTACTTGGAAGAGAAACCTGTAATGGGTCACGATGGCCCCTTCCTGAAGAAAGAAAGGGCGCTGATCGATACCATTGCCGAAAGATTGGGGCATGTTGCAGAACGTTTTCAAGCAGAGAAGGCTTTGCAAGAGAGCGAAGAAAAGTATCGTCTGGTGGTGGATAACGCCACAATAGGCATTGTAATTACCCAGGATGGATTGCTTAAATTTGTCAGCCCTCAAACTGGACGTATATCCGGTTATTCAGAGACGGAATTAACCGCCATGCCTTTTACGGATTTTATTCACCCGGATGATCGGGCGATGGTAATGGAAAATCACATCGAAAGACTTAAGGGCGAAGCGGTTCCCGAAACATATTTTTTTAGAATCATCACTCGGGACGGTCAAACAAAATGGCTGGAAAACAAAGGGGTTTTAATCTCATGGGAAAACAGTCCGGCCACCTTGAATTTTCTCTCCGATGTTACCGAGCGCAGGCAGTCCGAAGATCGGGTTCGCAACCTCTCTCAAATGCTGATACAGACCCAGGAGCGTGAGCGGCAGATGATTTCCTATGAGCTGCATGACCGCGTCGCCCAAAACCTTTCCACACTCAAGATCGGCTGTGACATGCTGTTCAACGGCAAACCAGACACGTCTCCTGAATTAATTGAAAAAACAGCAAAGTTATCCAAAATAATCGAACAGACCATTACAACCGTCCGGAATCTGGCCTATGATCTGCGGCCGCCCGGCCTGGATGACATGGGCATTGGCAAGGCGATTGAAATATATTGTGAAGAGTTTTCCGAACATAGCGGGTTGAAAATTGATTTTCAATCCGCCGGTCTGCATACATTTGACTTGGGCTATCATACGAAAATCAATCTTTACCGTTTGGTTCAAGAGGGCCTGAACAATACCCGGAAACATGCCGACGCCCACCAAGCAACCGTTATCTTGATCGGCGCATCCCCAAACATTATCCTTCGTATTGAAGACGACGGAAAAGGTTTTGACGTGCAGGCGCGGGAGCTTGCATTAGACGGTGAGAAACGGATGGGGCTTCGAAGCATGAGAGAAAGGGTTAACCTGCTTAAGGGGCAAATGACGGTTCAATCAAACCCCATGAAGGGTACCAAAGTTTTTATTAAACTCCCCATCAAGGAAAAAAATCGTGAGTCAGAAAAAACGCGTAATAATCATTGATGACCATCCGCTTTTCCGGGAAGGCCTCAAGGCGATCATAAAAAGTAACACCAAGTATGAAGTGGTCGGCGAAGCCGGCACCGGGCGTCAAGGCCTTCAAGTGGTCAGAAAGCTCAAGCCGGATCTGGCCTTGGTGGATGTGTCCCTGCCGGATCAAAGCGGCATCGAACTGATCCGCGATATATTGAAAGTTTCTGCCAACACCCGAATAATGATTGTCAGCATGCATTCCAAAATAGACTACATTGTTCGATCCTTTCAAGTGGGTGCCACCGGATATCTGGTGAAGGAATCGGCTGCAGATATGCTGCTGGGGGGAATGGATCATGTCCTGAAAGGCAATTATTTTATGGACACTTCGGTTTCCCAGCAGGTGGTGAAAAAGCTTGTTGGGTTGCCGGCCAAGGAAGCGGTTGCGACCGGTTCCGACTACGACACCCTGACCCCCCGAGAGCAGGAGGTCATGGTCCTGCTGGCCGAAGGACTGTCAATAAAACAGGTCGCCGGCAAACTGTTTATCAGCCCCAAAACAGCCGAAAACCACCGTTCTAATATCATGCGCAAGCTCGATCTGCACAGCAACATCGAGCTGATCCGCTATGCTGCAAAGCTCGGCCTCATCGACGTAGACCTCTGGAAAGAATAGATACCCATGGCTTGCGCCCGTGGCACTTTCAAAATGAATGACATCGGGTTTCAAAACCTCCCCGGCCAATCACTGTCGGATTAAACATCTCTGAAATTTTACAACAGATTAAAATTACTCACCCATGCCGCCGATATTTTGCTGTCGCGCATAGGAAACAACGGAATAACGAAATCTTGGGTGAACTGCGGAATCATTTTTTAACCGGATCACCAATTGCCATTATGGATCTTAATTTGGGGCAACGACCCGATGCTCTCCCCCCGCTGAACGGGACAATTCTCCCTGCTAAATGGGGTAAATTCCCCCCTAGGAAATAATCTCAGAATAAATGAAGCCGTTTCCCTATGGACAAAGCTGTTAAAGTCAGCAATTGATAATCTATTGATTTATTTCATTTAGGGCACAGATCATTATGAGCAAATCAAAACCCGATGGAGATTAAAAAAGAAAACAAGTGGAAAAAAAAATAAGCACCAGACCAGAAGAGAATATGCCGGAGTTGAAACACCTCATTAAAAGTATTCAACGTATTGAGGGAAACCCGGATTGTTTTGGCACGATCGGCGAGGCCTGTGACCGATTGGATTGTGCTTGGTATACATTTTGTCGCAAAGAAACACAAAAAGACCGGTAGGAAAGTCAGATGTTTTTACAATTTGTAAAAATATTCAGAAGCAACGGCTGTTTACATCGTAAGGGTTTTTCGTATTCAGATCTATTTTATATTATATTTTCAAGATGATAAATAATAACAAAAAACTTGTTTCATTACGGCATGCGCTTTGCATTATAGAGTTTAATTAAATAATTGCTCGAACCTTCACGACAACCCAAAGGCGGTTCGCAATGACAGTTTATAACGAAAAAAGATCGTGTAAACGGTGTGGCCATGAAATTCCCATCTGGTTGACCCGTTTCAATACTGGAAATTGGTCTGAGGCGCAAGCACTGAATCATTGCACGGACGGTATGCGCATTCAATCTAATTTCCTACTACGGCCGGGCTCAACCGTTCTCATCCGGATGAAAGATATTCAATCCAATGGTCTTCGAACTTCCGATTCTGAAGGGCTACCGACCATTGTTTTGGGGAACGTCAAATGGTGCAGGGAAAATCCGGATGCAAACCAACCTCCTTACGATCACGGTATCAAATATTTTGCACCGGCATATTAGCCCTCGAATGAGGAAAACAGCAAAATGGCTCGCATTTTAATTGTGGGTGCTCAACTTGGGGCTGGAAAATGGGTTTCAAAGGCGATGGCCGACGCCGGCTACCGAATTTCGGCCATTGGTGATGCCACTTCGGCATTGAAACGCATCAGAAAGCACCCCCCCCCCCCGGAACGGGCGCTTCTAATATCTCTCTCAGACCGGTTTGGCAGCTTAAAACTTCTCATGGACATCAAACGTGAACACCCAAAAGTTCCGGTGCTTGCTTACGCAATAAAAAGTTTTGATGCCATGGACAGACTCACGGAAACGATAACCGGGCTTCTGGGTGAAAACCGGTTGCCCGAAGCGGAAAAGCAAAATCGGAAGTGATCGTTAATACAGAATTTTTTTAAGGAGGTAGAACATGTCCAAGGACAAATCAAAACAGACAACAAAAAGGCGAAGAGTAACGTTTACACTCGAAGCAACAGAGGCCAAAGAGGTCGTTCTGATGGGAGCTTTTAACAAATGGAACCCCAAAACCCATCCGATGAAAAATGATGGAAACGGTATATGGAACAAAACGGTGGTACTTGCTCCCGGACAATACGAATACAAGTTTTTGATTGACGGAAACTGGAGAGAAGACCCTCAAAATAGTCAGATGTGTTCGAACTGCTTTGGGTCGCAAAATAGTATTTTGAATCTGGCAACTCCCTAAACCGGGCCAATAGGAACCTGTTTGGGGAAAGAGCGTTAGACGGTTCTATTTAAAGCCCTTCTTGCGGCAGTTATTCGTAAGGCAACGCCATCAAATTCTAAAAAACAGCGTTGGAGAGTGCCCTGCAGTAAGACTTCGACGAGGTCCCTTCGGTCTGAGTCCCAGGGTCGAAGACAGTCGAGTCGCTGCAGAGAATCTTGCCGAAAAGGAATTCTGTCAACTTTATATTCGCTTGCTGGTTCGGGTTCAAGGCGAAAAAATAGCGTGTGCCGATGAAAGCGCCCATTAAAAATATAGCCCGGATGATGCACCGATCGAATCCGGAGGCATGTTTTTCCTTCGAATTTTGGGATGGCGATGTAATCTGTTTCGGAAATTTCCCCAGGGTAACCCTCCGTCTGAAAAACAAGAGCTCTGCCAAAAGAATCATCACAAAAGGTTTTTGGGGGTTTGGCGAATCCTATATGGCAGGAGATTTGGAAATACTTAACGATCTGCCGGAACTTCTTCGCTTGGGACTGGACATTAATTTTGACGATTACCGGTTGCCGATCTGGCAAAAATGCTGGTTTTTTATCCTTTCACTGCTAAACCGCGATACGCTTCGGCGTGCATCTAAAAACATCTCATTCCATTATGATTTGGGAAATGAATTCTATACCCTTTATCTTGACAAAACAATGACTTACTCCTGTGCGTATTTCAAACACGCAGACGATTCCCTGGAACAGGCGCAACTGAATAAATACGAACATATTTCCCGCAAACTTCTGCTCAAACCGAATGAATCTCTGCTCGACATCGGGTGCGGGTGGGGTGGCATGCTGATCTATGCCGCCCAGAAATACGGAATATCCGGAGTTGGAATTACACTGTCCCAAAACCAGTACGCGTATGCCAATCAAAAAATCAATGCCTTGGGACTTCAGGATCAAATTACGGTTTTGTATCAGGACTACCGAGATTTAAGCGGAAAGTTCGACAAAGTGGTTTCCATCGGCATGTTTGAACATGTGGGGGAAAATTTCATCCCCATTTTTATTCAAAAAATTTCTGAATTATTGACAACCGGTGGGCTGGGTCTGTTGCATACCATTGGGAGAGATGCGCCGTCTCCCGGTGATCCCTGGACGTTTAATTATATCTTTCCGGGGGCCTATCTGCCGACGCTTTACGAAATTGTACGGGAAATGGGGAAAACCGGATTTTGCATTCTGGATGTCGAAAATTTGCGGCTGCACTATGCCAAAACGCTTGAGGAATGGGCTGACAATTTCGAAGGAAATGTAGATAAAATCCAAAAAATGTTTGATGATGCATTCGTGAAGCGGTGGCGCCTGTTTTTAAACAGTACGGCAGCCGGCTTTAGGTACGGTAAGTCCCGCCTGTTTCAGATTCTCTTTGTTAACGGGTTGAACAATGCTTTGCCGACAACCCGGGCGCATGTGTATCGTGAATAATCAAAAGACAACCATTTTGGGGAAACCATGGCATCAATTTTCAAGATCTTTATTTATCGGGATAACGGTAGTCTTCATCTTAAACTCAGGGGAGATTTCGACGGTTCATCGGCTTGTGAACTGATCAACGTTTTAAAGGCGCATTACGACAGGGCGGACAAAGTAGTCATTAATACGTGTGGACTTTCTTCAATTCATCCCTTTGGCCTATCGGTGTTTCAGAAAAATTGCCCTTTTAAAAAACCGTCCCATGACCTGACATTCACTGGAAAATATGGAAATACAATTGCGCTGCAGGGGAGGAACTCGCTCTGATGATATTCGGTGTATTTCATGTCAAAGATAATGGATATGGTATCAATGAGACTGGGGGATAAAGAGCTGGCTTCCCTTGAAATAGATCGGCTTATCAAGGATGTGTCCAATCTGATCGGGGGAAAAAGGCGTTTTGACTCGGCCGGCCTGAAAATGGCGCTGCAACGTCTTGGATGGAAAGAAAATGTTCTGGATTACCGTACGATGGAGTTGATTTTTTTGTTCCTTGAAGATGAGGGGAAGTTTGACAATTAATCGATATACTGATTCTTAAATAGACTTCCCTTTATATGCGCAGGGGAGGATGCGTCTCTTGCGCTTGGGGAGGGCGGCTCTTATGCCGTCCTCCCAAGACATGGCGCATAAAACTTCAAGGCCTCAGCTACGCTTGTAAACTGTTGGCCACCATTTCATTTCTCTCTGAATCGATCAAATTGTCCAACGGCACGAACAGTTGAACCTCAGCCATTCAAAATTTGGAAAACATATAAGAGTAACCGATCATGGCAGCTTTTTCGACCAATCCCCGTATTCTGATTGTGACGCCTGAAGTCACCTATCTCCCGAGCGGCATGGCAAACGATTCCGCTGGTCTCAACGCCAAGGCAGGGGGGCTTGCCGATGTTTCGGCAGCTTTAATCACTGCACTTTATCGGCAGGGCGCCGATGTCCATGTGGCGCTCCCGCACTACCGTTCCATATTCACCGGTCAACTGCCGCCGGTTGTCAGAAGAGAACTGATGGCAATGAAGAACACCGTACCGGAGGAAAGAATTCATTTGGCCCAGGACAGGGCATTTTTCTATCAGAATCATGTCTATTCCGGTTATGCGGATGAAAACACTAAACTGTCACTGGCCTTTCAGCGGGAAGTAATAAACAATATCGTTCCTCACGTTCAGCCGGACCTGATCCATTGCAATGACTGGATGACCGGCCTGATTCCGGCCATGGCACGGCAACTGGGTATCCCCTGCCTGTTTACCATTCACAATATTCACACGGTTAACAGTACCCTTTCTGAAATTGAAGACAGAGGCATTGACAGTGCTTCGTTCTGGCATCATCTCTTTTATGAACATTTCCCCTCCGACTATGAAAATACCAGAGCCGTCATTCCGGTCGATTTCCTCACAACCGGGGTTTTTGCATCCCATTTTGTCAACACGGTGAGCCCGACCTTTCTCGATGAAGTGACTGAAGGCCGGCACGGTTTTGCAAAATTCTCCCTTCAGCAAGAGCTGTCCAATAAAAAAAACGCCGGATGCGCGGTGGGGATTCTAAACGCCCCCGATCCTTCCTATGATCCATCCAGCGATGAGGCGCTGTTCTGTCAATATTTTGCAGAAAATCATGTTTTTGGGAAAAAGGCCAACAAACGCATTCTTCAGAAAGACTTGGGTTTAATCCAGGATGTACGGGCACCCGTCTTCTTCTGGCCGTCGCGTCTGGACCCGGTTCAAAAGGGGTGTCAACTGCTGGCGAATATTCTTTACAACATCGTTTCCCGCTATTGGGATCAGAATCTGGAGATCGTTTTTGTGGCGGACGGGGAGTTTCAACAGCATTTTAAAGACATCGTTCGATTCCACAATCTATCCGACCGGGTCGCCATATGCGGCTTCAACGAGCGCTTGGCCCGCCTGGCCTACGGGGCTTCGGATTTTGTGTTGATGCCTTCAAGTTTTGAACCCTGCGGTCTCCCACAAATGATCGGTGCTGTTTATGGGACCCTTCCGGTCGCTCACGATACCGGCGGAATTCACGATACAGTTGCCCACCTGGACGTGTTCAAAAATACAGGCAATGGCTTTCTTTTTAAGACATTCGACTCCGGCGGCCTTTCATGGGCCATTGATGAGGCCATGCGGTTTTATATGATGCCCCTTAAAGCAAGAAACCGGCAGACCACTCGAATAATGATGCAAAGTGCCGCCACCTTTAATCATCAGGTTACAGCGCAGCAGTACATCGCTCTTTATGAAAAAATGTTACACCGGCCACTGATTAACTCTGTGAATACAGAGCCCTGTGGAATGAAAAAAACCGCCGGGCAAACATCGTATTTTCAGAACATCCCGGATTTGGAGCCGCATAACACCCGGATGGTCCGCCAGCTCTTTTCAAACCGATCGGGTAGGCAGGAGATGATCGATATGTCAAAACGAATGGTAAGCGCGGAAAATGAGCAATCAACGTTTCTACGAACAAACCGACCCATTGGACAAGCAGATTGATTGCAACAAGAAAACAATCATTGTGAATATCAATCTTGCAGGCTCGGTGCCGGTATGATTTAGGCTAAAACAACTTAAGGATAAAAGATGGCAAACATTCTTATTGTCGATAATCAGAAATGGGTGGTGGATCTGTGCAGAGAAGGTCTTGAAGACAAAGGGCATAAGGTTTCAGTAACGGATGATGTTGCGTTGGTTCTGAAAAATGTTTCATCTTTTAAATCCAACATAGTACTCCTGAACCTTTACCTGAAACACGGGTTTCTCGTATGGGATGTTTTACGGGGCATAAAGATACAAGATCCAAATCTGCCTGTGCTGATCATTACTGTCTATGACAACTTTCTCTTTGATTCCCGACTTTCTCAGGCCGATGGCTATCTGATCAAAAGCCCCATAGCTGCCGATGAACTGAGGCAAAAAATATCCACTCTTTTAAACCAAAAATCTGGAACCGCTATGTAGTTTTATTTGCATCAAAAGCAATTAGAACGGGATGTTTTTTGATATTGAATATAGCGTCACGAATGATCCGCAGCGAAATCGTGCACTGTTTGAATGCATTAAGAATCGTTTTGGATGAACAGCGCCATGTTTCTTTGAAACCACCGCGGTCTCTCATATCACCCAAACCCCGCATCATTTTACATCTTGTAAAACAGTCTGACACAGATCTTGTGCCACCCGATGAGAATAGATCATAAATTCTTTATTATTTTCATAAGTATCAATAAGTTATTATCTATCATCTCTCAATTTCCGTTGTGGCACAACTTTTGCTTTTTGCTATTAGAGTACGCCATAGCCACTTCACGTAGGGAGCATCCTGTCGACCATGAAAATGACATTGAATCAGAGTTCCATCCACCGGATGATTCAGCGCCTGTTTCCGAACATTCCCGACAACCGTTCGGTTGAGATTCGCACGGACACCACCGATTTTTTTAAGGTGGGCTATGACGATGTCGTTGTTCTGGATAAAAAGGCTTACCTGATCCGGCACAATGCCAAGGAAGGGCGTTTCGGGCTGGATGATGAAGAAAAATTCTGGGTTAAACGCGCTTTCGACCTCCAGGACGGAAGCCGTAAAATCCTCAAGCTCGTTTTTCACGAACGATTTACCACCCGTATCGGAGATATTGAGTTCGAGTGCTTCCGCAGCCCCAAAAAAGAGGCGCGAGTTCTGGAACTGGTGGGGAATCATAAAAATTTCATGCACGGTTACGGGACAACCGATGAGAAGAGCAACATTGTGCGGGTGCTTGACTTTATCTATGGGAAACCGCTTTCGATAACGGTGGAAGACATTCAGCTGGATCATGAAACATATTTCAACCAGCGGTTTCCGGCGATTATACAAAGCTTTATTGAGTGCATCCGTGCGATCCGATTTATACACCAGCACGAAGAGAAGCACGGAGACATCAGAAGAGACCACATTATTGTCGACCGGGAAAGCGGACATTACCGATGGATTGACTATGATTTCAACTATCGTCAGAGGGAGAATATTTTCAGTTATGATCTTTTCGGCCTGGGCAATATTTTGATTTTTCTCGTCGGCAAAGGCGATGTGCTGCTGCCGTACCTCAAGCGGGAAATGCATCCGGCCCTGCATCGAATCCGGGCGGATGATATAAATATCGTTTTCCGTAATCGCATCGCCAATCTGAGAAAAATTTACCCTTACATCCCCGAGAGCCTCAACCGAATCTTGCTGCATTTCTCCAAGGGTGCCCACTGTTTTTACGAAACCACCGATCAATTGCTGGAAGATCTCGAAAAATATTGCGTTTCCGTAGGATGAAATGGAATCTTTGTTGAAGCCTGGCACCGCGAAACCGCCGGCAATGCGCCGGAAGGAATAGATGACCGATGAACAAAACGACCCATCACTACAACAAAAAGGTCTTGCTTGCCGTTGATGCATCCGAAAACTCTCGCAGGGCCGTATCCTACGTTTCTCAGATGCTGGGAGGATTGGAAGCATTTTATGTAATTTTGCTGCACCTGTTCAACCCTCCTGAAGAGGACTATTTTTCCTGTCAATCGGATCAAGAAAAATGGATACAACAGTATCGACTTAAAATTGACAGCCTGCTTGAGGAATACCGGCGGATTCTTGTTCAGGAAGGCTTGGATCCGAAAGCGATTTCCCTGAGAACAACGCTTTGTTATCGTCCTTCCATCGCCGAATGCATCCTCAAAGAACAGAGTCGACTGGACTGTAGCACCATTGTCGTGGGTAGAAAGGGCGTATCTCGAAGTGAAGAATTTTTATTCGGCAGCGTATCCAGCAGAATTGTCAGCCATGCCAGAAACTGCACGATCTGGGTGGTGGAATAGTTATAGAGGAGGGTAAATGAAAGTTGCCATCATGGGAACCGGTGGGGTTGGGGGGTATTATGGGGGCCTGCTTGCTCGCTCCGGGCAAGATGTGACATTCATCGCACGAGGTGCTCACCTGGAAGCTATTCGTGAAAAAGGGTTACAGATTAAAAGCGTACTCGGTGATTTTCTTGTTTCACCCGTCAAAGCGACTGACAACCCTCGCGAAGCCGGGTCGGCGGACCTGATTCTTTTCACAACCAAAACCTATCACACGGAAGAGGCCGCTCGAATGGTCAAGCCGATGGTCGCCTCGAATACGGTGATAATTTCGCTTCAAAACGGGGTGGACGCGGCCGATCGTATCGGTGCGGTGGTCGGCAAGGAACGTTTGCTGGGTGGGGCGACATGGCTTTCCGCGGCAATCGAAGCACCGGGTGTCATCGGCCAATACAGCCAGTTCCGCCGCATCATCCTGGGTGAATTTGACGGACATACAACGCCGCGCGTTCAGGCGATCCATCAGATCCTCAAAGATGCCGGGATCACGGCAGAAGTGGTTGACGACATCTCCAATATCCTCTGGACAAAATTCGTTTTCATCGCATCAGTCAGCGCCATGGGTGCCTTGACGCGGGTAACGTTCGGCGAGTACAGATCTCTGAGGGAATCGCGCGCGGTGCTGACCGATGCGATTGGCGAGGTGGCAGCGGTAGCCCGTGCCAAAGGTGCGACACTCGCCCCTGACATCGTCACAAAAACGTTGTCATTCATCGACGAGAGCGCGCCGGGAATCAGGCCCTCCATGCAGCGCGACTTAGAAGCCGGACAGGTGAGCGAGTTGGAATCGATGGTCGGCATCGTCACGCGATTCGGAGCGGCATTGGGCTTGCCCACACCCGTGATGCGAACCGCTTACGGGGTGCTCAAACCGGGGCAATTGAAAGCACGTGGGCTAAACGTTAACCGATAGACGAAAAGGGAACGGAACAAAGCCAGATACAAATTCGGTGAGGGATCGAGTCGTTTTTGCGGCTCAACCGTTCCGCTGGATTGAAGGTTTTACAGCGCTACCCAATATTGACAAACTTGTAAAAAGTCATTTTGCAAACGACATTGAGCCATTTTGGAAAAAGATTCATCCATCGCCTGGCGTTAAAAATATCAAACTGTTTGAGGGCGTTAGCCCGAGTTTTTGAAATTTAGCCGGGCGATTTATGAATCCCAAAATTGCCCACGAAGAGCGCAAAATCAGACTTTTTACAAAACCATCAATAATGGGAAGCCAACATGATTTGAATAAAAGGAGGACACCATGACGGTTAAAGTAATCACTAAACGGACGTTCCAAATGGATGCGAAAAAGAAACTGATCTCACTTCTTGCGAAATTGCGTTCCCTTTCAAAAGGACAATCCGGCCATATTTCCCGCGAAACATTAAGAAGTCTTGATAATCCAGGAGAATATATCGTTATCAGCGAATGGAAGACCGCTGAAGACTGGAAAAAATGGTTAAACAACGAACAAAGAAGGGAGATCCAGGGCGAGATAGATTCCCTGATCGGAGAAAAAACCTTTTATGAAATCTTTGAGCCCGAGATCTTTTAACGGAGAACACCCCTCACCGAATCGACAAGGGGAAAAAATCGGGTTCAGTTTTTGCGTATCCGTTGTTTCAAACTACTGCAAAAGGTCTCCAGCACCTTGATGCGCGCGTACTCCTTGGAGTTCGCCTCCACCAGCGTCCAGGGGGCATACTCCGTGCTGGTGCGCTTGATCATCTCGTTGACGGCCTGTTCATAGAGATCCCATTTTTCGCGGTTTCGCCAGTCCTCATCGGTGATCTTGAATTGCTTCCAAAGGGTCTTCTGCCGCTCCTCAAAGCGCCGCAGCTGCTCATCGGGACTGATATGGAAGAAGAACTTGTTCAGTACGTAACCGTGTTCGGCAAGCTGCTCTTCAAAATCGTTGATCTCCGCGTAAGCCCGGGACCATTCCTCCTCTCGGGCGAATCCTTCCACCCGCTCCACCATCACCCGTCCATACCAGCTCCGGTCAAAAACAGTGATGTGGCCCCGGTCGGGAAGATGGCGCCAGAAGCGCCAGAGGTAGTGGTGCGCCCGCTCCTCGTCGGTGGGGGCTGCGATGGGGACGATTCGGTAATCCCGGGAATCCAGGGCCCCGGTGATCCGGCGGATAGCGCCCCCCTTTCCCCCCGCATCCCATCCTTCAAAGACCAGGATTGCGGCGACACCTTTTTTCTTGGCTTTTCGAAATATCCTGTTGAGCCTTCCCTGCAGACTGTTGAGACTTTTTTTGTACGCCTCCGGGGTAAGAGTACGCGAAAGATCCAGCTTGTCCAAAATGGTGACATATTTTTCCCCCAGGCGGATTGTTTTGGCCTCTTTGCGGATGGACTTTTTTCCGGTCGAATCTTTGGTGTCACTCTGTTCTTTTTGAGATGATCGGGCAGTCTTTGAGGTCTCCCAAGCCGCCAAGCGTTTCCCGATCTGATCGGCAAGCAGGTTACCCACGGTGAGGCACTGATATCGACGGTCCGTAGCCTCCACGATGTTCCAGGGAGCCTCTCCGGTGCTGGTAATTCGTAGGGCCTTTTCGTCAATCCGGCGAAACAGATCATACATCTTCAGGTGTTTCCAGTCCAACTTGGAGACTCGCCAGCTATTTTGGGGATCCTTTTTCAGTTTTCTGAGCTTCTTTTTCTGGTCTTTCTTACTCAGGTGGAACCATAATTTGAAGAGCAGCATCCCGTCGTCCACCAAGGCCTTTTCCAAGCTCTTGATGTGTTGGAGCGCTACGTCAAACGCCTTGTCTGTGGTTTCTCCGTATGTGCGCCGGATGATGGGGCGGGTATACCAGGAGCCGAAAAAAATGCCGATCCGCCCGTCGGGTGGAAGAACCCGCCAGAACCGCCAAGAGGTAGGACGTTCACTTTCCTCCTGCGTGAGAG
>JBHPCZ010000060.1:0-20305 GCA_042573625.1 Thermodesulfobacteriota bacterium
ATTCGTTCGCGTGCAGTCCATCACGAACTGTTTTCGATCCGGATTAAGTGTGAAAACGTCAGTCGGGACGACTGGCTCAGCGTGGTGGCCGGATTTACCACCATCCTGGATATGACGGCCGAAGATATCCTCCGGCAGAATGTCCGATACCTGACCCTTTCCAAAAGTTTCAATACATTTTTCAGTTTTGGTCCTCAGCTGGTAACTCCTGATGAAATCGAGGATGTTTCGAGGTTAAAGGTTTCCACCACAATCAATGGACGGGTTCACGCGGAGAATCAGGTTTCCAACATGACGTTTCCGCCTGATTTTCTGGTTTCATTTCTTTCATCCGCCATGACCCTGCTTCCCGGAGATATCATTTCCACCGGCACCCCCGGGGCTGTTTTGATTAAAGATGGGGATATTGTTGAAAGTAAAATCAACGGCTTTTCCCCGCTGAAAAATCGTGTGAAGGATTTGAAGGCAAAGAGCTTGGAACACACTTAATCCGGATCGAAAACAGTTCGTGATGGACTGCACGCGAACGAATTGGATTTACTTGTAATAACGGTTCAATCGGACATTTTTCACTTTCCCAGTGAGCTTTAGATATCCATTACATATCACAATTCGCCTCTATTCTGATTTTTGGTCATATCACAAATTATTAACGATTAAAGATAGATAGAAAATAGTCCAACAGCTATGGTTTTGCGATACTTTTTAAATAGGTCAGAAAATCAAGCCCGTAATATTTGGACTTTATTGCAGCTATCACAGATCAGCTGCTTGCAATGTACGTTGGAGGTATCAACACTCATAATCTCAACAAATCTCCAGAGCAATCAGGGTGACGTCATCACGAGTTAGTTCTTTTTCAGTATATTGATTCAACGTTTTGAGGATTGCCGATTTAAGTTCAGGCAGAGGGGTTCCCGTATTTGTATCAAGGACCTCTTTGAGACGCACTAACCCAAAGCTCTCACCTCCAGAGCTGGGTGCGTCAATGATGCCATCGGTATAGACAAAGAGTCGGTCTCCGGGAGCCATGGAAAGCATGAGCTGTGCGTAATGTGTATCCAAATCGATAGCAATTTGTACATTCCTTTCTCAAAATAAAGACGCTAAAGCGGGTTAAGAATTTTCCTGATTATATTCCTTTTCGCCTTTGTCTGCACTGTTGTTTATAGCGTCCAAGTGCCATAGAAATATTTATCCAGAATACCACCCGCCTCATCTTTTGCCCATTTTTCAAGCCCGAGCTTTTTTATACGGCAAAGATTAAACACTTTAGTATTGTGCCATTTTTCCGCTTGATCTCTATAGGGGTGAAGATATTCACATGGGAAATCGTTGCATTCGGCACAAGTCTTCATATCAGTGTTTTCAATGCATTTATAAACCCTGCATTCCATTGAATGGTGTGCACATTTACCATTTTCGCCCTTACATCCCTTACATTTGATTTGCTCAGGTGAAACATTAAGGACACCTGCTATTGTTTCAGCCATTTCTTGGTCAAACTGTGATAGATAAAGATAGCATTCGAAACATGGCAATCCACAGGGGGCGGTCATATAATTATAGTCTGTTTCCTCATTTTTTCTTTTCTCCTTTAATTCTTTTCCCATCTCTCTTACTTTTTGAAAAATTTCCATGCTCATAACAGCTTCTCCTCTGCGTATAACGGGTTAATCATTGGATCATCCTTTTGGGTCCGCTGAGTTTATTTGGTGATGCAGTGAAATCATAATAGGCATCAGAAACGACTTGTGACTCCTCATCTGCCAGCCAAGCGCTTCCATGAAGGCGTCTGCAAAACACAGTCGTTTGCCTCCTATGATGTGTGAGTCCGCAGATCGAAATATAGAGAAACGACGAGTAAGTTCAAGTGAATCAAAATGTTATGGTTTTTGCTTCCAGTCAAACTCCATTTGTCTTGCAGTTTTTTGTGCCAAATCAAGGCTATATAGTTTATTCACTAGGTGTAAACTCATATCAATACCCGCCGAGATGCCACCGGATGTAACAACAGCTCCCTCATCTACCCAACGAGTTGATTCATGAACGGTTAAATCAGGATAGCTCTCGCGCAAAGCAGGGATATCATCCCAGTGAGTTGTGACATTCTGAGTTGTCAATATGCGAGCTTCCGCCAATAGGAATGCTCCCGTGCATACAGAAGCTACCAACCTAGCTTGCTTTGCAGTATCAGCAATCCAGTCGATTACTCGTGCTTTGGACATTTCCTTTGTATGCATGCCCCCAACTACAATCAGAACATCGATTTCCGGGTGATTGTGAAATCCAAAAGACGGAATCACTCTATAACCACCCCGAGCCTTAACAACGTCTCCTGTTTCACTGACTAAAAACACACTTAGCGGATCTCCAGTAGAGCAAATTCTGGATGCAGTTGAGAAAACCTCAAATGGGCCTGAAAAGTCGAGAACTTCAGCTTGATCGTAAATGTAAATTCCTATGTTCATATCTCTGAACCTTTCTCCGCATAACGACGCTGTTTTGCAGCGAGGGAATCGAGTTTGCAGAAGTAGTGGTTATGCAATAATAGTATTGTTAATACCGCACGGTGGGAAGATGCATGCCATAAAATCTATCCTTGGATCGTTTAAACTTTGGGCAAAAGTTTCTCATATGCGGGGAGGAAGATGAGCACCATTGCCCACAACCAAAATCTTTTCGATCATTCAAAACTGATTTTTTGCATTTTTGGCAGTTTCTTGTTATCTCATCCTTAAAGAATTCGACCATATGCCCACATGTTTGGCATTTGACATCGAATATTGCATCCAAACCCCATTCCTGCCAGTTATTTCCGGTACATTTTCGCATACTGATATGATCTCTTTTTTAAAATTTCAGCCCCCGATCATTTATCCACTATATTCTGATTGGCACAGTTGACTAGGTCAGTGTCCACGGCTTGTTAAAGTAAATTTCACGAACCTCAGACGCTTTTGACTCAGCCCATTTTTCCAAACCCATCTTGTTGATTAAGCACAGATTAAAGACCTTGATATTATGTGGCAGCTCGCCGGCTTTGTCGGCATAGGGGTGGAGGTTATCGCAGGGAAACTCTTCGCAATCCCCGCAAAATTTTACGCCCTTGTCCTGGGAGCATTCATAGGCCGCACAACGATGCGATTTGCCGAAGATATGCTTTTGAAGCGGAATTTGGCCATTATGATTCCGACACCCACGGCAGTGCATTATTTCTACAGGAATGTTGAGCTCCCTAGACCACTGCTCAACCTGGCTCATCGCCTCCGGGTTCTTATGGGCTAAAAAAAAGTAACAATTGAAGCAGTCCAGACCGCAGGGGGCGGTCATTTGATAATAATCCACGATTAAGCGTCTCCTTTCTGTTTTTTACTATGGTTATTCATTATTTCCGTGCAACGATGGCAAATTCTGTTGATTTAGAGCTGAAGCTTTTACCCGCAACATCAGAGTACAATTCAATTGTCTTAAAACCATTTTCTTCAAATTCGTTTTTGAGAGAATCTTCGCTGAAATATTGCAGCCAGTTGTATACTTCGCGCTTTCGCGATTTTTCAATTATAGTGTACTTATCCAGCGTTACTTTCTCTTCTTCGTATTTGAATGTGTTAACAAAACCATAATAGTCTTCTGAAGACCAAAACCCGTTTAATTGATTCAGTTCATAGATTGCGGATTCTTCTATTTGGTTAAAACTGTTGAGAGAATACACATCAAGAAGCACAGCGCCCTCCGGTTTCAATAACAAATTGAATTTTGAGAGCATTTTTTTCCTCTGGGCCGGACTTAACACACAAAAATCACACATGATCATAATAATAAGATCGAACCTGTCTGTTGTTTTGAATTCTAAATAGTTTGAAAGAATATAATTAATACCCAACCCCTTATTAGCGGCCACCTGTTTTGCATAGTTTAGGGAATTTTGTGAGAAATCTATACCTGTCACTCGTGCACCTCGTTCAGCCAATATAGTTGTGTAAAGCCCTGGACCACAGCCAAAATCAGCGATTTCAGTGGTTTTATCTAGTTCAAATTTGGAAATAATCCACTTCACAGATTGCTCAATAAATTCCTTGTTTCGAGATGAAGCATCAACGTGATCGTTTAAATGGTATTTGAGCATCTGCTTTGATGTATGCTCATCAGTCCACAGCTCATCCGCTGTATAAAATTGAAAAGGTGCGGGACGAGAATTAATTTCTTTCAGTTCCTTAAACATAAAGACTCCATATCTATTTTTTACACATAACGCTACGCTTCACCCGCCGGGCAACAAGCTGACAAAGACATTGAAAACATGACGGGCCACACAAGCCGGTAAAAAACCATAGCTTAGTAGAGTCGGCTGTGCAAATGGTTGTTATATCCTCAATTTGAAACTTATTCATCTCGACGAACAATTTCGGGAGAAAACGCCGGTAAACAGACTGCAATATATTCAGCGCCTTCAGAACTTGGTGTACTGTAGCGGACCCATTCGCCCGCATGTACAATAACGGCTTCTCCTTCATAAATATCGATAGTCTTTTTTTGGGTCATAACCCTTAACATCCCTTTAAGAACAACAGTATATTCATTGAACTCTGGTTTTTGTCCCGGCTCTATCCAACCGGAAGGGCTCCTCATTCTTGCGATGCTCAGCTCGTCTGTCCGGGAATTAACACGTCCAATATACTCTTCAATAATTTTGGGTTTATTTCCTGCTGCTTCTATGATCGAAGGTTTATCTATCTTTTTAAGCATATTTTTTCTTGTCCTATTTTCATGGAGATATAACATGAGTTATGTAAGCCCCCTTTCCTGGGCCATATTCATATATTTTTCAACTGTATTGGCAGGAATGGCTAATTTTTCAGATGCTTCTTTTTCCACAAGAGTTGCTGCGTCAAATTCGCACCTTGAAACACAAAGGCCGCATCCGATACATCTTGCCAGGCTGACAACTGCTGATTCGTCTTCCACTGTTATAGCGCCCATCTGACATATGTCTTCACAATCTCCGCAGCCCGTGCAGTCGTCTTCGCTGACAGTGGCATAATAATTGGTATACGCAACTTTGGCAGGTTCGTCCATTCTATTGAGGTTTTTCAGTACCAGGCAGCAGCATCCGCAGCACATGCAGATAACAAAGGGTTTTTGTGAATTTGAAGGCTGAAGCACAAGACCGGCCTCAATGCCTTTGTTCAGAATCTCCAGGGCTTCTTCCTGTGAGACAGAGCGTCCAATATTGTTTTGTTCATAAAAAAATGCACCGGCCCCTAACGTCAGGCATGTTTCCAGAGGCCTGTCACATCCGTGCCCGACCATATTCTGTTCTTTTCTGCATATACAAGGTGCAACCACCAGTTTTGACTGTTTTTTTATGATACTTTCCGCCTCTTCATAGGGCATAATGTTCATTTCAGCGGAAATGCTTTTTGATACAGGAATTACCCTCAGTTGCTGGGTTTTCTGTTTTGCCCAGCTTTTTTCCCATATTTGCGGAATGTATTCATTAACATCGTGGATCAGTTTTTCATCAAGGTCGTTAACGTGATATTCCCACATACCGACAATAAAGTTGGCGGCCATGTAGGTATTCTGTTCCGTACCTAGACGGAGAATGAGTCCCTTTTTAGACATGCTGTAAAAAAGATTTTCAGTATCTGATTCATCTTTGCCAAGTCTCTTTGCGATGGCGTCCGCAGATTCTGGAAACATGGTCAGGGCCATTGCTGCTTCTGCTTCTTCAGGCGTGAACAAACGTTTCAATATCCTAAGTTCAACCCCTGAGTTTGTGGCAGGATAACTCGCGGGAAGGTTGTCAAGGTGCTTTGCCAGTCTTTCATATACATCCGTCATATTTTTCTCCTTTTTTATTAACCTCAAACCGCATAAGGCATGGTTGAGCAGCGACAAAAGCAAACGGGTAGGGACCTAAGACGATTGAACACCTGCTGATACTTGAAGCCTAAAGCCTCCTGCTTTTAAGGTCCGTTTCTATCCGCTGGTTCGGCAATCTTGTTTTTTAATTATGGCCAGAAAAAATAGCTACGCTTCCAACAGTCTGTACAGAATATCTCTTGAAATTATTCTTCAATATGACTTCAAGGTCTGAAATATTGTCATTCAAGTTACTAAATATAGATTTTTTATTGTATATCGAGTTTGCAATTCTATACAGGATGCCAACATCAACGCCTTGGCCTAATACGGTTATACCAAAAAATACCCCACCTTCCCGAAGAAAGGGCTTGAGGTTTTTGATTGCCATTTCTTTGTCTAACATGGTCCCCGGCAGACAATGCAAAAAGTTAATGGCACTTATTGAGTCAAACAGCGGCAAATCCGCTTGAATGGGTTCCAGCACATTGCATTGATGGGGTACCGGTTCGTATCTCTTGATTCTTTTTGAAGTTTTTCGCAATGTATTAGAGTTGAGATCCATGAGATGAATAGTTGGATTTTCAACTGGAAAATTGCATTTATCAAGGAAATATCCGGTACCGACTCCCACATCAAGATGTCTGCCGGAAACGTTTTCATTGAAAAAATCTATTACTTTATGCAACGGACATTTAAAGATGTATTGTAATTCAAACATCAATACTTCTATGTCGTAAATGGCCAATAAAAGGTTAGAATAAACGGAAGCACCGGCTGCAGCATCTTTTGAAACTGTATTTGTTGATTCAATGCTTTCTATTCTCACAGACTACCTCCAAATATATATTTTGTGTTAAGGCCTCATGCCGAACAGTTGAGCTGAGCCGCGTCGTCCTCACCGTCGGCTCGAGCGTCTTGTTGGCTGCGTGCCACAGGATTTAAGTTATCAGGAGGCCTGTCTATATAACTACATAAACAGTTCATCCAGCCAATCAAATATCACCCGATTGGCACTCGTTCGGTTATCAAGCTGACAATGATCATCCGAACCATCATTATCCATAGAAAATATATGAAGTCTCTTCTTCTCTGATGAGATAGTTTCATAGAACTCACGTGCCTGATCGATTAACTCCTTTCCTTCGTTCTCTCCTACGAGGGCCAAAGTCGGACAGGTTATTTCGTGCATTCTATCGCGCAAACACCACTTGTCCGGATCTTCTGTGAGTACTGCATTGAATACCTCTCTGGCTGAATATTGACCTGCATATCCACTGTTCCACATCGCTAAGTACATCATCGACTTCATCAAAGGAGATTTCTTCATCTTGATTTCCGTCAGCCACGCCAAAATGCATAGTGGGATCTTTATTTTATCAAGCATTATCCTTTGTGCTCTGTTTATATCAATCAACGGACTACTTGGAACTACGGCCTTCACTCGCTTCTCAAAAATGGCCACTCGCGATACAACATATCCTCCAAAACTATGTCCGGCTAATGCAATTCTGCTATCAACTCCCGGCAGTTGTTCAAGCACATCAAATGCCGCCGAAAACGGTTTTTCCATATCATGTCGTTTCACACAATCAGGATATAGATGAACCGTGCCACGATGTCCTGGGAATTCAAATGTAAAGAAATTATATCCTCTCTCAACTGCTGCTTTCGCGCTCCAATACCATACTTCTTCTCCACTCGAGTCGTTTCCTCCAACTGAAAACATCGTTGGGCGATTTTTCCCGGAATCATCTGGTGTCCAGAAGTATGCTGGCAATGCCTTTCCCTCAAATGGCACCTCGGTAATCTGAATTGCCGGATCAAATAGCGGACAGGCTTTGTGAAAGCAGTCACGACTTCGTTTCCATAAATCATGAAACTTCGGGTGAGTAGGAACTGCCGCATATTCACTCGCTCGGTAATAGTTTGACGCCCGCAGATACGCATCACGCGCACTTATTCTGTGACCTCCTTTTAGCGAGTCCTCCGCTTTTTCTTCAACTCGCGCTCCCAATTCCTCCCACGCATCAATCCACGTTTCAATATCGCGTTCTTTGATCTTGTCGACTACGCTCAAACAATCCCCGATGTCTGCTCCGCCAGAATTGGCATACTCCAAAGTTCGTTTAAAGAACCAATCCATCTCGGCATCTTTGAATGTGCCTAGATTATGTGAGGAACGTGCAATTCTGAACCTTGCTTTTTTCATTCTTAACACACCTTTCAATTTGTCTTTGTGAGGAGCCAACATTAATATTATGTGGAATTCTTCTTTTTGATAAGTTACCACAATTTGAAACACTTTTAATCGAGCGGACTGATCACCCCCAACTTGTTCTTGCTCACCACATGTGTATAATCATTGTTGTTTGAAGACTTGAATGCCCAAGGAGATCTTGAATCGTCCGAATATCTTGTGGTAATGTTTCCGCTATGATCCCTTCTTTCAATCATTGCCTGGTCTCAAGCTCTGCAAGTCAACATGCAAACAAGGTGTATATGCACGTTATTGAGCAAGAAAATTATTTTTTTCTAACTATAGACACCGTTCGGGATAAATCTTTAACAAGGCTTGCCATCTGATTCTCGCCAACCTTGTCAAGTAAGAAATTCTGGGCTTTTTCCCAGAGTGGGATAGCTTGTTCAAGTATTTCATTTCCTTGATCTGTGAGAACGATTTTTTTCATCCTTCTGTCTTCGGACTGCTCGAAATTGATAAGACTCTTTTCCTGAAGATTCTTCAGGTTTCTCGTACATGTTGTTCGATCCATAAGTAGTTTTTGAGCAAGCTTGGTTATAGTAATTGGCCCAAGTATCTTAACAGACATAAGCATTATGAACTGCGTAATCTTAAGACCAGATGGCTGCAGAAAGTTGTCATAAACCTGCGTGATTAATCGGGAGGCTCTACGCAGACTGCCGCATGCGCAAGTTCGCCCGATCTCCAAGTACCTGCTCATGTCTTGGTTTTTAACCGTTATTGGTTCCATGTTAGTCCATTATAATTGTCTTTATTTCGATTCTGATTGTTTTAGAAAATGGCGAGCAGTACCAGCCATGAACTATATCAAGTTCACGAATTAACAGTAGGCGGCTTTTTTGCGTGTATATACACCTTTCAATCATGTTGTCAACAGTTTTTTCATTTTTTTTCAAAACCACAGTTTTTTTTGTTTCTATACAAGCATTAAAACTCGAGAGGTTTGAAAAGCTGATCGGAGTGGCATTTTTGGTATTCTGTGGGTAGTTCCCAACAGATCAAGCACGTTCTATTAAGAGCTAAATGAGCAGTCTCGGAGGTTTTTATAAAGAGCCGCTCATGTACAGATGTCTTGAAACGAATACAACTACCTGATTTATTAGGCAATTAGACGATATCTTTTTGGCATCACATTAATTCAGAAGTTTTATAGTCTCTATTTATTGCAGAAATATCAATGGGTAATACACTTTCTTGTGCCAATTTTTTCTTCAGGGACTCATCAATAGTTGGGTAATCACTCTCTTTTAATTTTCAAAGGTTTTTTACTCGCAAACAGATTTGACTTCCGCTTTAACTTTCTGGATATCATCGACTTTAAGATTGAAATCTTTATTCTTTTTAATACCCAGTTCCGTCAGCACCAGGTAATTTTGTGTTGGGATTTCTGCATGGTCTAAGATCGCTTTGACACATCCCACCTCACAGCCGTCAATGGCCACCATAGAAGAGATATCTTGGGCAGATTGAACAAAACTGCCCAAATGACCACCGATACCGGCCAGGCAAAACATCTTTCCGAACCCTTCCTGAGTAAGTTCCATTGCCGCCTGGTTAGACAGTTGTCCCACATTGGAGCCGCCTGAACAGGCCAGAATCATGACATCCTTTTCTCTCGCACTATATGCCTCAACCATTTTACCCTCCTTCATTTTTAAACCAGAATTTAACATCTTTATTATTGGGGATCTTTCCTACGGACTTGACCTCGCCGTCTACTACCACCGCCGGCGTGCCAAATACGCCATAACCTGCGATCTTCATCACATCGGTGACCTTTTCGACATCGGCAGTTACGTCGGCATCACCAATCACTTTCCTAACCACTTTTTCCGTCTGCTGGCATTTGGTATAGTCAGGACCCAACACCTTGATTTCCGTTTGAGTCTCCTTTCAACTAGTGCCTTTGGTTGTTTTGCATATTTTTTTCTACGGTCTCCGGGAGAATCCGTCCTATCAAATTGCGAAAATAGGTCAGTTCCACACCTTCAATCTCAATGGGAACCTGAACCAGATCATAAAAAGTAAGTATTTCTTCATCGTTGATGGGAACAATACCCGGATCAAGTAGCAGTATTCGGTCGTATCGGCCCAGATTTATGCGAACATCCACTTCATCCCAACCCAATCCCGCCATGATTCCCGGCCAGGCTGTAATCCAGCCCGGCGTTATCACCATCGTACGGTTTGCTTCCAGTTGTTTTGTTTTTTCAGGCCCGATGATCGCTTGAATGCAATTTTTCACAGAAGGCAGTTGCGCACCACAACTTTTAGTGATCTCGCATATGTCCGGATGGCACCCGTTTCCAAACAAAAAACAGATATCATCCTCTCGATCATTCTCGGCTGCCGCTATTGCATCTGTAAGTTCTTTCTTCATGCGGTCAGGATCTGCATGAAGCGCTGCATCGATCCAGTGTATGGTTACATCCGCATCTGGAGAAAGTACTTTATTAAGCTCATGTTCAAAAATCTTGCATGCAATCAATGATTTTCCATTTCTCATGTTACCTCCGCCCTTGAAAACCTGCTTCAATTTTTCTCTTTTACAATACGGAAGTTATGCCTTGCAACTCAAGCGATATATTGAACGGGAAACTCACTTTCGGAACAACGTTCATTATGCCTTCGCCCTCCATGCCTTCGATCACTCGGCAATCAGTGGATTTTATAGCGTCACGCACAATTTCAATGGTTGCTTCGCATCCCAGAACCACCACACCTTCGAATTCCGTCGCACGTTTTGCAAGTTCTCTTCGACGTCCGTACGTCCACATACATGCGACATAGTGATGCGGCAGTTTGATGTCGAATACGACTGTTTTGATCCCTTTTTCTTCAAGACGACGCTTCAAGGCTTGAATGTACGACTCATAAGCCTCCGTTCTCCAGAACTTCCGAAACAGCTCAATATAAGGCTTTTTCTCCCTCACGGCCAGGCTCGCTGCAGGGCAAAATCCGCAAGGCACGATCAGCACAGACTGAAGTCCGGTAACCTGCGGAACTATATCCGATTCTTTGAGATAAAACGGCATTTTTCAGACCTCCAAATCTCTTGTCTCAATGGCACATGCTTTCCAAAGAATTGACGCATCAGGAGTTGAGAGATTTAGTTCCTCTAAAACTTCCATTGTGAATTCGGTTGGAGAAGAACCCAAATCCTTAACCAGCAGATTCGAGCTCCACTATTACCCGCAACATCCACTGCTCTTACCATCTGATGTCGCACATGAGGACGCACTGCCGGCTGAGGGGTTATTCAAGCTGTCCATGATCCAATCGGCTTCGGATTGAGCAACTTCTTTTCTCTCCTCTTTCGGTACATCATCATAATCGAAAATTTGACTCAATTCTGATATAACTTTATCTGCCACTTGTTGGGATAGTTGCTTACGTTCTTCTTCTGGAACGTCATCATAGAGCATGATATCTGTGTACTTATTACCTTTATTATACATAGGTAGTGCGTCAAATTGAATCATATTATCTTTGCCTATAATGTTTTTCATGATTCTACCATGGCACTTCATAAAACAACCATCTATTACAATAACCTTTTCAGCTTTTATTGCCCAACCTGTCATAGCAGATGTTGGAGCTGTAAATATTTCTCCATGGCATCTACGCATAAATGGCTCCTGTTTTCCAACTAAATGAGCCGCCATCCTGGCAATTTCACCACGAAAACAACCGCCCTCACAGGAAATTACTGGGATTTTATTTTCAGCAATCATCTTTGCTCCAATAACTTCTCCAAGAGGACAAACTGCTTTCATCCCTTGTACTTCAAGATTAAAATTTTGTTCTGATCTGCTCATAATTAATCTCCTTTCTTTTTGATTGACTGGTTTTAATTTTATTAACTTCTATTACCATAAGGCCTTTACTTTAAATGATATAGTAGCATTTTTCAGTCCTCTAAATCTGTTGTCCCAATGGGTACAAGCACTCCAAAGAATTGACGCATCAGGAGTTGAGAGATTTAGTTCCTCTAAAACTTCCATTGTGAATTCGGTTGGAGAAGAACCCAAATCCTTAACCAGCAGCTTCAAGCTCTGCCATACATTCTGCCATAGCTTTAACCAAATCACATTCATCAAAGGCATAGCCTTGGTTTTCTATGTATTCCCAGAGTTCAGTTCTATCGCTAATCTCTTGTACGGTGTCTCTAAAATCTTTGTCATCTCGCATTTTTTGAACAAATAACTGTGCACTATCTGTATCCATTTTTTCCTCCAACTCGGTTAACTGAAACGGGCGGATCTATTAACCAGGGAAAATTATTGAAACGCCCCGCTTCCGCCTCTATCCCTTCGTCAGCATACCGGTAAGATAGGTCCCGCCTATGGCCAGGCTTTCCATATCGATATAGGATTCGGCGGATTGCCGGAACAGGATGGAGCTCTGAGCCGGGAACTCATCGTCTTTATCGTTAAATCGAAGACGGATCGGTATTCGGGGCAACATATCGAATGCCGCCGAAAGATCCCAGGATGGATCATCATCAAGCAACCGTCCTCCCAGTCTTTTGCAGGCGTATTGAAGCGCCTCCGGATTTCCCGCAAATGTGGTTTCAATAATTTTGTTGTTATTTGAAGTAAAATATCCGCCAAGCGGGCCTGAATCCTTGAACTCCCGGAAAGTCACCCAATCACCGACAATGGGAATCTCGGCAGGGCAGCGAAAGACGTACTGGAAAAGCACCACGCTGATCGCAAAATTGGCCCGCTTCCCGGCTTCATCAAAAACACCGTCTAATGAAATCCGAAACGGTTTTTCATAAAAAGGGATGATGAGTGCATCTCCTGCGGGTTCGGCGCCGAGTCTTATCGCACGAGGCAACAGATCGATATCGCTGATGCGCGACAGGTATTTGTTGTATGTTTCTTCGAATACCGGAGATTTTTTCATGGGAGTCTCCTTAAAAAAGCATAAGCGTTAACAGGTTCAGGGTTCCAGAGTTCAGATGTATACTCCATTGCCTTATCCGCAACATCCACTGCTCTTATCACTTGACGTCGCACACGAGGACGCACTGCCGACTGATGTAGCACACAAGGACGCACTTCCGGATAGGGTATTGTTCAGACTTTCCATGATCCAGTCGGATACGGATTGAGCCACTTCTTTTCTCTCCTCTTCCGGCACATCATCATAATCGAAAATATCGTTGTATTTTTTATAATGTGACAAGGCATCGAATTGAATCAGTTTTTCCTTGTCAATGATGTTTTCAATGATACGACCATGGCATCGAAGAAAACACCCATCGATTAATACAACCTTTTCAGCAGTCAGCATCCATTGGGCAATAGCTGAATCCGGAACCGTGATCAACTCACCATGACAACCTCGGCCATAACCCTGTTCTTTGGAAACATTATTGGCTGCGAGCCGGGCAATTTCGCCTCGAATACAGGCCCCTTCACAGGATATAACCGGAATCTTCGATTCGCTGATATTTTTTTTGCCGGTAATTTCTCCTATGGGACAGCTGCCCTTGGTTGTATCGACTTTTACTATCATTTTTTGATCTAAATTAATCATGCGACATCTCCTCTATATAATTTTGGGGTTAATTTAAATACTGCATGTGTGCTGATGCTTTTGTCTTATGCATTTAAAAATCGAGATGGAACTGCCTCATATATTCATACAATTTTTTACTGTTCGAACCATCCAGCGGAGGACAGTCCTCAGCATCTTTTGCGCCCTCTGCCAGCATTGAGGCAAAGACCATGCAGGTGGTCTGACCGCATTCCCTGCAGTTGGTTTTGGGCAAGAGTTTGAGTATCTCGAAAACCTTGGGAACAGGTGCCGATTCATACCTCGGTTCGATCTCTCTCCGGTTCTCCCAGGCTGCATTAATTTCCCTTTTGAGCCATTCAATAATCTTGGTCGCCTCTTTTTCGTCCTTGAGGGCATTGATGGCAATTTTTTTAGAATGAACAGTGATCAGCTTGCCCTGAACTTTAAAAGTTACGGACGGAGGATCTTGGGTGTAAGTATGTCCACCGAGGGAAGCGTTCAAATACGGGAGGGCTTCGCCGACATCCTCGTCCAGATGTGCAAAACACTGCACACTCATGGCACTTGGCATGCATTCGTTATTGAAAATTTGCTTGGTATAGGATTTCAGCAACATGATTATGCTCCTTTTAATATTAGACGGTTCTATTTCTTTTTAATAAAATCAGCCAGTTTTTAGACATAAGGCCAGCCAACCACTTGAGCATTAATGTTCGTGCTGCCAGAGCCCATTGGTAGTTAAAAAGTACATTTTTTTAAGTGGACTTCGTCTCACCATTCTTCCCTTTTTGGAGCTCAGTATCCTCTTTTGCTTTGGCCGGTTCAGGCGGGCAGCACATTTCCATCATTTTTTTCATCATGAGGTCTTTCATGGCTGAAAAATCAGTGGCATCGCCTTGGCCCGGAAAACACTTACTCATCGTCTCAAACATTTTTTGAAAATTCTCCGGGTTACAACATCCAAAGTCCGTACCTTCTGTTTTAGACTCGTTGTCTTTTGTTTCTTTCGTTTTCATTTTTAATCCTCTTAATATTTTAGCGTTTTAAAATTTGTCATCAATTATTGAAACAATTCTGATGACTGGGTTAAGTTTCTTTTTTTCTCCTCATATTCTTCCTTTTCAATCTCGCCAGAAGCATATCGCTTATCGAGAATGTCCGTTGCAGAATCTGAAGTACCGATATGATGCCAGTTTCTGTCGCGGGAACCAAACCCACACATCATCGAGCCTCTTCGTCCCCTCATCATGAAAAAACACATGGCTATCATCAAAATCGGGCATATCCACCATAAGGAAAAGCTGAAAAATTCTGGACCGTACATATAGATCACCTCCTTTTTAACCCTATAGACGGAAGAAGGAATAAAAAGGATACACTTGCAATTATTTTTTTTGGGGAATCAAATAAAAGGTTTTATGCTGGGAGGAATATGAGAAAGCTAAATTGATACAGAGGCTATTGTAGACATTTATTTGGGAGTCTTTGGCAATATTTGGGATTGCTTTCGGTCGCAGGCAAGAATGTCCTGTTCGGTATGGTAGAAAGTGCAGCCATCATCCAGTTCTTTTTTTAACCTGGCTCTTGCACGGTGGAGCCTTATCTTTACAGTATCAAGCGAAACTTGCAAGATGTCAGCGATCTCTCTATTTTTAAATCCCTCAAGTTCGCTGAGTATTATAACAGTTTTATAGTCGGAAGGAAGCCTGTCGACAAACTCCCTTACACATTCGCTCATCTCCTTGCGGATAACCGTCTGGTCGACGTGGGTTTTCGTATGGCCGGACCAGACATTCCTATCTTCAGTCCCCGTGTCCTCTTCAAGGCTGGTATGCTCAGATGAACGTCGAAATGAAGGAGATCTCATTCTATCAATAGCAGTGTTGGTAGCGATACGATATAACCAGGTCGAAAGCTTTGATTCACCCTTAAAAGTTTTTAAACCCCGACTCGCTTTCTCGAACACTTCCTGTGCTATGTCCTCAGCCTCCTGTTGACCTGTCAGATGGGATAAGTAATGGAGTATTTTCGGCTTAAATTCTTCGTAAATTTGGTTGAACTCAACTTCACTGCTCATTGTGAATCTCCCTTAGGCAAGGTCTGATATGTCGGTATGGTAAAAAAACTTTCTTATTTGGCCACACCTATTATGGTTAATCCTAATACTTTGTGACATTTGTATTCATCATTTAAGACCTTAGGTGCAAGTTATCACAGATATCTTGCCAGAAAACCATTTTTTATACATACAAAATTGTTGTGATATATTCAATCCCAGGTGGCAGGGTATTATGTGATACCCATTCCATATGACAAAATATGAAACTATCAGATTGTGTCCTGCCTGCAATTTGATCATCGCGTGATTAAATCTTGGCAAATGCTATTGGCTCAATTGAGGTTATACCAGTTTTAAATACTTCGCTCGTTCATAGAGCTGCATGGCCAGTCGAACGGTGGCCCGGTCAACCATGCGCCCGTCCAGAGCTACGGCCCCAAGCCCTTTTCCTTCAGCCTCCTTATGGGCGGCCAGCACTTTTTCCGCCCGGGCGATATCTTCTTTTGACGGAGAAAAGATCTCGTTAATGATATCGATCTGATCCGGATGGATGACCCACTTGCCGTCAAATCCGAGTGCGCAGGCTATAGCGGCGGACTGACGGAGTCCCTCGGGATCCTTGAAATTTCCATAGGGCGCGTCAATGGCCATTAAACCGCCGGCTTTCGCCGCCATGACGATTCTGCTCATTTCAAAATTCCAACGGTGTCCGGGATAGACGTCTGCTTCATTTTCACCGTGTCCGGAGATGGAGATCAGCCGCGCGCCGATGGAGACCGAGTAGTCCACGATACCGAAGATGAGGGTTTGAAGCCGGTCACTGGTCCTGGCAGTTTCGGAAACGTTGTCCAGTCCTTCGGCACTTTCTATGATGGCTTCGATGCCGATGCGCCGATCAAAGCGTTTGTTCATTTCGATACCGTCCAGCATGCGACTGACAAAATGGATGTCTCCCGGATGGTGCACCTTGGGGATGACGACGGCATCGATTCGGTGGCCGCCAGCTTCAACAACTTCCAGAAGATCTCTGTACCCATAGGGCGTATCCAGACCGTTGATCCGGAAAGTAACGGTTTTTTCCTGCCAGTCCAGCGAGAGAATCGAGTGAATTACTGTTTCACGGGCGGATGCTTTGCTATCGATGGGGACGCTGTCTTCGAGATCGAACATGACAACATCGGCCTTGCTCCGGCAGGCTTTGGCGTGCATTTTTTCAATATGTCCGGGTACGGACAAAATCGATCTTCTCGGTTTCATTGTTTTTGTCTCCGTCAATTTAAATGGGTCAGCCAGCTTGCAGCGCCGGCTACAACTATTGTGTGTGGCCCGTTCTTTATTCTTCTGCCAACATTAACTTTGTTAACCAACTGAATAGCTGGAATCCCTAAAACATTTTGGAATTTTATTAAATGCGGGCTTATATCTGTATCTGATAATTTTGCCTCAACCATGAATTGCGGCTTACCGCTTTCAGTGACCAAGAAATCGACCTCTTCCTTTTCCTTGTTCCTTAAATACCACAGCTCATACTCTCCGAAACCAAAATCGGTCCATAAGGTGACAGCCCGATTCAGTTCCAAAGCAACCATGTTTTCAAATCGAAAAGCCTCATCTTGAACCCTGCATGGATCATAAAAATAAATTTTCGGCCCCTTAACCAGGCTTCTGGAAATACGCTTGCTGTATGGACGAAGTTTAAAAACCAGAAAAAAATGCTCAAAAACGCTTATCCATGAGCTTACTGTTTTATGGGAAATCTTGAGGGTGTGCGCATGGTTTGAGGCTGAAAAGGGATTACCCACACACCCCGGAAGAAGGGAATAGAGAGCTTCCATTGTGTCGATCTGTCTAACCGCATATTCATCTCTTATGTCATCTCTTATGACCTGGCTGTGATACGATTTAATCCAGCGCCGGTATTTCAACTTAGTTCCCTTTAAAAATGGTTCCGGAAACCCGCTAACATAAAATATGGTTTCCCATGCCTCGATAGCCATATTATTTTGCTCCGGAATTTCCAAGAGAACACTGGTATCTATCATGCCGGTCGATACAGCAAACATTTCACCGATGGTAAAAGGGTAAAGGTGAAAATGCATGTACCGGCCAGCCAGAGAGTCCCCTCTTTTTCGTGAAAGGTCTAAACGCCCACTACCGGTAACGAGGAAGCGAAACTCATCCGAGTACCCATCATAAATGCCTTTTAGATAGTTCTTCCAGTCACTATACTTGTGAATCTCATCAAGGATTATCAGGGGAGTATCTCCCTTTTTTCTATCTACCTCTTCAAAAAATGTCGGGTTAACCAGAATGGTTGCTTTATTAGCTTGAATATCATAGTTGAAATAAAGGGAAGCAGATTCCTTTGACGCAATATCTTGGGCAAATGTGGTTTTTCCAGCCTGGCGAGGGCCGGAAACAAGCACCAAGTGTTTTTCTTTGTCAAAATCAGACCAAATATTTTTATAATAATCCCTCTTTTTCATATTGACCAAATTAACACAAACTGCCAAAAAGTCAAGACCAAATGGTAGTTCGCTACCAAATAGTCGATTTTCCTGCCCTTTACCCTCTCCTCCCCACCGCTTCTGATTCAATCTGCAGGATACTGTTACTGATGTGCAATTCGGTCCGTTTGAAGGTATTATCATACAGAAACAAAATATCCAGACAGTGCAGATCTGGTGATCGATAGCAGTAAACACAAGTTTCGAATAGATGATTTGAAACCAAAATCATCACATTTTTTAAGCGTGATAAAACAGATGATAAAAGGCAGGAATCGTGCATTTCTGAAATAAAGGATGGCTGCCCTGGCTTTGATGTGAGAAATCTCGGTTCCGTTCATCTCTTTTTTCGATGCCAGCCCCAGTTTTCATAGTATTCCCAACTGGCAATCTTATTCAATTCTTTAATCTGACGATCTTGTTCTATAAGGCTGGCCCTAATGACATCGCCAATGGAAAGAAGGTCGATGTAATCACCATCTTTTTCAACGATAACATGACGTATGAACAACCCCAAAAACATTTCCTTGATTTTGAGAATAGATGAATCGTATCGAACGGTGTGGAGTGAAGTGGTCATATAATCGTCAATCAAATGAGTATCCGGATCAAATCCCGGCTGATTACTATTGTACAACAGATCGCGCTCTGTCCATATACCAACAATTTTATCTTCCTTTTTTACAAGTATCGCCCCTATTTTATTTGCTGTCATCAATCGTATGGCCTCACGGATCGTCTGGTCAGGAGAAATACAAACCATTTCCCTGTTTTTGTCTTTTATAATGTCTTCAGCGGTTTTCATTTTGGCTCCTATAATGGAGTAGTGTTATGAGCAGATATATAATAATTACAAGCCAACCACAACATGTTGTATTGTTTTGCTCCAGCCTAAGCTGGTCTTCAATTCAACGTTCCTTGCCTGAACCGCTAGGCACTATCGAATCAATATCATTGAAGATAACGTAAGGCAATCGCAAATATTTTGGGGTTTGATTTTTGGAAGGTGGAAGGCAGGAATCATCAATCAGCCTAAATTGAAGATTTGAATTTTATCCCTGTGGGTTGTGATGTGTTGGAGTTGTCGCAGGTTTTGAAACGGTACCAAAACCGGTCATAAATTGCAGATAGTACAGGTTTCGGATTGATGATTTGAAATCAATACCACAACCGTCAGTGGATAGATTGGATGATTAATAAATTAAGCGGTGGACCTTAACCGTCATTGTTATCTTCTGGACAATCTCCAACACATTGGGGTGGTACAGTCCCATCAGGATCATCATCTATTAACCAAAAATATGCGAGAACACCAATCCAGCCAACAGTAAGAACATGTTTCCAGTATTTACGCCACCAACTTTGAGTAAATTGAGCAGTGCCGTCCGTCATGGTTTGACCTGAATCTGCGTAGTATTTACTGTCAAGTCTAACATTATTAAAAGTATAATTATTACTTAAGGCACAGGCAGTTACCGAGGTAAACAAATATATACCCACCAACGTCTTAATGCCTATATTCTTTATATGTCTCCACAACTTCACCTTGCCTGATCTTTGTTTTTTCATTTTTAGCAGCTCCTCATTTGGATGTTAAAGGTATTATCGAAGTAACTACTCGATCAGCGATTGGTTCTTCTAATTCAGATCAGTGACAGTTTGAACAGTATTTTGAGATCAGTACAGCGTCTTGAGAATGGGGCTCGATAACAATTAGAATTGTCCGATTTAAATAATAAATTTGATACACATGCTAAGCAGAATTGTCAAGACTGATGTATTAGCGTAAAATGCAGACACAATTTACGCTATATTGAAAGATAGGTGACAAAAGATGCGTTGAGGTTTGTTGTTAAATTCTTGAAATACAGTAACAGATTTTTTTTGTTTTATAGGATTACGAAAAGGTGACGATATCTTCCCCTGATCACCTCATTAAAAGTACCGATACCTTACAATTATCACAGGTTTGACCGGCTTTGTGATATCTTACCAGAAACCAAAATATCACCAAGTGCAGATTACTTGCCTGCATCAAAACTCTAAACTGAATCGTCTGGGAGTATGATTTCATACACA
>JBHPCZ010000061.1:0-20182 GCA_042573625.1 Thermodesulfobacteriota bacterium
GCGCCCTTGGACGTGCTGCGGTTCCATCCGGTGCTTCAACAGGGAAACGCGAAGCCCTTGAACTTCGTGATAAGCGAGCAAAACGGTATGCCGGAAAAGGAATCAGGACCGCGATTAAAAACGTACAGGATATTATTGCACCTGCCGTGCGGGGAATGGATGCGGCAGATCAACTGGCGCTTGATAAATGCATGATCAAGCTGGATGGTACTCCCAATAAGTCAAAACTCGGCGCCAACGCGATTCTGGGTGTTTCCATGGCTGCCGCAAGAGCTGCCGCACAGGCCTATGGACTGCCCCTTTATCGATATCTGGGGGGGGTAAATGCCCGATACCTCCCGATTCCCATGATGAACATTATTAACGGCGGCGCGCATGCAGCAAATAATCTTGACATACAAGAGTTCATGATCGTACCGGTGGGTGCTAAGTCGATTGCCGGGGCGGTGCAGATGGGGGCCGAGACATTTCACAGCCTGAAAAAAATACTGAAAGAGCAAGCGCTCAGCACCGCGGTGGGTGATGAAGGCGGCTTTGCACCGAACCTTGAATCCAACGAAGAGGCCATACGATATATCATTCAAGCTATTAAATCCGCCGGATACAAACCGGGTAATGATATCGGAATTGCTCTGGATGCTGCGGCAAGCGAGTTTTACAAAAAAGGAAAATATGTTCTGAGTTCCGAAAACAAGAAGCTTAATTCAGGGGAGATGATCGATTATTACGAGGAATTAATTGATAAATACCCCATTCTTTCCATTGAAGACGGACTTGCAGAACAGGACTGGTCCGGCTGGGAGCTGATGACCGACCGCTTGGAAGGGACGATTCAGATCGTGGGTGACGATATTTTTGTAACCAATCCGAAAATATTCAGCAAGGGTATCGAACAGGGAATAGCAAACTCAATTCTGATTAAGTTGAATCAGATCGGTACGCTTACCGAAACCCTTGATGCCATCGAGATGGCAAAACAGGCAGGCTACACAACGGTAATATCTCACAGGTCGGGAGAAACCGAGGACACGTTTATCGCGGACCTTGTGGTGGGTATAAACGGGGGTCAGATAAAGACAGGGTCTATGTCTCGCAGCGACAGGGTTGCCAAGTACAACCAACTGATACGAATTGAAGAAGAGCTTGGGGATGCTGCACTGTTTTCTGATTGGATATTTTAGTAACTGAATTTTTCACCGCGGAGACGCGGAGAACGCGGAGGATTTGATTTTTTTGTTTGCCGGGAGATGTCGGCAAACAAAAGATTCTTCCCACTATTGGTTTGCTAAAGATAGGCCTTCAGAGCTTAAATTTGCCTATAGTTTTTATGAATTGGTATTTCTCAATTCATATGAAGAGTGTATTTGTCATGGTATCATACGTGTTGTAAATGAATATATAGAATAGACTCACAACTGTGGAGCTCTTGTGTTGAAAAACTTTAAAGGGGCTAATTTTGACCTTGGATTGTTTTTGTTCGATCGGTACTTGCCCTGTGGAATGCGAAGCCTATTCCTCTGGGGTCTCCCGATCGGACAAAAGTAAGAATTTCTCAGCGGTCTCAGCGTCTCTGCGGTGAGTAAAAAAATCTTTAGGTGCAAGATGCGTCAACACCTGAAAAAAACGATCATTTTCATTGGCTTTGTCGTTTTTCCCGGTTTTTTTGTACCGGCAAATGCCTATGTGTTGCAGGGGCCTCATATCCTGCGACTGATGGCCCAGAAGCTTGGGAACCCCAAAAGTCTTTTGGTCTATCAGAAACTGATATTTAGAGATAATGAATCCCAAGGGGATCCGGTTGAATTCAAGGAAACCGTAAAGTATATTTTTTCGGAGACGTTCCGTTCTGACATTTCAGCCGAAGGAGTTGAAGGGATCCATGTTATTTCAGAAGGTGAGGTTTTAAAAGTAATTGACGGAAAGGCAACATCCGAATCTGAAAATGGGTTTGACCGTTACAAAGATCTCTTGTTATATCGTCACCGGAAATTACTTGAAAAAAAACTTCCCGGTTTCGGCGTTGACGTGACGGTTTCGAGTATCGGGCGTTTTCAGGGCAAACCTGTATATGTTGTCGGTGCACGGTATCCTGACGAAACCGTTCCACAAGTATGGATAGATAAGGATACATTCAGACCCTTACGGTGGATGGTAACGGAAGAAGATGAGGGAAAAGATATCGTTTCCCTGGAAATCCGGTATCTTGAGTGGTGGAAGAAGGGCAAAACCTGGTATCCGAGGCGTATCGAATTTTATCAGAATGAGATATTGATACGTGAAATCCAGGTGGATAATATCATTGTGAATCCTTATTTTTCGGAGAGGCTTTTTGATATTGGGTATCTTGAGTCCATCTATCCGCCGGAATCTCTTGCGACGGATAAGCAGAAACCCGAAGGTCCTAGCGAGGTCCAGAAAACCATTGACGAGTTCAAGAAAAAGTACGAATAGAACCACAGACTGAAACTGGGAAGATGATGCATGGCTGACAATACAAAGTATATATTTATAACCGGCGGCGTTCTTTCATCCCTTGGAAAGGGGCTTGCATCCGCCGCAATTGGCGCACTTCTCGAAAGCCGCGGTCTTTCGATAACCATTCAGAAGCTGGATCCTTATATTAATGTTGATCCCGGAACCATGAACCCCTTTCAGCACGGAGAGGTTTTTGTCACGGATGACGGCGCGGAGACCGATCTGGACCTCGGGCATTATGAACGGTTCACCAACGCCGCATACGGTCTGGACAACAACTTTACGACCGGGAAAATATATCATTCGGTGATTACAAAGGAACGGAGAGGAGATTACCTCGGGGGCACCGTCCAGGTTATACCGCACATTACGGACGAGATAAAGAATAGCATCAGGATGGTGTCAAATAGCGTGGATATCGTTATTGTTGAGATTGGTGGAACGATCGGTGACATAGAGAGCCTTCCATTTCTGGAGGCTATCCGGCAATTCAGGGCTGACGCGGGAAAGGAAAATGTGCTCTATATTCATCTTACACTGGTTCCGTATATATCCACAGCCGGCGAAGTGAAGACCAAGCCGACCCAGCACAGCGTTAAGGAACTTCGGAGTATCGGTATACAACCGGATATTCTTCTTTGCCGTACGGACAGATACCTGGACAAAGGCATCAAATCCAAAATCGCCCTTTTTTGCAATGTTAGCGAGGATGCCGTGATCACGGCCAAAGATGTGGAGTGTATCTACGAAGTCCCTCTGATATTCCACAAGGAGGGACTGGATAATAAAATTGTAGAATTACTTCGTATCTGGACACGGGCGCCGGTTCTCGATGATTGGGAAGACTTTATCCGCCGTGCCACATCTCTGAAAAATTCCGTTAACATCGCAATTGTCGGGAAATATGTAGATCTAACGGAATCCTACAAAAGCCTGAACGAGGCACTCTTTCACGGCGGGATTGCCAATGATTGTCAGGTTAATCTTGTTTTCGTCGATTCGGAAAAAATAGATAAAAACAGTTGCAGGGAGGTTCTTGCTGATGCTGACGGGATTCTGGTGCCGGGCGGATTTGGATCCCGTGGCATTGAAGGGAAAATTTGTGCGGCCGGGTATGCCCGGAAAGAAAAGGTTCCCTATTTTGGCATATGCCTTGGAATGCAGGTCGCTGTTATTGAATTTTCGCGCAATGTCGCGGAAATGACGGATGCCAACAGCGCCGAGTTTGACCATGAGACCCCTCACCCGGTGATATACCTGATGTCGGAGTGGTATGATGAAAAGACCGGAACCGTTCAAAAGCGGGATATCCAATCCGACAAAGGGGCAACCATGCGTCTTGGTGCATATCCCTGCCGCATCGAAAAAGGGACAGTTGCCTACGAAGCATACGCTGTGGAAGATATTTCGGAACGGCATCGGCACAGGTATGAGTTCAACAATGTGTATAAAGAAAAGCTCGCGGAAAAAGGACTGGTGTTCAGCGGTGCCTCACCGGATGGCGAATTGGTTGAAATCGTTGAACTCAAGGATCATCCCTGGTTCCTTGGGTGTCAGTTTCACCCGGAATTCAAGTCTAAACCCATGGCTCCCCATCCGCTGTTTAGAGAGTTTGTCCGAGCATCTCTGGCGTTCAAGCTGCGATCAAAGTGAGATCAGTAGGCAGTAAGGAGTAGGCAGAAGGCAGCAGGAAGAGGGAGTAAGTTCGAAGAGAGTGATCAAAAACAAAACTTATCTGGTTTGTTAATCATGCCATATAGCATACGATTAACCTCATCATATCGACGCATTAAATCATCATACATACTCTTATCAATATAATTGAAATCCTTTGAGAAATCTAGCCAAACTTCAGTTTCACCCGCTTCACCGGCACAGTCAATCAGTTTACTAACGAAGGCTTTCTCGTATCGCCTTTTTTTCCATGCTTCAGCTATATTTGTTGGTACACTTCGAGAAGAGCGCCTGATTTGATCAGCAAGTGCATACTTTTCCTCTTTCCGGAACCGCTTAGTGATTTCTTGAATTTGAAGAGCGAGTTTGTACGATAATTGATATACCTTTAAATCCCTATAACCCCGGTATTTGCTATTTTTGTTCTGCACTATCCTAAATCCTTCCAACCTTAAATCGCTGCTTACTGCCTACTCACTACTGACAGCTGTCCTCTGTCCTCTGGTCACTGTCCCCTGAACCCTAAACCCTGCTCCCTGCTCCTTAGTCCTTGCTGCTCTTCCGCCCTCTGCTTGCCCTGTGAAACCAGCATTTTCTTTTGTTTAACCGGGGTCTTCTGCTTGCCCAGTGAAACCATGTGTTTTCTTTTGTTTAACCGGGGCCTTCTGTCTTCTGCCTTCTGTCTACTGTCCTCTGCTTGCCCAGTTAAACCCGTATTTTCTTTTGTTTAACCGGGGCTTTCTGTCCTCTGATTTTCTGATCTTCTCAACTGCTGATCTTCTGCCCTTCGCTCAGCGTTTTGCACTCTCCTCTCCGTTCTCAGGACCTGCGGTATCAAAGAACTGCTCCACGGTCAGTAAAAGTAGATAACGCCTTTCTCGCATTTTCAAAAGATTTTTGTAGATTTACCATTTCCTTTTCAGCGGTTTCAGCCCAAGTCGAATAGGGGTCTTCCCGTATCGCCCGGGAATAGTATTCCAGACCCTTTTTCATGAGATCGAGCCCGGCTCTAAGCTGTTGTTTTCCTGCATGAAATTGTTCCCCATGTATTTTTTTCATTCCATCATTCCAGATCGGCGGCATCTGTAATTTATAAATTCGGGCGATTTTTACGAGCCCTTCGGCAACATACCGGCTGTAGGGATATTCCTTTAAAATGACGTTGTACCATGACTCCGCTTTGTCGTAATCCCCTATGTTTTCATAACACATGGCGGTCAAGAGGATTGAATTGATAACATCTCGATGGTCGTAAGATCCCCGGTTTTCAATCAGCGGCGCCATGGTTTGGATGGCCTTTGAAAAAAGTTTTGCAGCACGTTGATTTTCTCCTTTGCGGAAAAGCGTGACACCGCGTTTGTACTCTTGATAACCGGCTGTATATGTTCTGACCGGTCTATTCCGGTATAGTGCGCCGAATACTATGAGGCCCAGCGCACCGACGATCACAAGTCGGAAAATCCAGGGCCGTGCCCTGATGAACGCCCGCTCTGTGTCTGCCCAGGCACTCTCCAGTCTTATACCGCCTCTTTTTGCAAAGCGCTGTTTCCATTGGGAAGCGATTCCGGTAAAAGAAAGAGCGGTTTTGCACAGAAAAAAGACCACCCACCCGCATGTTATCCAGAGACCGAGAATTTCCCAGAAAGATCTTTCATAAAAGAGGACAACCTCTTTTTCCCGCGGGATGACCATCATCATATGCGGGCTTACCGGGTAGATGCCGTTGGCGCCCTGTACCTTCCAGTTGGGGAAATACGAGACTTTGATCAGATGGGGCACCCCCACCCTGTTTGTCGAGAACCGAATCTGTAGATGCTCCAGATGGGTTTTGATCTGGAGATCCCTGCGATCCAGGGTTTTTGAGCGAAACGGTTTAATATCGGTGATGCGGTCGGTTTTATCTGAAAACAAAGCCCGATCTTTTTCATCTTTCACAAACCGATCCGGAATGAAAAAAACATCGACACGCTCCGGATTCTTGAACCCTGCGTAAAAATCATCCACCCAGTTATCACCGGTGTACAATACCGGCCTTATGTTGGGTACATCCACATACCGGTTGTTACATTCAGCATATCTGAAAATTGTGAAATTTCCGAAAACAGCCTCTTTTTCAAACTTGGGCGCGACGGACAGGGCCTTTTTGGCCTTATCTGATATGACCACCACCTGGGAAATGTTGTAGAGATCGAAATGGGCAGGCAGTGCTTTTGGATTTATTTTTGAGAGGATCAGAGGCTCAGGCGTCTTAATATCTTTTGAAAATTCCGTTTGAAGAAAGGCTGTGCAGTGTGATGCAATGGAACCGGCATAATGGATTCCCTCTAATGTCTGACGTCCGGAAAAGAACGGCAGGGATTCAAAAACGCGGTCTCCTCCATATGGTTTATACAGCTCGCTTTTCTCATATCCCACCCGGGGGGCGTTCAAAGGGTCGATCCCGCTGCTGTCGTAGGCGGTTTTGAGGTACTGGTTGACCTTGGAAAAATCACTGTAGCCGGCGAAGGATTCATACCCCTTGTTGTTGGATCTATACCATACGTCGGAGCGGGTGGCACCGAAGATGATCGAAATAAGCGTAAGATAGCAGATCGTGACAGCGGTCGCCGCCCGTGTGACGCTGCTTCGGTTGATGACAAAGGGCCCCAGGGCTTCGGTGCAAAGAATCATGAAAAGAGCGTAGACAAGAGGCGGCAGGAAACGGATGTCAGGGACCTGTAGAAAATGTGCGGAAAAGTAGGCGACCAGACATCCCAAAGAAAGGGAAAGCCACATAAAAAAACGACCGGAAGATACCTGGCCTGCCACTTGGGACAGGGCCAGGCCAAACCGGCGGGAGAAGAGAAGAAACCAGCCACCCACGGATATCACCGGGACGTAGAGAAAGGAAAGCGCCCAAAAGTTTGAAAGACGAACCCGCAGACCTGCTTGCGGAATTTTATCAACGATAATCTTGTGCAAACCCAGGAAAGAGAAAAGAAGAAGTGCCAGAAGGCACAGTGATCCGACCCCCCGGCAAAATTTCGCGAAATAGGTGGGGCCGAGGTGCCGGGCATACAGTGCCGCTCCCCCTGCGGTCAGGCCGACAACCTCGGATGTGAGCAGCACCCAGCGATGCGCGTCATTTGTAATTCTTCGCCCGATCAAACCTGTAAGGAAGTCCGGGACATTCAGCCCGGTGTACCATAAATGCTCTCCCAGGATCAGGTACTGCCCTATGAGATAGGCCCCGGCAAAAGCGCCTGCAGCTGAGAAAACCGCAAATGCCCAGCAACAGCGGTCTTTTATATTCTCTTCCTGTCCCATCACAAAAAGGGAGAATCCCGGTCCGACGAAAAGAATCATAATCAAAAGGCCGGCCGCACTGTAACGCAGGTTTGCGAATTCCTGCCAGATCATATACACCGGGGTGGTGTATGGATGCCGAAAAGCGATCAAAGGGAGGATCCAGAAGGCCATACAGGCAAATGCGGTTAATACCACTTTCAAGAGGTATCGCACCCTTTGTTTGTGAAAAAAGGCGTATCCCAGAAGAATCAGGCACGGGATAAAGATAAAGAGGTGGGACATGCCGATGAGGCCCAGCAGAATTCCGTTGATAACCGGTCGTGTTTCGGTTTTGTATCCACGGTAAAATGAACCTGCAAAAAAGGCAAAAAGGGCAAAGGCAAACATATAGCAGAATTCACCGGCAAAGGTGCTCAGGGTGTTGCCGCCGAACATGGTGTATGATTCATTAAAGAGAAAAAGCAGGGCGCCGCAGGTTCCCGCAATCGGGACAGGGAATCTGTACCCCATGGCTCTCAGACCCAAATAGGTTGCGATCGGAAACAGAAAAATGCCGCTCATGATGGCCCACTTGAGAGCGATGGTCAGCGGGATGCCGAACAGTACGCTGGGGAGCGCCGCCAGCAGGAAAGGGGGGAGAAAGTAGAAGCTGAAATTCGGATAACCGCAGAAGTTTCCCATGTCCCAGCCGGTGAGGCGACCGTTGGGGATCAGCACTTCTGCCAGGTGGTGTGCCACGCCATGCCAGCTTGCGGTGTCGCCGCCGGTGACTACGGTGTCGTGGAACAGATACCGGACGTCAAAATAGACCATCAGGAAGACAACGATCCCGGTGATCAGCAGGGCGTCGATAATGTTGAATAACCGATCCGATTTCATTTTTTCAGATTTGTTTTTGTTCACCGCCCGCTACGCTCGAGGCGCAGAGAGCGCAGAGATTTTTTATCCAATCGGGAGATACCGATTGGATAAAACCGACTCGGGCCTTCGGCTCCTATGAGCTTGGTTTTACTGCTTTTTGCCATATGTTCTTTCCTATCTCCACGCTCCATGTTCAAAGCTGTCTTCTGTCCTCTGTCCTCTGCCCTCTGCTTGGCGCATGGCGCATAGCGCTAAGCGTTCAGTTCCCCAAACCCTGACCCCTGTACCTTGAACCCTATACCCTGTACCATGTATCCCTATCTTCTTAACTTCCTGCTTGCCCAGTTAAACCAGTATTTTCTTTTGTTTAACCGGGGTCCTCAGCTTCCTCCGCGTCTCTGCGGTGAATCTTTAATTTTTTTTGCTATCTTCAGAATATCCAGAAACATACAAAAGGGATCCCGTGTCAGTCGAATCTTGGAATCTCCGTGCCTGACACGGCGGACCGGTATCTTGCACACCTTCAGGTTCAATGCCCGGGCCAGGGCGAAGATTTCCACGTCAAAGGCGTACCCCGAAATCTGTATTCGAGAAAAGATGCTCTGTGCGGCTGTGTCGGTAAACCCCTTAAACCCGCATTGGGAATCCCGGACATCCACTCCCAGCAGAGATCCGGTCAACAGAGAAAATACCTGGCTGATGCCCCATCGCATGCGGCCGCTTTTGAGCCAGTCCGAAGAATCGGGAAGGTCACGCGCACCGGCGACCACGTCACATTTCTGGGTGTTGAAATGTTTCAGGGAGATGGCGAGGGCATCCAGGGAATAGGGGAGGTCAGCGTCCGTAAAAAAAAGATACCGGCCGCGGGCGTGCCGCATGCCCTGTCTGACCGCGTATCCCTTGCCGTAGTTCTTGGGTAGGCGCAGCGTTTTGACATAGAGATCATCACTCACCGCCAAAGCCAGATCCCCTGTTCTATCGGTGCTCCCGTCATCCACGCAGATGATTTCAAAGTCATCGAAAAGATCTTTGCAAAAGGCCGTCAGGGCTTTCAAGGAAGATAGAATGCACTTTTCTTCATTGTATGCGGGGAGTATGATCGAGACAGGATCTTCCCATTGTTTTGTCTTATTCATTTATTCCTATCAATCTGAACATAGAACTTTGTTTTGCGATGCTAACTATTTTTTTTATCTCTCGCCCGCTCCCGTTGGTCACTCGAGCCCACAGAGGCCACAGAGGTAAAAATTGTCTTTGCCTGATTTTTTGAGAGGAAAAATCAGGCAAAATATTGAGCTTTCGGCAGATTATTTTGGACGACAGGCAAATAAGCGCAACTACGTAAGGCCGTATCAAATACAAAACGCGATATGGGTTGATGAGAATCCTCCTTCTCAAGGATTCTCATCAAAAAAACTCTGAGTACCCTGTGAACTCTGTGAGAGAATTCTTTATATTTGCTTTTCGGTTATGTTATTTCCCTTAAGTTTTTTTCTGGGAAATAGGACAGCAATCCACATCAAAACAATCGGAACCAGCCCGGCCAGCCACCACCATCGGGTCTGTTTAAACCAGTTTTTGAATCCTTTCACATAAACCGTAGATGATACGATGACGGCTCCGTGGGTTCCATTTTTTTCATACTCGATAATACAGAAAACAGGATACGCGGCATCGCCGATTTCATATGGGTCAAACAACTGAAACTCGATGGTTTTCTGACTATTCGAAGCAAGCATAACTTTTTGCTCTTTTATTGGTGCTGTCAGACCGCGGGGAAGGTGTAACGTCGCCGTACAGTTAAGAGCGTGGGGGAGGGGATTGGATATTTGAACCGGGAGTCTGCCCTTTCCCTTGAAAGTCATGTCCGTGGCAGCACCGGTGAGATCAGGAGCGGCCTTGTGCTTCAGACGGAAGACATCACAGGCCAAAGCGGAGAAGGGCTTCTGGTTGGCATCGTGGTAGAGAGCTTCAGCGATAAAGGCGAAGCGCCCCTTATTTTTGGCTGAGACCGGGAGGCGGAAGAAAAACGACCGGGTTTGCCCGACATCCAGGCGGGGGGTGGTGTCGGATGCAAGGTTCCGGTTGAAAATGTGAAGAAAGGCCTGAAGGTCACGGGCCGGTTCCGTCCCGAGGTTGGCGGTTGTGATCCGGACCTCTATCCGGCCGGCGGCAATGGTCAGTGTCGCTTGCATCCGGAGGGCGATGTTCCCGGCAAAGGTTGTTTCCGCGATAAAGAGGTAGCAGATACAGATAAAAAACAGTCCTGACTTGATGGGTGCCTTCATGGGTGCTTGGAATACCTTAAGTTTTTTGTCTCTCGCCCGCTCTCCTGCCAAAGAGGGGTCGCTTGAGCCGATGGGAACAGAATACAGATGACAGAGAACAGAAGACAGATGACAGAGAACAGAAGACAGATAATAGCAGTAAAAGCAATGACATTATTTATCGAATTTTTGACAGAATTTGTCAGGGTGGGCAATCATGCTTCCGAGCATGCGGCCTATTTCTTTGCATTTGGACAGCAGTCTAATATGTATTTCTGCTTGGATATATTCACAACTAAAAGCTGTATCAATCCAATGCTGGGTTTCAGCTTGTTCCCCGTCTGAATCTGTGAGCTTACTAACAAAGTGTGCAATATAACGTCTTTTTTGCCATGCTTCACATATATTTGAACCGATAGATCGAGATGATCTTCGCATTTGGTCAGTTAATGAAAAAAGTTCTTCCTTTGGAAAACTTTTTGTTGTCTCAAAGATTTCTTTCTGAAGTTTAAAGGCTTTCTGGTAAACAACCAAATCTCGGAAGCTTTCAATCTTCTCCGCCATCAGACTCCTCTCTTATAGTATCTGTCATCTGTCGTCTGCCCTCTGTCCCTTCTCATCTTCTCAACTTCCTGCTTGCCCTGTGAAACCCGCATTTTCTTTTGTTTAACCGGGGTCTTCTGCTTGCCCAGTGAAACCATGTGTTTTCTTTTGTTTCACCGGGGCCTTCTGCCTTCTGTCTACTGTCCTCTGCTTGCCCAGTTAAACCCGTATTTTCTTTTGTTTAACCGGGGCCCTCTGTCCTCTGTGCACTCTGTGAGAGATAAATATAATAGGGTTGTTAATCGAGAAAAGGTGTTGTTGAGATCTATGAAGCACCGAGGATTACAGACCCAACCGCCACCATTTTTTTCGCGGATGTTTTGGCTCGGGAATCTCCACGGGTTTTCCCTCCAATATGGCCTGTGGCCGGATAGTTACCATCTCTTCAGCCTCTGTCAGGTTGCCTAAAACCCGGGCGGCGGCTTCCACACCCGGGGAGAGGATGGGCGGTCGGATCTCCGGGGAATGGGCGTCCGTGGCAATGATATGGGCCAGCCGGAGTTCCAGCATTCGACGGGCACTTTTCATGGGCTCTTCGCCGAATTCACCGGTGATGCTCATGGCGGTGATCTGGAGAAGACATCCCATATTCACCAGGTCGTAGAGTAATTCCGTTTTCTGCTGGAATACCGTGTTTCTTTCCGGGTGGGTGATAATGGGGGTGATGCCCTTGAGCTTGAGCTGAAAAAGCTCGCCCTTGAATCCGACCGGCATTACCTGAACCGGGAATTCAATAAGAAGATATTGTCCGTTGTTGTCGATGGTGGCGACTTCTCCGGCCAGAACCTTTTCAGCCATTTCAACGCAGAGGTGGGCATCCGAACCCGGACGTAGATCGAGCTCGATCCGTTCTTTGGCAAGGGCTTCACGCAGACGGTCGACGTGAGCGTTCACGTCGACGGCGGAGTTGTGATAAACCTCGTTAAGGGTGTGAGGTGTGGCCACGACGGTTTGAATGCCGTCGGCCGCGGCCTGCTTTGCCATGGCAATGCTTTCCGACAGGGTGGAGGGGCCGTCGTCAACACCCGGGAGGATATGGCAGTGAATATCGATCATTATTGTTTTTAACTCTCGCCCGTTCTCCCGCTAAAGCGGAATCACTCGAGCCCACAGAGTTCACAGAGATTATTATACTTTTGTCCTGATTTTTTGAGAGGAAAAATCAGGACAATGGCTAAGATGGTGGTTGGTCATTGATAATACGGCTAATGCCATCTTTCAATAAAACTTCGTTGAAATTTATTAATAAACCAAGTGGTTTTTTTGACAAGCGCAAGTAGGTCAAGAGCTGCTTTTTGTGAACGTTCTTGATTTTTCCCACCGATTTTAATTCAACCACAATCGTTTCTTCAACCAGCAAGTCTATTCTTAAGCCTTCTTGATGTATCTGTTGCCCTCTATAAGATACAGGAAGCTTTACTTCGGATTGGACATTTAATCCCATATCTTCAAGTTCTATAACCATACATGATTGATAGACGGATTCTAACAGACCCGGTCCGAGTTCTTTATGAACGTTTATAGCCGCTTTAATAATTTTCGATGATAGCTGATTGATGTCCATAATAGGATTTCACCAGAGCGGAATTGTAGTTTTAACTGAATTTTCCTCTCAAAAATTCAGCTAAAGACTCTGTGGCTCTGTGGTCTCTGTGAGAGAAAAATAAGAGATAACTATCGGAATGGAGTGTTAGAGAAAGTCAGGATTATCCGTAAGGGCTCGGTTTTTTCTTCTTCCTCAATCCTTTTGTCTTCTTGTCTTTACCGTCGTCGCCGTAATAGTAGTAATAATACTGATAGTAATAGTAGCTGTCCCGGCCGGTGTCCACGCCATTGAGGACCGCGCCCAGGATTTTGGAGTTGACCGCCGTCAACTGGCTCAAGCCGTTTTGGACCACTTGGCGGGGGGTGTCGCCGGCACGGACGACGAGAATCACACCGTCCGCGGCCTGGGAGAGTACCACCGCGTCGGTTACAGCGGTAATGGGCGGGGAATCGATGACAATCCGTGTGTAGTTTTTTCTCAGGGCTTCAATAAAGTTCTTCATATTTTTGGATCCCAGGAGTTCCGAAGGGTTGGGCGGGATCGGACCCACTGGAATAAAGTCAAGGTTTTTAATCTGGGTATTGACAATCGCATCTTTCACCGGGTCTTTTCCGACGATGATACTCGACACTCCTTTGTCCCGACGTGCTTTAAGTATCTTGTGAATCCGTGGGCGTCGCATGTCGCAGTCGAGAAGTACAACGCGGGACCCGGCCTGGGCCATGGTTACGGCCAGGTTCGTTGCGCAGAACGTTTTGCCCTCTGAAGGTCCTGCACTGGTCACCAGGATCGTCTGGGGCGCGTCATCCGCCGAAGAAAAGAGGATTGCTGATCGGATTCCGCGGAAGGATTCACTGGCCGTGGACTTGGGAGAGTGGGCCGTAACCAGGTCTTCGTGAAACCGGGTTTCATTTTCATTCAGTGAAAAGGCAGGGGTCGGACCCAGGTAGGGGATGTTGAGGTATTCTTTGATTTCATCGGGAATCTTGATGGTGTTGTCCAGGTATTCTAGTAAAAAAGCCAGACCGATACCCAGGATCAGGCCCAGCATCACGGTTTTCTTGAGTGTAGATTTCAAATTGATGTTAATCGGGCCATACCGGGGTTCTGCTTCGTCAATGATACGGATATTTCCGATTTTCATCTCCTCGGCCAGAGAGGTCTCCTTGAACCGATTGATCAACAGGTCGTACATGTGTTTGGAGGTTTCGGCCTGGCGCTGGAGAACCCTGAACCGGATGGCTTTCTGGTTCAGCTCGACGATTTCCTGTCTTTGCTCTTTTAAGACATTTTTTAACGACGCTTCCTTGGTCAGGACCAGCTTGTAATTGCTTTGAAGGGACTTGACAATCCGCTGGATTTCGCTTTTGCGTCGCAGTTTAAGATCTTCCAGCTCGGATTTGATGGCCACCATCTGGGGGTGGTTGCGGCCGTATTTTTTGGAAAGCTCGGACATCCGGTTGTAAAGGTTGACTTCCATCTTCTTGATTTCCCGAATCATCTCATTGTTCAACACTTCCGGTATGGAGCCCAGCATCTCGCTATTCTTTAAAGACCTGGCCTGTTGGTATCGGGTTTCCGCTTCCACCCGGACCGATTCAGCCTCCACGACTCTGGCCTGCAGGTCGGCCAGCTTCTGGGCGCTAATCGCCTCGGAGCCTTCGGAAAAATCGGTGAGTATGCCCTCCTTGTCTTTGTATTTTAACAGCGAAATTTCTGCCTTTTCCACCTTTTTTCGCTCTTCATTGAGCCGATCGCTCAACCACTGAATTGCATTTTTGGTGGTTTTAAGTCGAATCTCCAGATTCAAGTCGATATATGCCTGAACCAGTTCATTGGCAATGCGGGCCGCCAGTTTGGGTTCCGGTGCGGTGAAACTGACATCCACCAGGCGGGTGCCTTTGACCGGTTTGGCATTGACACGATCGATAAACTTTGACACAAAGCCGGATGAGGGTGGACGGGTTTTGACATCGGTTGAAAAAACATTGGCCTTTTTTAAAATGGCATCTGTTTGATCAGAGACTTCCCGCTTTCTCCGCTGTTCAGTGTTCATCAGAGAGATGAGCCACTTCTGAGAGGATTGTATGATATTGTTGAAAAATGTCTTGATGTTCGCAAAAAAGTTTTTGTTGGATTTGGGGAAAAAATCCGGGTTGTTTTCCAGGTCCAGGCGCTGAATAACTTCCGCAGCCACGATGCGGCTTTTAATAACCATAAGCTGAGTTTCGAGATAATCTTTTCCCCCGGCATCTAGAGCCATAACTTCCTGAACAGATACCAGGTTTGGATTCCGTTTTTCGATGACAATACGGGCCGTACCCCGGTAAAGCGGTATAACCGTTGTTGCGTTCATTCCGGTGGCCAGCACGATCACCGCGAAAACACTGATGATGATCCACTTTCTTTTCAGCAGGACGCGAAGGTATTTTCTCAGATCGATTTCCTTGCTTTTGATCGGTTCCATTAGAAAAAGCTCTCTGGAATAACAATCATGTCATCCGGTTTGATTAAAAAATCCTGTTTTCTTTTACCGGATTTGGTGATGGCATCCACTTTGATTTTGTATATTTTTTCCACTCCGTCTTCTACGCGAATGACGTATGTCCGGTTTCTGGCATCTGTGAGTTGAAAACCGCCGGCTGCCGCGATGGCTTCGACAATGGTGATATTTTTTTCCATATACGGGTACTTTCCCCCGCCGCCGCTGTGTTTGATAATGTAATAATAATCCGGCTTGGGAATGTAGAGGAGATCCCGGTCCTGGAGGAGAATGTTGGACTCCTGAATGCCGCCTTCCAGCAACCCGGAAAGATCGATTTTGATAACGATCTTTCTCTCTTTGGGTGTATCGGCATTCAGCGTACGAATAATCATCCCCTGCTTTCCGCCCTGTTCAAAATCGATTCCCCCTGATTTTGAGATGGCATCCAGTACCCTTTCTTTGGCTCTGAGCGAATAGGTCCCTCTGCGTCCCACGGCGCCCAGCACGATATATTTTTTACTGTTGTATTCCTTGACGTCAACGCTGACGTGGGCATCCAGAATGTAGTTTTCCTGTACAAGTTTTCGGGATATGAGTTTTTCAATCTCAGATGTGGTCAGACCATCGACTTTTAGTCTGCCGATCAAAGGAAAGGAAATGTATCCTTTGGCATCGATTCTTACATTTTCACGGGAAAGGTCCGTTTCTTCGTAAATCAGAATGTCGATGACATCGTATCCGCCGACCCAGTAGTCGCCGGCCGTGGGATTGATGGCATCCGGATTGAGTGCAAGATACTCTGAAACCGTGTAGTTGGGTGTCTCTTGAATGACTTTTTTCAGACTATGATCTTCTGCTTCCTTTCTTTTTGTCTCTTTGATTTCATTAATCCTTTTAAGTTCCGCCTCACTAAGATTCTCGAGCCCTTGGTTCGAAATGGTGGAAACCGTCACCACGTCTCCGGTTGTGGCGCACGCGTTGATGAGAAAAAAGAGAGCAAAGATCATGTATACCGGATGCCGTGAAAGTTTCATATTCAAACCTTGAGTCAGTTTTTATAGGTTTTTATTTAGCCCTTGAAAACCTGGTCCTCCCGCCGGGGCAGAGCCCCTCTGGGGCGGCGCCTGGGCCAGGTCAGAGTTCTCCGGCTCTGCCGAAATAAATTGATACAAAATTAGCGCGAAGCACCCCGAAGGGGTAACCACGAAATACGAAATACGAAACAAGTTCTAATGACCAAAATTCTAATGTTCAAAACAAATTCACCGTTATGAAATTAATACTTTCTTGATTGTTTTGAGCATTTGAGCATTCGAATTTAAGATTTGTTTCGGATTTAATCCGTTCAGCAGTAAAATATCCCCTTCCAGGGTTATATCAAAGCCGGGTCCTCTGGGCCCGGATTCTTTACTTAGATAATTCAAATTACCTGAAAGCAGGAGCTGGGTTTCTAATTCGCAAATAGAACCATAAAGTTCCAAACAGAGTCTGTATGACTTTTGTCAAACTTTTAGATCCCTGTAATTCTGAAGCATTTCACTCGAATCCTTGGGCCCTTGAATCCTTGAATCCTTGCAAAATCATCAGCTCTTTTGGAGATGATTCGAAAAGAATACTTTACGATAGCGAGGTGAAAAAGGCAAGAATTTTAAACAGGGGAAAAAGTGTCGATTATTAGACAAATTGTGACTTAAAAAACCACATCGCCGGAAAAAGAGATTACATTGTCCGAGTACTCGGTGGCTTCGTAGACGGCATCGCTGGCGTCTTTGTCCTCATGCTTGTAATCCAAACCGGCCGTGAGCCATTTGTTGACTCGATAGTCCAATTCGGCACGGACGGTGTAAACCTGGAAGTACTTGTTCGGAAACCCGGGCATTTCATTTTTATAATTTTGAAGGTTGTAATCGAATCCGGCCCGGAACGTGGTTCGGTTCAGATTGTGCGTATAGGCAATGCCGATCTTTGTGTCTTCATATCCGGTCGGGGAGACCGGCGTGACGAGGTCCGGAGACCCCAAAAAGGTTCTGTAGAAGTTCACAGATACAGATGCGTTTTTCTTAATCACATAGCGAACATTGGTTTCCGCGATCAACGTGTCTTCGTCTTCATAAGGGGTGCCGTAAGGGTTGAAGCTGTTCTTGTAGGTCTTTTGACCGTAGCCGATTTTGATTTCGCCACTGAGTCTCCCTGTGGGATGAAAGCGGGCACCGACAAAATAATCATCCAGTGTGTAGTCTTGGGAGTTTTCAGCGTTCCAGAACACTATGGGTGGGAAAAATCCCGCAACCTGAATATTGCCCTCATTCTGCTCGTCGTAGTCCGCATCAGTGCGGCGATACTGGCCGAACAGAAGGGTTTTGCTGGCCACTTTGACAAAGAAGGTGGCACTGATTCGGTGATCGATCCTGTCCTGAAATTGGTCTTTGTTTTCTTTGAATTGCTCTACGTAGTTTCGATAACCGAGCTCCAGTGCATACTTGTCTGCAAACCGATACCCCAGCGCGATGTCTACGTCGTTGGTCCACCGGGTCGTTTTAGTTCCGAGATTGTAGGTGTTCGCCGTACCATAGGGGTCCGTAGTGTAGACATATTTTTCATCAGCTTTCAAATAAAATGGGCCCAGGTTATCTACAGATAAAGAAATCCAGGGGCGGTGAGTTTGATAATTGTTGTCCTCATAATCCATGTATGCGGCCAGGTCAAGATCGTATCCTGCTTTGAGATAATTGCCCAGCGTGCCGCCGGCGTATTCAAAAAGGATGTTCGGCGTAAAGGTGTGAATATAATCATCCCTTTCATCGGTTGGTTCGTAGAAGATATTTTTTTGGTATGATCCTTTGTATTTGATGCCGGGGGTGATCTTCAGACTTCCGACACGGATATTCCCGTCACCGGCAAACGCTGCGCATGTGAAGAATATAAGGGCGAGACAGATCGTTCCCGCTGCGCATATTCTGTCGATATATCGGTTTTTATTTATCATTTTTGCCATTTAAGAAATGTCGTTTTATTTCGCCAAATTAACGCATAGTGATGAATTGTGAAAAGTAAAAAGTGAAAGGTGAAAAGTAAAAGGTCAAATGTAAAAAGTAAAAGGTAAAAAGTTATTTGTTATAAGTTATTGGTTAATTGGTTAAATAGTTAAAGGCAGTAGATTGGATGTCCCAAGTGCGGTCATACTCCCTGTTGCCTACTATTTAGTGTCTACTTTCAAGTCCTTTCTGTCCTCTGTTATCTGCCATCTGACCTCTGTCTTCTTTTCTCTGCTCCCTGTCCTCTACCTTCTAATCTTCGCTTTTCGCTATGCGCTCAGCGCTTTGCGCCAAACGCTCCCTGCCTTCTGCTCTCTGTCTTCTGCTCTTCCTATCTTCTCAACTTCTCATCTTCTTAACTTCTAATCTCTTCAACCTTCCTGAACCCTGAGCCCCGGCCCCTGTCCTCTATCTTCTGTCCTCCGCTCCCTGACCCCAGATCCCTGATCCCTGCCTTTATCCCCCATACACCGTTGTGGTCGTGGTTGATGTCGTGGTCGTGGTGGTTGTGGTTGTGGTGGTCGTTGTGCTCGACGTGGTTCCGGTAATTTTTTCGAGCTCTTTGTTGATTTCCTCACGAGCATCTATCAGCACAGTCTGGGCATCTTCGCTCAGGTGTTCATTCCCCAGGAGTGTGGTGAGCGAGGTTTGGAGCGCCACGAGCAAGCCCTCGTAGGCCGCTGCCTTTTCTTCATCTGTTGTTGCGCCTTCGTATGCCGTCCAGGCGTTTAAAATGCTGTTGTAGACATCATTGTTGTTGGCGATGGCCTCACCGATTGCACCGCAGGTGGTATCGTCTACAAGGCCGGAAACGGACACCTTTCCGATATACATTTTCAAGAATGAATTAATGTTGTCGTATGCGACACATGCCTCGGTTCCCCGCAGACCGCAGACAGCGGTGGGTGTTTGAAGGTAATTTTTTCTTTTTGATTTACCGCTGTTAAATCGGAACTGGCCCACGAAAACCGTGAGTCTGCGCACCTTTTTTTTCGCCCTGGCAAACCATCCGATCTGTTCCTCTTCTTCCTGAATCATGGTACTGCTGTAAGGCTGGACTTTCATGATGGCGCCGTCATTAAAGGTTATGACAACGCCGCCTTTTCGGGTTTGGATGCGGTCATTACCATACAAAAGCGTACCGGTTTTTGTGAGTTTGTAAATTTGTCTTCCGGAAATGACGATAACATCCCCGTCAAACCGGGTGACTTTTGCAATGGCTTCGGAGGCATCGACATTGGGAGCGGAAAAAAACAATCCGGTAAAGAGGCATAAAAATGCCATTGAAATTAATTTATTGAATTTCATAATATCACCCCTTGATTGGGCAAAATATAACATTTCATAATACCAAAACAGATATTAAATTTGCATATCATATAATTGCCTGATATGTCAATGAATAATCCTTTTGGTCTTATTGGGCCTATATATAGTAGTGGGTTGCAATAAAATGTCATTATGTAGTATTGAAAATACAGCAAATACTTAATGCTTTTTCAACATTTTTCCGTTTTCTGACCCTGATTGTCGCTCGGAGGTGAAAGGTGAAAAGTAGAAAGAGAGGTTTCAGGGTTCGGGGGTCGGGGTTCAGGGAATATGAATATCCAATATCCAACAAGGAACCACAGAGTGAAGAAGGTTTCCTTGGAAATTGGACATTTCGTGTTGGATATTCTGCGGTTTTAATAATGTCGGCAACATTTTGCTTACTCCTTACTGTCCTCTGCTTACTCCTACTCCCTGCTGCCTTCCGCCCTCTGCTTGCCCTGTGAAACCAGCATTTTCTTTTGTTTAACCGGGGCCCTCTGCTTGTCCAGTTAAATTCGGAGACCATTTAACCGGGGTCCTTTCTTATCTTCTCACTTTCTCAACTTCTGCTCTTTCGGTCCTTGTCTTTTAACTCTCGGCCCCTAATCCCTGAACCCCGACCCCTGAACCCTGAAAC
>JBHPCZ010000062.1:0-19674 GCA_042573625.1 Thermodesulfobacteriota bacterium
GGTTTTTATAAAATCCATGTATGTTTCTTTGCTTCAACAGGGATACGGTTCTGTCTTTGAAGACCTCGGCGTGGTCGATAACCGGGGGGTTCAGGTTGCCTATGCCGGGCCGTTTAAATTGGCAAATGCCCGATATTCAGGAGCAGACTGGTTTAAGACAGCAATCCAACGCCCGTACTTTATCAGTGATGTTTTTTTAGGTCTCCGCGGCCGTCCTCACTTCATCGTTGCGGTGCAAAACAATCATCAGGGAAAACCCTGGATACTGAGATCCACCATCGATTTTGTCGCCTTTAACAACCTGGTCCGAAGCATCCGCATCGGCAAAACCGGATTTGCATTTATCCTGAACAGGCAGGGAGAATTCCAGACTGAACCGCTTCTCGACATTGTTCCGAGCAAAGAAACATACATGGATTTTATAAAAACCGGAAAAGAGAAGGATGAAGAAGTCCATTGTTCCGAAATAAAGGATGCATCCGGCAAAAGAAACATATACGAGTCCGCTTTTCTCAAAAACGGAGAGTGGCTTCTGGTGTTTCAGCAAAATACGGCCGATGCCTTTTCAGACCTGAAACGTGCTCAGAATGTCGCCGTAATCATCTTTCTAATCGGCGGATTCAGTATCATCACCATGGCGGTTTTACTGTCTCGAAGAATGGTCAATCGCATTGCCCAGGCTGACCGGGAAAAAGAAATGCTCAATCAACAGGTCATCGAAACCGGCAAACTGGCCTCCGTGGGTGAACTGGCAGCCGGGATTGCCCATGAAATCAACAACCCGGTCGCCATCATGGTTGAAGAGGCCGGATGGATACAGGATCTGTTGGAGGAAGAGGAATTCTCTGAAAGTGAGAATCTGAATGAATTCCAGAGAGCTTTAAGACAGATCAATGTTCAGGGTAAGCGTTGCAAGGAAATCACCCACAAGCTGCTCAGTTTTGCCAGAAAAACAGATTCCAGGGTTCAGGTCGTCCAGGTAAACGACCTGATCGAAGATGTGATCGGGCTTTCAGAACAACGGGCGAAATACAGCAAGGTTTCGATCAAGAAAAATCTTGGGAATGACCTGCCTTTCATTCAGGCCTCTCAGACAGAGATTCAGCAGGTCTTTCTGAATCTCATCAATAATGCACTGGATGCCATGGACAGCAGCGGCGGCGGAATCATCGACATAACCAGCCGGGTGGAAGATAAAAACATTGTTATCGATTTGGCGGATAATGGTCCCGGCATGCACCGGGAAAATCTTTCCAGAATATTTGACCCGTTTTTTACCACAAAACCGGTGGGCAAAGGGACCGGATTGGGTCTGTCCATCTGCTACGGCATCATCAAAAAGATGGGGGGAAATATCGAAGTGAAAAGTGTTGTCGAGATGGGAACGACATTCAGCATTCGAATTCCCATTCCAAAAGATCAGACAAATTAAATAAAGGAGAAATGAATATGACCATTGCAAAGGTACTTTTGGTAGATGATGAAGCCCCTTTTGTGGAGGCCATGACCAAGCGTCTGACCAAAAGGCAGATGAGCATTATCCCTGCTTTCAGTGGTGATGAAGCGCTGAAACAGCTTCAAGATAGAGAGGATATCGAAGTCATCATACTCGATGTCAAAATGCCGGGCATGGATGGGATTGAAACCCTGAAAGAAATTAAAAAACGATATCCTTTGGTTGAAGTCGTCATGCTCACCGGTCATGCCACGGTGGAATCTGCCATAGACGGGATGAAATGGGGCGCATTTGATTATCTCATGAAACCCTGTGACATGGAGCAACTCACCGCCAAGGTAAAAGAAGCAGCGACCAAGAAAAGGCTGCACGAAGACAAGATAGTCCAGGCGCGCATGAAAGAGATTACCTCCCGGATGATTTAGGTATTGATCATGTCAAAGGCAAAGCACATTACGGCAGATCCGGAATCCACAGGGAAAGGTGAACAACCAACACCGTATTTGCCGGTGAAGGGTTCACCCCCGGAATCAGGCCCGATCAAGCTCCTGCTCGTAGATGATGAGAAAGGATTTGCAAACGTGATTGCCAAGCGCATGTCCAAAAGAAACATTGAAGTTGTCAAAGCCTTTAGCGGTTCAAAGGCCATTCAGACACTTCGTAAAGAGGATTTTGACCTGGCGGTGATTGATCTCAAAATGGAAGATATGGACGGCATTGAAGTCCTGAAAATATTTAAAAAAATGGACCCTCACATTGTCGTTATCATGCTTACCGGTCATGGTTCGGAGGACGCTGCAAGGCAAGGTATTGAATACGGTGCTTTTGATTACCTCACCAAACCGTGTGATTTTGAAGAGTTGTTGGCCAAAATCAAGGAAGCGTATCAACAACGGGAAAGGGCTTGAAAGGAGAGAAAATGCTTTTAAAAACGAAATCATTCCAAATCTGTATAGCACTTTTGCTCGGTATTATCGTTCTGCTGCTCCCCAGACCGGAAGGGACAAAATTCAAGATAACCGGCGATCAAAATCAGTTGCTGTTAAATGGTGTCGATCAGTACTTCGCGTTAATATCTGCTGAAAATGACAATACGGATAAATATTTCCTGAAAGCCATACATCCCGGAAAACCCGAATCAACGGTTAAATTTTTGGAGGGGAAAATAGCCGAGCTAAAAACCACCGGGCTGAAAGTCGATTACGTTGACGGTCTTTCTCCCAGAGCAAAACGGTTTCTGGCCGTCCTCGCAGTCCTCATCTTTCTGTTTATCGTGGAACCGATTCCCCTCGAAATAACGGCGGTCTGTATTGGTGTATTCCTGGTGATCATGGGTATCAGTGACGTTAAGAACGCATGGGCGCCCTACATGCATCCGGTGGTGGTTTTCATTATGTGCTGTCTAATTTTTGCCATATCTTTAGACAAAGCCGGTCTGACCAAACGGCTGGGTTACTTTGTGGTTAAAAGGGCGGGAAACAGCGTCGTACGGTTTACCTTTTTTCTTTCAATTAGCTTGGGAATAGCATCCGCTTTCATGCATGACGCTGCGGCCACCGCCATCGGTATCGTCACCATGATCCCTTTGATGCGGGCTTCGGGTATTGATCCCCAAAGCAACACCGCCAAGTTTATGATGCTTTCCCTTCCTTTCGCCTGCTCCTGCGGCGGGATGGGATCACTGGTCGGCGGGGGCCGCTGTATGGTTGCCGCGGCTTTTCTCAAAGAATTTACCGGACTGGAAATCACCTTTTTCGATTGGATCAAGTACTGTATGCCGGCAGCGCTGATCACCGTTCCGGCAGCCGTCACAGTTGTCTATTTCGTGTTCCGCCCTGATAAAAACATTAAACTGCCTTCGTTTGATGAAGATATCGGTCCCTGGAGCCCTTTGGAAAAAAAGGCGGTGGGGATTATCGGCGTGACCTTTCTTTTGTGGTTAACCAAAGGGTTTCATGGTATACATTATTCCGTAACCGGCATGCTGGGCGTCACCGCCCTGGTCCTTTCCAATATCTTGAAATGGGACGATATCCAGGAGAATCTTGAGTGGGGCACCGCCCTTTTTATCTTTGGCGGGGGCATCTCTCTGGGACTGGCCATGGGGTATTCCGGTGCGGCCACATACTTCGCCAACCTCTTTTTCCCGTTGTTCAAGGGCGGCGGCTGGCTACTGCTCTTCGTGGGGGTGGCGATCTTTGGCGCACTGGTCACCAATGCCATGGCAAACGTGGCGGCCGCGGCGCTGATTCTTCCTATTATCATTCCCATGGCTCAGTTGGAAGGCGTAGATCCCACCGTTATCGCATTATGCCTCGGATGCGCCACCTCTTTCGCCATGCTTCTGGTGATCGGATGTCCGCCCAATGCCATTGCTTACAGTTATCGGTATTTTAAATCTTCCGATCTTACGAAAGTGGGTGTCGTCGCTACACCTATTTTGCTGATTATCCTTACGATCGTGTCATCTGTTTGGTGGAAAATACTGGGGTTGATATGAAAGGTCGCTGAATTTAAGTGCTGACCGTGCTTAGAACACACAAAAGTGGACAACTCGCCATGGAGAATATTCGACTTCTACTTGTTGATGACGAAGAACATTTCAGGCATCCCCTTGTTAAGCGCCTGACAAAAAGGGGCATGCCCCCTCGAGAAGCAGGAAGCGGTGAAGAGTGCCTGTCGATTCTTGCCGAAACACCGGTGGACGTGATCATATTGGATGTTAAACTGCCGGGGATGAACGGGATCGAAACGCTGAATCTAATCAAAAAACAATACCCCACGACCGAGGTTATCCTCCTGACCGGTCAGGCGACGACCCAGGATGGTGTTGAAGGTATTAAGTCAGGGGCCTTTGACTACCTCACGAAACCCATAGAACTCGAGCATCTCATTGGCAAAATCAAGCAAGCCCATGAAAAGGTCCGTCGGTTGGAAGAGCAGGAAAAAGAAGCAGAATTCAGGAGCAAAATAGAGCAACAGATGATCGCCACTGAAAGATTGGCTTCTCTGGGAACCCTGGCAACCGGAATGGCCCATGAAATCAACAACCCGCTGGCAATAATTAATGAATCGGCCGGCTGGATGAAGCTTATTCTGAAAAAGAAGGAACTGGCCCATATCCCCCGAAAGAAAGATTTTGAGATGGCCCTGGAGAAAATCGTAAAAAGTATTGCACGGGCCAAGAGAATAACACACCAGCTACTCGGTTTTGTTAAAAAAAACGAGTCCGTCTTTTCTGAAGTTAACCTGGCCAAATTGTCGGATGAAGCAATGCAATTGGTTCACAGAGAGGCGGCCAACAAAGATGTCAAAATCAACCTGGAGTTTGATGCGTCCCTGACGTCCATCTGGAGTGACCCGTATCAACTTAGACAGGTTTTTATCAATCTCCTGACCAATGCGATTCATGCCAGTGTGACGGGCGGAAAAATAGACATCACACTGAAAGAAGAAGACAGCATGGTGTCCGTCTTCGTCCGGGATACAGGTGCAGGAATTCCACAAGAAAATTTTGATAAGATATTCGAGCCCTTCTTCAGCACAAAAAGCCCGGGGCAGGGCACAGGTCTTGGCCTGTTCGTTACCCGAGGCATTGTTGAGAGGCTCGGGGGAAAAATCGACGCAGAAAGCCGGCTCGGACAGGGCACGGTCTTTTGTGTCAAACTCCCGATACATTCAGAGATAAAGGATGGGCTGAATGAAGAAGATCATTTTTTTGATTTACTCAACAAATTAAAAGGAGAAAAAAGCCATGATCCGAATACCGACACGGGTGTTGGTCGTTGATGATGAACAAGATTTTGTGGAGATGCTGTCCTTGAGGTTAAAAGAAACCGGAGAGAGAGTCACACCCGCATACAGCGGCAAAGAATGCCTGGAAATGCTGAATGAAAAAACGATAGACGTGGTTGTCCTGGACATCAAGATGCCCGGCATGGACGGCATCGAAACATTGAGAGAGATTAAAAAGAAATATCCTTTAGTTGAGGTCATCATGCTGACCGGGCATGGCACCACGGAGACCGCTGTGGAAGGAATGAAGCTTGGGGCCTTTGATTATCTATTGAAACCCGCAGAATTTGACGACTTGTCTGAAAAGCTCGAAGCAGCCCGGCAGAGAAAAGATGATCAGGAAGAGCGTATTAGAAAGGCCGAAGCCAAACTTCTGTTGAGAAGAAGTGGAGATATTTAATTCGACAGTATTTATATTTGTATGGTTAAAAGGCATATATTTCTTATATCCGTTTTAGATGTTGCACAAACAACATTGATAAGATCACCGAAAATATTTCGGATCTTTATCCGGGACTTGTTCATTGTTTGACATCCGGATTTTCTCTTTAATGGTGAATTATGCATGACAAGTCAATAAAAGTGCTCATTGTCGATGACGAAAAAGATTTTGTGGAAATGCTTTCGCTGATCCTCAGAGAAGGGGGAATATCGGTTACGGGCGTTCCAGGAGGTAATGAATGTCTCGAATTGTTGGATCAAGAAGATTTTGACGTGGTTATCCTGGATGTCTGGATGCCCGGAATGAATGGAATCGAAACATTGATAAATATTAAAAAGAACCATCCTTTGGTTGAAGTTATTATGGTAACCGGTCACGGAAGTATTCAAGACGCGATTGAGGCGATGAAAATAGGCGCCTTTGATTTTCTTTTAAAGCCGACAGATTACGAAGATCTAATCTCCAAATTAACGGATGCCCATATCAAAAAACGAAAGCAAGAAGACCGCATTGCAAAAGCGAAAATAAAAAATCTCACGCAAGAATCGTCCGAAAAAGAAGAAGAGATTATTACCAGCCAACAAGATGTTGAAACAAAAAATGAATCTATAACAAAAATGGTTGTCCCATTGAAAACAGCGATAAAAGTTCTCGTCGTCGACGACGAAAAACCGTTTGTAGAATTGATTTCCTTACGGTTGCAAGCTGCAGGCGCAGAGGTTTCAATTGCTTTTAACGGAAATGAATGTCTTGAAACATTGAAACAAAAAGTGATTGACATTGTTATTCTTGATTTTGAGATGCCCGGAATGGGGGGTGTTGAAACCTTAAGGAAAATAAAAGGGGAATTTCCTTTAGTTGAAGTAATCGTCCTGACTGCACATGGTACCGTGGAAACAGCAGTGGAAGGAATGAGGCTCGGGGCATACGATTATCTTTTGAAACCAACAGATTTTAAAGACCTGAAATCCAAACTTGAGGGCGCCGGAATAAGAAAGAAAAACCAGGAATTTCGTATGCAAAAAGCCTTAACTACCGAATTTGCAAACTATTCTTTTAGATAGTCCCCTTCAAACTCATCTTATCCTGAGGGTATTGATACATTACATAACTGATATACGCATCCTGACAGATCTGATATCTCAATCCCGAACCCCATCATTTTTTCCTATATAAGAAAATTTTTATCATTTTTTTCATCCAATATCAAAACTATGTGACAATCTCTCTTTTTTACATTCTGTAAAAAATTTCGACACCGGCAATGAACCCGTCTGTGAGAATATTTCATTAATCATTAATTATATTCTTAGTTATCAGATAGTTCCTGACCAATCTGCCCCCTCTATTCCTATGGCATACATTTTGCGACGTTGTTGTTTCAGATGGTAAACTGCCTTGTGAAAATGGGAGAATAAAATGATAAAAATCGGAAAAATCATGGTCGCCTGTGACTTTTCAGAGTATTCAAAAGAGGCCTTAAAGTATGCGGCTGATCTTGCAGAGAACCTGAAAGCGGATCTGCTCATAACGCATGTCATTAACCAGCGGGATGTCGATGCTGTACAAACGGTTTCCGTATATAGCACGGCCATCTCTGTGGAAGAGTTCACAAAAAACCAGGAAGAAAACCGATCCATGCGTATCGACAAACTCATTGAAGAAACATCTATCGCTCATCTTCCTGTTAAAAAGGTTATTCGGGTCGGGATACCGTTCCAGGAGCTGATCCGATCAATAAAAGATGAGGGCGTGGATCTTGTGGTTATGGGACCAAAGGGTCGCAGCAATCTGAAAGGCATTTTTTTCGGCACCACGGCAGAGAAAATGTTCCGTCACTGTCCGGTCCCGTTATTGAGTATACGCGTGGATCGGCATAAACGTGAATAAGCCCAAATGAAGTGCTTCTTATAAGACATATAATAGAGGTGTTACTATGCTGGTTTCTAATTGGATGAGCAAACCGGTTATCACCGTTGGCGAAAACGATTCCATGAAAGAAGCTGTCCGGCTTATTAAGGAAAACAACATTCGTATCCTCCCGGTGATGGACCGCGGCAAGCTGGTGGGGGTGATTACCGATCGGGATTTGAAAAGAGCATCCGCTTCTGATGCTACATCATTGGAAATTCATGAACTCTTCTACCTTCTATCCAAAATAAAGGTAAAGGATATCATGACCCAAAATCCGATAACAGTTTTTCCGGATTTTTCCATAGAAGAGACGGGGCAACTTCTCCTAAAAAACAAGATTTCCGCTGTTCCGGTCGTAGATGACCAGGGCCAGTTGGTAGGGATTATAACTCAGACCGACCTGTTTAGGGTATTGACCAACTTAACGGGTGTAGACAAAAAGGGGGTACAGTTCGCGTTTGTCATAGCGGATCGATCGGGTTCGATCAAAAAGATCACAGACATTATTCGCAGTTATGGCGGCCAACTGGTCAGCATCCTGACCTCTTATGAAAATGTTCCCCCGAGGCATCGAAACCTCTATGTCCGGGCGTATCAAATTGATCGAGCATGCTTATCGCCGCTTCAAAAAGATCTGAATAAAGAAGCGACCATGCGCTACATGATCGATCATCGGGAAAAAATGAGAGATATCTATTTGGACCAAGGATAATTTAAAAAGAAAAGGAGGAAGATCATGAATGAAAGCACTTATAAAATTATTGAGTTGGTTGGATCGAGCGATGTTTCCTGGGAAGACGCTGCCAAAAGTGCAGTAGAAACAGCAGGTAAAACGCTCAGAGATCTTAGGGTTGCAGAAATTACCAAGCTGGACTTGAAGGTCGAGAATGGGAAAATCACCGCTTATCGTGCCAGGGTAAACCTTTCCTTTAAATATGAGAGCGGTAATTAATGCTGAAGCAATACCTGTCCTGCCAGATGCGAATTGATTTTTTCAGCGGCCTCTGGCGGGGCAACTCAAAAGATAAAAGAATATTGTTTCATTTTTTCGCAGGAGAATTGACATGCAAAAAACAGATCTGATCCTTACCGGAAGACTACTGTCTTTCATTCCGAAAACTGCCACAGTTAAAACAACTTTATATGATCTCATTGAAGCGGTTTCCGAAGAGGTAAAATCTGGGGAAGATCATCTGGTCTCCATAATTGTGAAAGATATGCTTTATACCAACAGGACGGATTCGCGTCTTCAATAGATGATCATTTCTGCTATAGAGTTTAATATGTACAAGACAATTCTAGTGCCACTTGATGGCTCAAAAGAGGCTGAAAGGATATTGAGGCATGTGGAAAACTTGGCACAATGTTTCAGATCCAGAGTAATTTTTGTGCAAATCGTTAGATTGCCTCGTATTAGCGGTGTCGAAGAATATAGTACGAAACTTCACCGCAGAGAAATAGAACAGCGATTTAAAGAGGCCGAATCTTATCTAAAATCCTTGAAAGGCGAGTTCCGCGAGAAAGGAATTCATGCTCGAACCCATGTTGTCCATGGGCCTGTTGTGAATACCATTATTAACATAGCTGAACGTGAAGCAGTCGATCTTATTGCGATGACGAGCCACGGTCGGACCGGCTTGGCCCGGGTATTTTACGGGAGTGTGGCAGCCGGCCTGTTGCATCTGGCAGATCGCTCCCTGCTGATCATTCGATCACAAAATATTGCCTGACGAGGACGATAGCCCGGCATTAAATTTCAGTATCTTTCGGATTAGAAACACCGATAATCTTCTTCAGAACCTTGTGCGCGATTACAGTGACTTATCCGCTTGTTCGCAAATTAGTATTTTGAGAAGGACTTGAAAAAACATTGGAAATATTTTTTTGATTCATGCAACCTTCATTACGCCGACCCTTTTGGGAAAGACGTATTCCACCAAAAGGAAATTTTATCCATAGCGGAGTAAAGGTATGAATTCAAAAAATCAGACAAGCATTGCAATCCTGACAGGTGGTGGAGATGTCCCGGGACTTAACCCTTGTATCAAGGCATTGGTTTGCGGTGCTATTGATGATGGATTGCGGGTGATAGGGATACGAAGGGGATGGGAGGGGCTACTTGCTTACAATCCAGACGATCCGCAATCTCAAAGTTTAAACATTGTGGAGCTCGACAAATTTACGGTGCGAACAGTTGACCGCTCCGGTGGCACCTTTCTACACACCTCCCGTACCAATCCCGGTTCAGTCAAATTAGATCATGCTCCTGATTTTTTAAAAAACAAATTTTCCAGCAATAAAGAAAAAATCGATTTCACTTCTCACATTCTTTCCAACCTGGAAAAACTATGCGTGGATACAGTGATTCCAATCGGTGGTGATGATACCCTCTCCTTTGCCGATCGAATTCATGCAGAAGGATTCCCTGTTGTCGCCATTCCTAAAACAATGGACAACGATGTTTTTGGCACAGATTACTGCATTGGGTTTTCTACTGCCATCACGCGAAGCGTTAATTTTATTCACGCACTGCGAACTTCATCCGGATCTCACGAAAGAATTGCCGTTGTCGAGTTATTTGGCAGATATTGCGGTGAAACGTCTTTGGTTTCAGCCTATCTGGCGGGTGTAGACCGGGCTATCATTTCTGAAGTGCCTTTCGACATAGAACGACTATCAAACTTTCTCGTGGAGGACAGAAAAAATAATCCAAGCAACTATGCCATGATGACGATCAGCGAAGGTTCAAAAATGGTAGGTGGTGAATTGGTCGTTTCTGGCGAAGCCGACCCCTATGGCCACAAAAAACTCGGCGGTATTGGTGCCGTTACCGCAGAAGCGATCAAGAGCTTGACAGGAATCGGTATTATCTTTCAACCTTTGTTATATCTCATGCGAAGCGGTGCTCCGGATTCCCTGGATCTTATGGTCGCGTTGAACTTCGCGAATATGGCCATTAATTTGATTAAAAAGAAATCCACGGGTCGACTGATTGTTCTCCGCAATGGGCAGTACACCGATGTCCCTATCAGCAACATCTCAACAGGTTTAAAGCGTGTAGATGTTCAGGAGTTGTATGACATTGACCAATATCGCCCGAATATCGGGGCTGTGGCCGGAAAGCCAATGTTTTTATATTAATCTCCGGGTTCCATTTTATACTGAAATAAAATCGTATGAAAGGTTGAAAGAATGAAAGCCTGCAGAATTTCCGAGATGAGAGCTTTAAATAATACCGCCATTGAAAAATTTGGTATAGACAATTTGGTTATCATGGAAAATGCAGGTCATGCTGCATATTCTGTTTTGGCAAGAGATTCCGGTATAAAAAACAAATTTATTCTGGTGTTTTGCGGTACCGGCGGGAACAGCGGAGCCGGCTATGTTGCTGCCAGGATGATTCACTCGAATGGCGGCATAGTCAAGGTCCTTATGATAGGCGACCCACGCATACTAACGAGAGAGTCAAAAACAAACTACAAAATACTCACCCGGCTCCCCATTGAAATACTGGAGTTGGAATCTGTAGAATCGATAAGAAATGACGTAAACCGTTGTGATGCGATTTTAGATGCGATTTTTGGGATCGGTCTTTATGAGAATCTTTCCGGACTGCATGCTGATGTGGTTAACATGATAAATTATAGTCAGAAAAAAGTGTTTAGCCTCGATCTTCCCACCGGTATCAACGGTGATACAGGACAAATAATGGGAACCGCTGTAAAGGCCTATTCTACTTTATGCTTTGGTTTACCGAAAATCGGAAATCTGCTCCACCCCGGATATGGTTTTTGTGGAAAATTGTTCGTATCACACTTATCCTATCCACCCACCCTCACGGCATCAGACACATTGAAAATTAAAACCAACGATCCGAATGAACTTCCTTCAAAGGATACAACGGAGCAACAGAGAAAATGGGGAGGAGCGCTGTTTATTGCGGGGGAACCGAGCCATTTCGGGGATGCTTATCTTTCAGCATTGTCGTTTATTGAAACCGGCGGTAATTACGCAAGACTTGCCGTATCCGACTCCATAACGCAGTTTGTCGCTAACAAAGGGAACCATATCGTACCTGTTTCTCAAAAGGAAACCACCTCGGGTAATATTTCCATCGAGAACGTGCAGGCATTGTTAAACCTTTCAGAAAAAGTAGATATTGTCGTCCTGGGCCCCGGACTATCTCAAGATGATGAAACTCTGCAGGTTGTTGCAGAACTGGCTAAAGGCATACAAAAACCGCTCATTTTAAGCCGCAATGGCATTTTGGCCATAGCCAACGATCTTGATATTATCAAATCAAGGTTAAAGGAAACTATTCTCACTCTGGATATAGAAGAGATGTCTCTAATTACAAAAAAAAGCACACGTGAGATAGCTCAAAACAAGATTGATGTTCTCCAAAAGACCGCCCGAGAATTAAGGTCATTTATTGTTTTTCAAGAAGAGCAATCGATCATCGGAAATCCTGATGGAAGTATTGATATTAACATAAGTGGCTATTCAGGTATGGCAATAAACCGATCCTGCGATATACTTACAGGAACCATCGCCGCCATGCACGCTCTGGGGTTAGGTATTCCGGATTCTATTAAAAAAGGTGTATTTATACACGGGCTTTCGGGAGACCTGGCAATTCAAGAAATGGGACAAGAAGGCGTGGAAGCTCTGAATATCCTAAAGTTTCTGCCGGATGCATTAGAATTGGATCGGGAAGGTCTCACCAAAAAATTCGGTCATTTTTCCCTTGATGCATACACAATATGACATCAAACCGCCCAAGAATCTGGAGTTTGGAGCATATCAAACCTCTTGATAATCAGCCATCAGTTCTTCGTTCTTTTTCGTTCTGTTATACTTCTCTTCTCTTGACAACCAGGAAAAAAAGCTGACACCTATCCATCCCATCCATTTCGATATTCAATAAGCACATCTTCAATTGAAATACATAATATGAATTAAATTGGAATGTTAAAATAATATCTTTCAAGTGACTGGTTTTGGCGCAGTTATTGCTTTTAAGATAATTTTACTAAAGCCTTAATAATTCCTGAGCTTTGACATCAAAGCAATGGGCAATTTCAACAACCATTACCTAAAAAGGAGAAGTATCATGGTAGAAGCCAGCGACCTTATTAAACTTGAGTTATTTGGCGTATTCTTAAAAAAACAGCTTGAAGAATTGGCAACAGTCACAGAGGAAAAAAATTATAAAAAGAAGGAAATGATTTACCAACAGGGCGATCGTGCGAATCACTTTTATATTATAACAAGGGGATTGATTAGCCTGGTGGAATTCCAACCCGGGGATAAAGTGGGGATTGTCTTTGAAGAGCGTGGCCAGGGTGAGGTCTTTGGTTGTGCAAGCTTCATGAAACCAAGGAATCATACTTTGACTGCAATGTGTGTCGAAGACTCTGAAGTCCTGGTAATTGAAACGGACAAATTGATCGACCTTTTCGAGAAAGACCCAGACGTGGGGTATAAGTTTATGAAAAATATCAACCAGATTTACTTTGATCTTTATAAATTTGCTAAAAGGCAGCTCCATGAGATGATGAAAATTCCGGTAATTATAACTACGCTTCCCACGTAAGCCGGCTGTATCAGTCACGCAATTCTTATTCCCCATTTTCCAGTACTTTGATAAGATACGGCTGATGGGGTACCCGCATAACTGCTCCCGAAAAAAGCATCACGCAGCAGTTCTATCTCAAATGCTTCTTCAAGCATACACCACTATCACCGACCTCTCAAACCCGTTGTTGTATTCTTCCCGCAGTGCAATCAGACCCATTAAATCAAAACTAAACGGCTAAGATTTTCTGCAAGCTTCTTTACTTTACACTTTGTAAAAAAACCAGACATTGCTTCAAAGCTTTTTCCCAGCCCCTTCTCGCGTCTAACGGTAATTCATTTCAATTTCAGTTGGTTATCATGTTTGCAGATGATTCCTTTCTCTGGCATGCGAATTGCTATCTTTTAAGTTGAACATAAAGGTACCCTGTCCAAGTTGAGTCAGGCAAAAGCTTTAATCAGGCGGAGTTCATATTCATCAAAGCATTTAGAGCAAAGTCAAAAGGGGGATTCTATGACAGTATTTGTAGGTGGTAGAAAATATACGCCCGGAATGTACGCAAAAAAAAGGTTGAGTACTGCTGAGCTGGTTGAGCGTTATATGAAAGATCGAGAACAAAGGCGCCTTCAAAAGAAAAAGGGTAAGATCGTTCAAAAGATTCCTCCGACGATCTGTTTTTCCAGAAAAATTGGGGTCGGCGCTTTGGAGGTCGCGGATATCCTGTCGGAAAGAATCGGTTATCAAGTTTTTGACCGGCAGATACTGGAAAAAATCGCCAGCCAGGCAAAACTGAGTGAAAAAACGGTTGCCTTTTTTGACGAGATCTATCCGGGCAGAATGAGTGAATTGTTGGCGATGATTTTTGGCGAAAAATCTTTTATAAAAAGCGACTATACCAGACATCTGTTTAGTGCTGTTCTGTCAATTGCTTTTTTAGAGCCCGCCATATTCGTGGGACGGGGGACCCATTTGATTTTGCCCCGGGATCGGACTCTGGCGGTTCGTTTTATCGGTGGACGAAACCATCGAATCAAGCGCCTTACAAAAATTCTTAAGGTAGACGAAAGCGGGGCGGATAAAAAGTTAAACCAAATCGATAAAGAGCAAAAAGATTTTTTCAAAAAAGTTTATGGCAAGAAAGAAGCGTCTCCGTATGAATTTGACCTGGTGATCAACTTTGATTATATCGGCAGGCCGAAATGGGCAGCGGATATTGTTGAGGCAGCCTTCAAAACTAAATTCGGCGATGAGATTGAAAGCAGTTCGGTTTAAATCCACCTGTAGTTAATGGAATTGGATTCAACATCGACAACTATCGGTTTAAGAAAGGAGGAAAATTATGGCAGAAGTCAGCGAGTTTAAAAAATTGGCCTTTTTTGGTGCGTTTTCTGAAGCGCAGCTAGAAGAACTTTCAAAAATCACGGAGCAAAGATCTTTCGAAAAAGGTTCTTTTGTTTACCAGAGGGGTTACAGGGCCGATCACATTTATGTCGTCACCAAAGGATTGGTTAGCCTGAACAGGTATGAACCCGGTGAGAAGGTGGGGATCTCTTTTGAGAAAAGAGAGCGGGGGGAGTTTTTTGGCACAGCATGTTTCATGAAGCCGCAGGAATACACATTGACTGCTGTTTGCATGGGAGATGTTGAAGTCATGGCGATTGATGCCGACAAACTGTTCGATCTTTGTGAGCAGGATCCTGAACTGGGGTATAAATTTTTAAAAGAGGTCGCAACAGTCTATTTCGAACGCTACAAAGTCGCCAAAAGGCAGATTCATGAAATGGTCAGAACTCCGACGATTATAACAGGTCTTCCAGGGTAACGATGTCGTTGATGACGGGAAAGGGGATAGCGAATGACACAGAAAATATCATTCCTGTCCCCTTTCAATCGTAAATCGAAGTTAGAAACAACTGCGAAAGATGGTGGGGTTATATCTTTCAGCGATCTTAAACGTTAACACCATTAATTATAAGGAAGGTAGTAAAATGAATAATATCAAATTAACAAAAGCCTGGATGATCATTGGCGTGGTTATGCTTTCACTGGCGCTGGCAGGCCCAGGTGCGGTATGGGCTAAAAAACCGGTAGTCATAGGACTTCAGGGACCCATTACCGGACCTTGGGCCTATGAGGGGCAAATGGCCCGACAGTCTTGTGAGATCGCAGCCCAGTTGATAAATCAAAAAGGTGGCATTTTAGGCGGACGCATGGTCGAAGTTCGCGTGGTTGATGACGAGGGTCAACCAAAAACAGGCGCCCTGGCAGCCACAAAACTCGTTGGCCAAAGAGATGTCGTTGCCGCTGTCTCTACATATGGTTCATCAATCTGTGAACCGGCTTCCAATATTTATGAAAAGTTCAAAAAAGTGAATATCGGCTATGGGGTCACAGCGGTACGGTTGACCCAGCGGAATATGAAATATTTTTTCCGCACCTGCGGCAGGGATGACTCCCAGGGGAATTTTTTTGCAAAGGTTGCCAAAGAAAGGTTTAACGCAAAAAGAATCGCAATCATGCACGATAACACCGCTTTTGGGAAAGGGCTTGCAGAAGATACAAAGCGCGGGCTCAAACAGATGATCGATTCCGGGAAAACTCAAATCGTATATTATGATGCTATTACACCCGGCGAAAAGGATTTTCATGTAATGCTTACCGAGCTACGGGAAGCCAAACCTGACTTGTGGTATTTTACCGGTTATTATGCGGAAGCCGCGCTTTTGGTCAATCAGGCAAGGGAAATCGGCATTAAATGTCCTTTTGTCGGTGGAAATGCGGCCATTAATGATGAATTTGTTAAAATTGCCGGATTGAGTGTTGCCAAGGGCTGCTTTATGACCAATGAACCGCTGCCGTCTGATCTTCCTTATCCCGAGGCCAAAGAATTCTTAAAGGCTTACAAGAATAAATTTGGTGAGATTCCTTCAAGTCCATGGCCGATTTACGCTGCGGACGCACTCAATATTATTGCCCATGCCATTAACAAATCGGGTTCCACGGATGCCGATGTTCTTTCAGATTATCTCAGAAATAAAGTGAACGGCGTCCCGGGCGTGACAGGACCGATCGGCTTCACCCAACAGGGAGACCGGGAAGGTGTTCCGTTTTATATGTATGTCGTGGATTCGAAAGGACGCATTGTAATTTCCAAGTAGTGATTTGAAAGTAAACGCACAAAGCGGAGGGATCATGCAAGTCATTATCGAGCAAATCATCAATGGCCTGACGATCGGCTCCTTCTATGCGCTGATTGCTCTGGGATATTCCATGGTATACGGCGTATTGAAGTTGATCAATTTCGCGCACGGTGATTTTTTTGCCCTGGGTTCCTATCTCGGTTTTACGATGCTTGTTTTTGGTTCCGCTCTGGTGACATCCCATTTCGGATTATGGGGAGGTTTGATTGCGGCGACCCTGGTGGCCGCAATCTGCCTCGCCCTTGTCGGTATTATGGTGGAACGGGCCGCATATCGTCCGATTTATGCGTCAGGACGTCTCCCGGCGGTTGTTTCCGCCCTCGGTGCTTCCATTTTACTTCAGAATGCCATTATGGTCATCTGGGGACCGCGGTATCAGGCCTACCCGGCATCGCTAATTCCAAACATTCACCTTCATTTGGGGGGCATCCATATCACACTTCTTCAGTTGGTTATCCTGATTATGTCCCTTTGTCTCCTGGGCATTCTCTATTATGTGATTCAAAAAACAACCTTTGGTGCAGCCATTAGAGCAACAGCCTTGGACCGGGATACAGCCTCACTCATGGGAATCAACTTTAACACGGTCATTCTTTTTATATTTACGATAGGGCCCGCCCTGGGAGCAGTAACCGGTGTAATGGTCGGCAGTTATTATCGCCAAATAAGTTTTACCATGGGTTGGAATTACGGGCTTAAAGCCTTTACAGCCACCATACTGGGAGGGATCGGCAACCTGCCGGGCGCCATGTTTGGCGGGCTTATCTTGGGTGTTCTGGAAATGTTGGGCTGTGCTTACATATCGGCCGCCTGGAAGGATGTCTTTGTATTTTTAATTTTGATTTTGGTTTTAATCTTTCGCCCTACGGGTCTATTTGGTGAAACCATAGCAGAAAAAGTATAATCGCATGAAAAATAACATATCTTTTAAATCTGATCGAAAAATACATATTGATAAAATATGGTTTTTTGTCGTTCTTGTTCTGCTTTTCGTCTACCCTTTTATGGTGAGTAATTACTATATTGATGTGGCATTTTTCTTCGGTATTTACGCCCTGCTGGGCCTAAGCCTCAATATTGTTCTGGGTGAAGTGGGGCTTTTTGATCTGGGACATGCCGGGTTTTATGCCATCGGTGCGTATACAACAGCAATTATCAATACCCGGTTGGGTATTCCGATTCTTGTCTTACTGCCCGTGAGTGCTTTCGCCGCCGGTCTGTTCGCTTATGTGGTGTGCTCTCCGGTTATCCACTTGAAGGGCGACTATCTGTGTATTGTAACCATCGGTATGGGCGAAATCGTTCGATTGGCCCTGCTAAACAATCCTTTTGATCTCACCGGCGGACCGAACGGTGTATTTGGTATTGATTTTCCTTCCTTTGGTATTTTTGAAATCGATTCTTCCATTAAATTTTACTTCTTAATATGGGCAGTTGTGGCCTTGAGTATTATCGGGCTTATTCAACTCCAGCACTCTCGCATCGGCCGGGCCTGGAACTGCATCCGTGAGGATGAAATTGCCGCCGAAGCCAATGGAATTGATGTCCGATATTATAAACTTCTGGCTTTTGTCTTGGGCGCTGCCCTGGCCGGGGTAGCCGGAAACATCTATGCCAGCAAGCTGATGATCGTATCTCCTGAGAGCTTCAGCTTTATGGAGTCGTGCATGCTTTTCTGCATCGTGCTTATCGGCGGCATGGGTTCCATCCCGGGCGTAGTCATCGGTGCTGCGGCGATCAGTCTCTTCCCGGAAATTTTTCGCCCCTTTGCTATGTACCGAATGCTTATTTTTGGCCTGGTAATGATTGTCATGATGATATTTCGTCCCGGCGGCCTCTGGCCAAGGAAAAGGGGAGTGATATAGAGGTTCGGTTTTTATCGAAAAGGCGGTAATGAAAAGTTGAAAAATTCCCGACGAGCAAAGAAAGCGGGACAAAAGTAAGAGAGCCAATGAATCGAAACCATAATGAAATTGTTCTACAGACGCAGCATCTCACGAAAAAATTTGGCGGCTTAACTGCAGTCGACCAAATGGATCTAAAGGTGCACCGGGGAGAAATCATCAGTCTCATCGGCCCGAACGGTGCGGGCAAGACAACCGTTTTCAATGTTGTTACCGGCATATACAAGCCGGACACCGGCAACGTGATTTTTAATGGTGAAAAAATTCAGGGAAAGAAACCACACCAGATTGTTGCCAAAGGGATTGCCCGCACCTTCCAGAATATCCGTCTCTTTCCCAACATGACCTGCCTTGAGAACATCATGGCCGGTCAACACTGCCGGGGAACCGCCGGTGTGTGTGCTTCCATATTTAAAGCTTTTGGACAAAAACAGGAAGAGCGGCGGATTAAGGAAATCTCAGAAAACTGCCTCAGGCAAATAGGACTGGAAAAATATAAAGATGAGCTGGCAAAAAATATTGCCTACGGCAACCAGAAGATGCTGGAGATCGGTCGTGCCCTAGCTACGCATCCAAAACTGCTGGTTTTGGATGAACCGAGTAGTGGTTTGAACTTCCGTGAATCCGAAGACTTGATCGATTTTCTCAAAGACCTGGCCAAAGAAGACTTGACCATATTAATTATAGAGCACGACATGAAGGTGGTTATGGGCATCTCCGACTGGGTAACGGTGATGGATGAAGGCAAAAAGATTGCAGAGGGATCCCCTGAGAAAATCTACAGCGACCCGATGGTTATCGAAGCCTACCTGGGAAAAGAAGATGATGAAGATTCGGAGTTGTAGTTCCGTTTGGTTCAGACTGAACATGGGAGACCTGAAATGACAACCCTACTAGAGGTTAAAAACTTGCATATTTCTTACGGTTCGGTGGAAGCGCTTAAAGGCATATCGCTTGACCTGAATGAAGGCGAAATTGTCACGGTCCTTGGCGCCAACGGAGCCGGGAAAAGTACCCTTCTGCGCGCGATTTCAGGACTTATCCCCCCTTGTACCGGCAGCATCAGACTCAATGGCGACCCTTTGGACAATGTGCCGGCATTTGAAATCGTATTTAAAGGTGTTTCCCATGCACCCGAAGGTCGTTGTGTGTTTTCAACACTAACCGTTGAAGAAAATTTGAATCTTGGTGCGTATACCCAAAGAAAAAAAGCTGAGGAAATTTCAAAAACCAAGGCGCATATTTTTGATTTGTTTCCAATTCTTGTCGAGCGTCGGAAACAGTTGTCGGGAACACTGTCCGGCGGAGAACAGCAGATGCTTGCCATCGGCCGTGCGTTAATGAGTAAGCCTCGGATTCTACTTCTTGATGAACCGTCGCTGGGC
>JBHPCZ010000063.1:0-19596 GCA_042573625.1 Thermodesulfobacteriota bacterium
AAAACAAATTAATAGTGACCATATCCAACTAAAATTGTTCGATATTTAACCGGACACTACTGTTTTAGACATATTCTCAACCACTTAAATTCCCTGCCATTTTTTACCTTTCAGCGGCGCTTAATTCATTGCTATTTTTCAAGTAATAATCACTTGACAAATCAATTAAGTATAGATAACAAGGAAACACAAAAATTAGTGTGATTAATGTTTCGTACAATGGTGTGCGGAGCTTTTTTCAAAGATAAAAGACAAAGGGGTCTTTTCCCTCTTTTGGGTAGGCGCCTTTTTGCTTTTTCAATTTATTTATTAAGGAGGATTTAACATGAGGTTTTCAAAAAGTAATGATGTACTTGGAACCACCAATCGCGGCAATGCCGCTGAATCAAGCCTTTGCACGCTTTGCAGAGCTGATTGCAGGGGTAAATGTGAAACCTGGCTCTCCAGCCTTGTGGGCCGCAAATTGCTCTATCCGAGAAGTTTCGGCATGGTCACTGCGGGGGCCAACAATACAACCCATGTCGGCGTTTCATATAATTCACTTCGAATTCAGGGATATGCTTATGGTTCTCACGGGCTCAGTAAAGGCCTGAGCAATGACCCTGATGACTGTATTTTCCCGAATGTAAGTCTGGAGACCGAGTTCGGCAATACCATGAAGACCAAGGTCCGCATGCCGCTGATGACGGGTGCGCTCGGGTCGACATTTATCGCTGAAAAATACTGGGATTCTTTTGCAATTGGCGGCGCATTTTTGGGAATCCCGGTTGTTATCGGTGAAAACGTTGTCGGGATTGATCGCAAGTCGGAAATAGGCAAAGGAAAAGCCAGAAAGGGTAAAATCAAAAGCTCTCCCGAGCTGGAACGTCGAATCAATACCTATCTTCGTTATTATGACGGCTATGGCGCTATCATTGTCCAACTGAATGTTGAAGATACGCGTAACGGCGTCGCAGAATTTGTTGCTGAAAAGTATGGCAACAAGTGTATTATTGAACTGAAATGGGGACAGGGTGCCAAGGATATTGGCGGTGAAATTCAGGTGACCAGCCTTGACTACGCCCTTTTTCTCAAGGAGAGAGGCTATGTTGTTGATCCAGACCCAACAAAGCCGCAAGTACAGACAGCATTCAAAGAAGGCGCACTCAAATCTTTTGCCCGACACAGTCGGATGGGCGGCACAAATTTAGATACCGTCGAACAGGTGCGCGATGATTTTATGAGCAGTGTTAAGTACCTTCGCCGTATAGGCTTCGAACGAATTACGTTAAAAACCGGGTCTTATGGCATGGAAGAACTGGCAATGGCCATTAAATTTGCAACAGATGCAAAATGCGATCTGCTGACCATGGACGGATCCGGCGGCGGCACCGGGATGAGCCCGTGGAATATGATGCAGAGCTGGGGGGTCCCCTCCATTTTTCTCCATTCAAAAGCCTATGAATATGCAAGTATTCTGGCGGCAAAGGGAGAACGGGTGGTGGACATGTCTTTTGCCGGCGGATTTGCGCTTGAAGACAGTATTTTCAAAGGACTGGCACTGGGTGCGCCATATACAAAACTCATCTGCATGGGTAGAGCGATCATGATTCCCGGTTTTGTGGGTTCAAATATCGAAGGTGCCATTCATCCGGACAGGAAAGAGAAAATAAAAGGCAACTGGGAAAACCTCCCTAAAACGGTAACGGACATTGGTACCAAGCCTGAAGAGATTTTTGCCTCCTATTTTGACCTTCAGAAACAAATCGGCAAAAAAGAAATGAAGAATATTCCTTATGGCGCAATTGCCTTCTACACAATGGGTGACAAACTGGCTTGCGGATTACAGCAGCTTATGGCCGGCGCAAGGAATTTTTCTCTTGACAAGCTCTCCCGATCCGATCTTTTCTCCGGTAATAGGGAAACTGAAAGAGAGACAGGAATTCCACATGTCTCAGATATCAATGATGAAGTCGCCAAAAAAATACTGAATGCCTAAACATATGACTCTGGTCTAACTCATCGAGGCTTCCCGGAAAGATATTTCCGGGAAGCCTTTTTTAATGTCAGGCACGGTTTCGGTCGATACTTTGTAATTGTATTTGGACGTCCGCACAATTTAACTTCAACGTTTCAAAAGCCGGAGGGCTTCAGAGTCAAGGCGTCTGAGGGTGAAGTCGTAGTTCTTTACTTCGAACCCTCAGCAACGCAGAATCTGAAGTCCTCCGGCTTTCCCGAAGGGGAAACAACATGGCAGAATAGATAGACACAATCCTTAGAATCCACCTGGCGTTGCATCCAAGAAATGGCGCTATCGATATGATATTGGGTGTTATAACAGTCCATTATCTAATCTTTGCCATGTTGTTTATGCAACTATGGGGTTAACATTGGCAGCGCTATATCGTTTATGCTAATTTGATTTACTATTTTATTTCTTGCTTTTTGGTGAAGCTTGTGATGAAAATTCCGCCTTCGATGCGGCACTGCATCGGTCAGGTATCAAAGATTTTTTATTGCTGACTGACGAAAGGTTAGCCTTTTTTGATAGAATAAATCGGTACGTTGATCCATTTCAGGAGGTGTAATTCATGGGGGGATTTTTTGGAAGTGTTTCCAAGGAGGATTGTATTAACGACCTGTTTTATGGAACAGATTATCATTCCCATCTCGGTACAAAAAGGGCGGGGCTTGTTTCCCTAAACGCTGCCGGTTTTTCACGGTCCATTCACAATATCGAGAATAACTACTTCAGATCAAAATTCGAATCTGACCTTCCCAAACTGTCTGGCGACAAAGGCATTGGCGTTATCAGCGACTTTGATTCTCAACCGTTGATCATCGGATCTCATCTGGGAAGATTTAGTATTGTTACCGTGGGAAAAATAAATAATATCGAGGAGCTCGCAAAGAGTGCGTTTAAAAAGAAAATGCATTTCTCCGAAACCAGCGGTGGAGACTTCAGTCCAACGGAACTCGTTGCAATGCTTATCTGTGAGGAAGGATCTTATGAGGAAGGCATACAGAACGCGCAGGAACGGATTCAAGGATCGTGTTCAATGCTGCTGCTCACGGAGGATGGAATTTATGCTGCCCGGGACAGGTTAGGTAGAACGCCAGTTATTATTGGCAGGAAAGACGGCGCGTATGCCGCGTCTTCGGAAACGTGCGCATTTCCCAACCTCGGGTATGAGATTGAAAAATACCTGGGTCCGGGTGAAATTGTTTTGATAACCGCAGGCGGGAATGAACAGAGAAAAATGCCCGGGGAAAAAATGCAGATTTGTGCTTTCCTGTGGGTTTACTATGGGTATCCTGCTTCAAGCTATGAAGACATTAATGTAGAATCCGTAAGATACCGGTGTGGCTCGGCACTGGGGAGAAATGACGATATAGAGATAGATTGTATTGCCGGGATCCCGGATTCCGGTATCGGGCACGCAATCGGTTACGCGAATGAGAAAAATATCCCCTATATCAGACCTTTTATTAAATATACACCGACATGGCCGAGAAGCTTTATGCCTCAGGACCCGGATATGAGAGATCTTGTTGCAAGGATGAAACTGATACCCATCAGAGATCTCATCGAGGGCAAAAGGATCCTTTTTTGTGAGGATTCGATTGTCAGGGGGACGCAATTGCAGGACAATATACAAATATTATTCGACTATGGCGCATCAGAGGTTCACATGCGACCGGCCTGCCCGACCCTGATATACCCGTGTGAATTCCTTAATTTTTCACCATCTCGATCAACACTGGATCTTGCGGGGCGGAAAGCAATAAAGGAGCTAGAAGGTGAGGATGAAAAATATTTAAATGAATATGCCACATCCAGTTCAGAAAAAAACATGGCCATGGTTGACAGGATTCGGCACAGGTTAAGACTGACGACTTTAAAATATCAAAAACTGGAAGATCTGGTGGAAGCCATCGGTCTGCCAAAAGACAAATTATGCACCCACTGCTGGGACGGGAGCAGTTATTTTTAATTCGCTTTACAAATTCCGGCCCCTTGGGCTTGGATTTTTTGCTATTATTGCGGCGGGTGTTGTTTCCAGTGGTCAATCGAGTTCGCATAGTACTGCAAAACATCCAGAGATTCAGGGTCTGCCTGAAACCGCCCGTCTGATTCTTTAACCAGTCGTCTCAATTTCAGCATATTTAACGCGGTCAAGATGTTTTGTGCCCGAGATCTTCTCGAGACATAGATCGGCGCACCCTGCTTTTGGATGTCGTCAATTAAATCATGGGCACGGGCCTCTACTTCAAAAGCGCTGAGCCGGTGTTTGGAAAATCGAATCATGACAGCAGACACCAGAGAAACCGGCAGGGCAGGAATAATCTCCTCAATAGAAGACATCAACGATCTGCATATTTTTTCAACGTGGGGAAAACGGGCATCACGTTTCATATTGCTGAAGTTCACACCATGACGTCGGCAATAATCACCGGCGGAAAGATGCGGACCAAAGTTGACACAGGCATAACCGAAACGTTCCCATCGACTCAGCACCATTAACACCAGGCTGCGCCAAATAAACCGTGTGGTGGTTTTTACCACAAACCAGAGGCTCCGCTTCTGAGATAGGGGATCCAGTGTGCGTAAAAGACTTCGATCCTCCAGAGTTCTGTCGTAATTGATTCCCACGGGAATAAAAACGATATCTCGGTCCGTTTCCGGTTCGAAAGTGCGCAGCATGTAATCGATAAAGCCCATTTTGGGCTGCCGCAACCGGCCATCATGACTCAGGCCGCCTTCTAGAAATACAGCCTGACAAACGCCCTCTTTGGTGGCCATATGGACATATCGTTCCAGCACCAGACGATACAGCGGATTCCCTGAATTTCGCCGCACAAAGAATGCGCCCATCGATTTGAGCAGTGTCTGCAACGGCCAGATTCTGGCCCACTCGCCTACCGCAAAAGAGAGTGCTGTGCGTTCCGCGACCATAAACGCTACTAAGATGTAGTCCATATTACTGCGATGGTTCATCACAAACACGACGGTGGCATCCGGATCTACAGACGACAACTGCTCGTTATCAACAAATCCGACGCGCACTCGATAGAGAAGCCGTGCAATTTTTTTCGCCAGCCAGTAACCCATCCGAAAATAGAGATAGGCGTTGAAAGCCGGAACGATCTCTTTGGCATAGCCAAGGACTTCCGCCTGAACCACCTCGCTGGGCGTATTATCTGTTTGAGCGCGGGCCTGTGTCGCCTGAACAACTTTGGGATCGTATACGAGTCGGTCAATGAGCACCCGTCTTTTGGTGATCTGGAATGGCCTGATTTCGATATCCAGGCGGGTGTTGATTTCATCGATGACGCGATTTATTTTACGATGGAAAAACCAGCGAACGCTGGGGATGAAAATTCGATCCAGAATTGCCAACACGGTTATCAAAAGCAGTAATATAAAAGTCCAGATGGACAGCGTAACTTCGCCAGTCATGGTATGAATTTCTCCGGTTCTTTACAAATTCTCATCAACACGTATAAACTATTTTAGCTTAAAGTTAAAGGCCTCCTGATAGAATCATGGCGAAATCCTTTTTTCCGCCTTGCCAAATACTTTGCATCAATGCTATAAAAAATGGCTTTAATCGTGGTTCGTTTCAATACATCTTTTCAAAGAAATACGGTGAGATCGAAATATTATGAAGAAAAAAGATTCAGAACAGCCCTCCCTGTCAACAACAGAAACAGAGAACAGCGATATTGAACAAGCGCTTGCGAACCTTCGCCGGGAAGTCGACGCCATAGACCGACAGATCGTCTCACTGCTTGTACAACGCCAATCACAGGTCGACCGCGTCGTTGCACTGAAGAAGGCCCATAACCTCCCAGTCTATCATCCGGCCCGGGAGGAAAACCTGATCTCCATACTTCGGGACCAGGGGAGTGAAGCCGGGCTTGATTCGGATTTTCTTGAAGAACTGTATCGACGTATCCTGCGGCAGTCAAGGGTTGAGCAAACCGCGCAAATGGCTCAGAGAGGCGTCCGTGCCGGGGCAACCGTGTTGATCGTTGGTGGCCGGGGAGGTATGGGCCAGTATTTTAACCAATGGTTCAGTGATGCCGGGTATCGAGTACGTATTCTGGGCCGTGATGCCTGGCCGAATGTAGAAAAACTGTGCGAAGGAATTGAATTGGCAATGATCAGTGTGCCCATTGAACTGACCGATGGGGTTGCCCGGGAACTCGGGCCGCATCTGCCTGAAGATTGTATCCTTTGTGATGTTACCAGTATTAAAGTCTCGCCGTTATCGGCGATGCTGGAATCCCACCCGGGTCCGGTTGTCGGTTTGCATCCGTTGTTCGGCCCAACCACTTCAACAATGGACAAGCAGATCATTGTCGTGACCCCCGGCAGGGATCAAGACGCCTGTCGATGGCTGATAGACCAATTTGCCGCGTGGGGCAGCATTATTCTCCAGACAAGCCCCGAGGAGCATGATGACATTATGTCTACCGTGCAGACGGTGCGACATTTTGCCACCTTTGCGTTCGGTCAGTTTCTCTGCCGCAGGGGCATCGATCTTCCCCGTACGCTAGAATTTTCCAGCCCCATATACCGATTGGAGTTGGGAATGGTGGGTCGATTGTTTGCCCAGGACGCCTCGCTCTACTCGGAAATTATATTTGCTTCACCCGACCGCCGGGAACTTTTGAAGGAGTATATAACGTCTTTGAAAGACAATCTCGAAATGATAGAGGCGGATGATAGAGAGGGGTTTAAAGCCGCATTCAAAAAAATTGCGGACTGGTTCGGTCCCTTCAGCGAACAGGCGATGCGGGAAAGTACGTTTTTGATCGATAAGTTGATTGAACGTTTCTAGTTAGTGTCCATCCATAAATGGCATCTTTCGGCCCAGAACGGCGTTCTCGCTTTTTTGCAATCCTCAACGTAGCGCGCTACGCCTGCGGTTACAAAAAAGCTGCTGCCTTGTTCCAAACCAAAATCTACAATTTCTGGATGGACACTAGTTATAAAATCGCGAAGCGATTTTATAAAAAAAGCCTGGCGGAATGTTAATTCCGCCAGGCCAATACATCTTAGAGTAGTATTCTCTTTTTTTTAATTACCACGCCATATCTTCGAGATCGATATCATCCCTTTTAAATTGTTTATCCCGCTCCGCAAGGGACTGTTTGATTTCTTCCTCGCTCCAGGGTTCGAAAATCAGGCAATTGGCAACCAGTTCCCAGAGATACAGGGTCTCATGGTAATTGCCCATATCGTGTACCTTGGGGAGACCCTTCATAATCTGGTCGCGGCAGTTGTGACACGGTGCGATAACCAGCTCTGCACCGGTGTTCTTAATCTGATCTGCCTTGGTTTTTCCGTATGCCAAACGTTCCTCGTCATACGGCATGGCCCATGCACCGCCGCCGGCGCCGCAGCAGTGGTTGTTCAGCGGGCTGTCAATCATTTCCACCGTATTTTCAATGCACTGGGAGACGATCCATCGGGAAGTATCACAGTGATGATCCCCAAAAGACATCTGAGATTTTCTCCCGTAGTTGCACGGATCGTGGACAGTAGCCAGTTGGGGGTATTTTGATTTGTCAAGTTTGATTCTTCCCGTCTCAATGTATTCTCTTAAAAGTTCAAATATGCTTACAATTTTAAATTCTTCGAAAGCCTCAGGAAACCACATGTTCAACCCGGCCCGGGTTGCAAAGTAGGCGTGGCCTCATTCCGGGTAGAGGATGGTTTTTGCCTTTAGCCTTCGGGCGTTTTCCAGAACGCGCCCTACCTGAATCTTCCAGTTTTCGTCATCTCCGGAAAAGAGACCCCAGTTGACCCCTTCCCAGTTGGTGGATGAGACGGTCCAGTCTTCCTTAGCCGCATAAAAGATTCGCCACCAGAATTTCATGTCGTCCGGCTCGGCAAAGGGCTCTTTGGAATTGATCGTGACAATGATGTTGGCCCCTTCCTTGTCCACCGGCACATAGAACCCGGGGCAGGGCTGTTCCTCGTCGTCTTCCATCTCAACGCCTACATCTGCCAGGAGAAAAAGAAAGTCGTCTTTGGGAATGCCGAGGTTGTTGCCCCTTTCCAGGTTCATAATGGTTCCCTTGTGGATGGGGCCGGGAACCTCGTCCCGTTCGCGCAAGATCCGGCACGTCCGGAAGGTTTTTATCAGTTGGACCCCCATGGGGCAGGCCCACTGGCAACGGCCGCAGAGGGTGCAGACCCAGGGCCATTTTGAATCGATGACTTCCTGCTCCAAGCCCAGGGCTATGGCCCGTATCGCCTTCCTGGGATCCCAGCCGGGCACCAGATTGGTCGCCGGGCACCCGCTGGAACATGTTCCGCAGGTAAAGCAGACGTCGGCCAGTTCCGGGGAAGTCGCTATTTTTCGGTTCTTTCTGTCTATTTTGATAGGGTCTTCCAAAATCTATTCCCTCCCTTCACTGTGGTTGGTAAAAGGTTTTCAATTTAACCGCAATTCCGACAGTTGTACTCGGAATTGTTGCAAATATTTATTAAATTTTTCCGATTAAAGATATAGAGAAGTTTTTTGATAATGTCAAGTATGGATCATAAGTTTATATATCCTTTAAAAGCCGGTTTGCCGGAGATTTTTCGATTTCATCTCCAAAGGTTTTCAGCGTCTCCGATAACGTCTGAAGTTCCGTGGTCTGTGCCATGGGTATGTCGTCGATACCCGCGTGCTCCAGAGCTTGGATGATGTAATTGACCGTCAAGAGATTGATGTCTCTGGACGGCTGGAAGGCGATATCCTTGTTCGGTTCTGCTGCCGTAGGGGAAAGAACGCCGCTTTCTACCAGCTCATCGAGTATTTTACGCGCCAGAAAAAACGGGATTTCCAAAACGGTGGAAATCTGACGGGTGGTCAATGGTTTTTCGCCTTTGGAGAATTTTTTTACCAGCAGGTGGACGATTTGAAGGGCGAGTAATTTTTTGAACGCAGGGGCGATCTTCTTTCCCTCCGGATAAAATTCATGCATATGAACATTCTGATATGAAAAAGAGATTTCAGCGCCAAACAGAACGATCAGCCAGCTGATCTGCAGCCATATCAGAAACAGGGGAAGGGCGGCAAAACTTCCGTAAATCGCGTTGTATTTGGCCACCAGCACCTGAAAGTTGATATAGGCCCACTGAACAATCTGGTATAAGGTTCCGGCGACCACGCCGGCGACAATTCCGGAACTGTAATTAACCCGTGTGTTGGGCAGAAAAATGTAAATCGTTGTGAAGAGAACCCAGATCAGGCCATAAGGTATAATCTTTAAGAAGAAAAATATGATGGGGCTGAACAAACCGATCAGAGCTACTTTTTCGGTAATATGTTTAATCTGTGTGGTGATAAAGACCGTAACACTGCTCGACATGATAAAAAGGACGGGACAGACCAGCATAATGGAGAGATAATCGGAAATTTTTCTGCCAATGGATCGATGTTTTCTGATTTCCCAGATCGCATTAAACGAGCCCTCGATATGGCTTAACACCTTGATCACCGACCATAAGAGAACCACGATACCGATACCGGCGATAACGCCGCCTTTGGTATTCTCGAGAAGTGTATTGGCAAACGCAATGACCTGTGTCAGCACCTCTTCTTGTCCGGGCAACTTTTCGTAGAGCAGGGTTTCAAGACGTTTTGCAAAACCAAATCCTTTGGCGATGCCAAACGCCAGAGCTGCCACGGGAACAATAGAGAGTAAAGAATAAAATGTGAGTGCCGATGCCCGAAGGGGGCATTTGTCGTAACTAAATCCGTGTACAGTCAAAAATAGAATCCGAAGCTGCTTAACGGCAAAGGATTTTTTTCGGGGAAGATCTTTTAGACGAATCCGCCAGATACCGGTTTTAAAAAAGTCGCTTATTTTTAGTTTATTCTTTAAGATAGCAGACAATGGCAATCTCCCTCAAATCATGCTTAAAACGGCAGTTCACATCGGCGTAATCGGTTCGATGCAGCCGAAGCAGTCATCCCAGCGTTATCAATATCTATAAGGATTGTAAAGTATCATTTTGAAGTCGAAATATAGCCTTTTTTAAAAATATGTTAACTTGTGGTCAGTTATATTCGGTTAAAGATTTTTCGCCATGGTCAGCTGGTTTTTGTTTATTGCGATGTTTAAATCCGGCTGAACCAGTTCGTGGTGTTTTTCGTTAAACGGGATATACGTCAAAAGGGTGTTTTTGGGTGTGATGTTTATATCATCGAGTTTGGGAAAAAGCGTTGACCGGGGTTTCATAAAACTGGCCAGATTGATTTTGAGGCTTTCGAAAGCTTCCTCAACCGGTAAAGTTACGGGAAAGAGCCTGGCATTCGGCACCTCGTTTACCGGTTTTCCTTTGGGTTGGGACAGTGTTATTTTTCGCGACAGACTGATGAAGTTCTGAGGAGAAACCTTGAATCCCAGTGCCCAGAAGAAGAATCCCATATCGTGCCAGCCGTCCTGAATGGCCCGGGGAAGGTTGGCAACCCTGACAAAATCCGCGTACGAGTCGAGCACTATTCCAGACACATCCACGCTGAATCGCCAGAAAGGCAGATAAATCATATTTTTATCTTTTCCGGGCATATGTCCGAATTTCAACTTTTTGAAGCCGATTTTACCCGGCTGCCAGGCTGAATTGCAGTTTTTGCAGTTGAGGACAAGGGCGTCTCGCTCACCGTGCATATCCCAACCGCACCCCGGACAGAGCGTCGGCATAAACTGGATACGCCAGTCCGGGCGTCCCCCGGGTAAAAGGGTGACGTCAAAATCATCCGGCAGATTCGCAGCAATCGGTTTGTTCAAAACCCCGTCAATAATTTTTTTATCTATGCGGAACGGCGAATAGATGAGGCTGAGGGTTTCACCGATGTGCGACTGCAAAAAGACAGGTTTCGGCAGAGATGATCTGAAACGCTCCATAAAAAGGTGCATCACTTCTTCAAAGGACAGGGTGGGTTCCAGGAAGCGTCCCGGACTTTCCGGGGTCACGAATTTGAGCTTCAGGGCCTGGCTGCGCAACCCCACGGACTCAGGAAAATGCCGGGATTCCAGCGCCTGATAGCTGACATCCATAAATCTGTGTTGTATTCCGTCGGAAACGCAGGAAAAGAGCATCCCTTTGAACCGCCAGTACGGAAAAAAGATCAGTTTTTCATCTTCCGGGGCAGCATTGGGCAGCATATAGCGGAAATAGTCCTTCTGCACCAGATAAGACTTTACCCGGCAGTATTCGCAGGTAAAGAGGCGGTCTGTTTCGTCCAAAATGGCCGGCGCTCCGCACTGTGGGCATTGATATTCGATAAGTAAATTAATGCTTTTCTCCGCACTGGTTGCAAAAGATTGAATCGTCTACGTTCTCGCTGCCGCATTTGGGGCAGAACTTGGACGTGGGCTTTTCCTCAACCGGATGACCGCAGCGCGAGCAGAACTTGGCGCTGGGGGTCAGGTTTTTCCCGCACTGTGTACACTGTTCGAAGACGAGCTGCTGATGTCCGCAAAAAGGACAGAATTTCGCATTTGGGGGGATCGAGTTCTGGCAGTCCGGACAGGGAGTGCCTTGCGGAGATTCGGTCTCCTGGTGCTGGGGTTGTGTCCCGCTGAAATATTGGGAGAACATGGCCGGCAACATCAAACCCAGTCCCATGCCCATTCCGGGGCCTGCTCCGCCCTCGGCGTCTGAAGCTTTTTCCATGGCCATGGCCGCTTTCATCTGCATGAGCTTGTTCATGTCATCGAAAACACCCATTCGGCTTCGATCATCAATGGCCTGTTGAACTTCGGGCGGGGGCGTGATGGCGTTAATGTAAAGATGGTCCAGTGCAAGGCCGAAGCGGATGAAATCCTGCTGAAGGCGTTTGGCAAGCCCTTCGGACAGTTCGTTATATTTGGCCGGCAGGTTCAGTATAGAGTCGATGGTCTCTCCCATATAATCATTAAACCTGGATACGATGACCCTGTTGAGGTATTCCTCAATATCCTCTGTGGTGTAAATTCCCTGGGTCCCCACCAGTTTATTGATGAACAGGACCGGTTGAACGACTTGCAGGTTGAACACGCCGAAGGCCCTGAGCCGGATCAGGCCCAGCTCCGAATCCTTGAACGCCACAGGGTCCCTCGTTCCCCACTTGAGGTTCGTAAATACTTTTATATTCACGAAATAGACTTCAGCCCTAAGGGGGCTGGTGAGCCCCCACGGGAGACTGAGGATCTTGGTTAGAATGGGGATGTTGGCTGTTTTCAGGGTATGTCGGCCCGGACCAAAGGCGTCCAGCGCCTTGCCCTGATAAAAAAAGACACCGGCTTGATTTTCTCTGATTGTCAGCTGGGCACCGTATTTGATTTCTCCGGAACCGGTTTCCGGCAAGCGGTGCACAAGTTCTTTGCCTGTTTCGTCAAACCATTCCAGAATTTCCAGAAAAACGACGTTGTCTGCGCCCATACTTGATTCTCCTTTTGTTGGGTCATTACTTGATATCAGCTTTTCGTTGAGACGCCTTCATCTGCCTCCTGAATATCGATTTGTTCCGAGGTCATCTCTTTTGTCGCGTAGTCATAATAGATGCGGTTTTTGATAAATAGATCGTAAATATCCGGATCGATGTGGTTATCCTTTTTCATGAATCCCATGATCTTGACCGCCTGGGAAAGCTTCATCGGCTTTTTGTATGGCCGATCCTTGGCGGTCAGAGCTTCAAAAACATCTGCAATGGCCATGATACGGGACTGTAAAGGGAGATTTTTTCCTGAAATCTTTCTCGGGTATCCGGATCCGTCCACTTTTTCGTGATGCCCGGCGGCGTATTCGGGAACATTTGCCAATTTTCTGGGAAAGGGCAGCTGATTTAATATTTTTGCCGTCATGGTGGCGTGGTTTTCGATAATTTTTCGCTCTTCTTCGGTCAAGGTCCCTTTCTGAATATACAAATTTTTCGCTTCTTCTTCTGTAAGATAAGAATGCGCTTTACCATTTGAAAAGTAGGTTTTTTTCGATATCTCTCTGATACGATCGATTTTATCTTCACTCATGAATTCCCCGGGATGGTTGCATGATTGGATAAAGTCCAATTCCTCGCCAAGGGTATGTATTTCCCGGCCGAGCTCTTGATCCAGTCGTTCCGTTTCCAACCGATTATTCGGTTCGCTGTGCAAAAGCTCAATTTTCCGATGAAGATATCTGTTTTCGATCGTCTCGGCAATCAGCTGAAACCTCGTTTCGATGTTGTGTACCCGGTCAAAAATAGTCTGAAGTTTGGTCGATTTATCGACCACATACTCGGGGGTGGTAATTTTTCCCACATCGTGCATCCAGGCGGCGAGTCGCATCTCTTCGACCTCGTCTTCATTTAAGAAAACGTCTTCAAATGGACCTTCGTCGGTCTCATTAATCTTTTCAATGATCATCATTGTTAAATCGACCACACGGTTGATATGGCCCCCGGTGTAAGGGGACTTCTCGTCGATGGCGGTGGCGATGCTTTTGATAAAGGCGTAGAATAGGTTTTTCAGATCATGGATCAGTTGTGTGTTGGTCAGGGCCACCGCCGCCTGTGAAGCCAATGAAGCGATCAGATCCACATATTCCTTTGAAAATTCAACGACCTCCCCGGTTTCAGGGTCTTGGGCGTTTAAAAGCTGCAGTACGCCGATAATGTCATTTTCATGATTTTTCATGGGAATGACCGCCATCGATTTGGACCGATAACCGGTCGATTCGTCATACTTCCTTGGCCCGGTGAAGTCAAAGCCTTCAGCCGCATATACATCCGGAATGTTGACCGTTTCGCCCGTAAGGGCCGTGTATGATGACACGTTTGAATGGTTGGGTTCTCCGTCTACGTACAGCGGGACTTTGGGCAATGAGAAATCATCACCACTCTTTCCACCCATCCGGGTTTTCATGGTATCATTTTGCAATATTTCAAAACGGAGATGCTGTTTGTCATCATCAAGAATATACAATGTTCCGGCATCTGCGCTGGAAAGCGCTCTGGCATTATCTACAATTAACTCCAGGAGTGTTCCGATATCCTTTTCACCCGATAGGGCCAGCCCGATCTGGGTGAGTTGCTTGATGTGTTTTATCTGATCTTCCGCATAAAGCGTAACCTCTTTGATAACCATCTTGAGCAGTTTGTTGAGCCTTTTATCCGGAGATAAATTATCAAAATCAATCTTGAGCTGATTTTCGATGTTTTTATCCATATTCGATGAAGAGGTCATCTCGTACCCTTTCAGATAAGGCTTCATGTATCTCACTTTATTCCATGATGACTTTAGTGAGATCTATAATTTTTTAAATAGTATAGTCAAATAAGAAAGTAAAATCAATAATTGAATAGCGGCATCACCATGAACAATCCTGTTTTAAAATGGTTTAAACTCGTTTATAAGGGCTCGAGGGAAAACATATTGATACAGAAATCTTTCAGGCTTTCAACATGCCATATGACAAAAGAGTCAAGACCGGAAGCAAATACTACAAAGCCTGGATAATGGTTAATGATTGGAAGATGCCCAGCAGGAATGCAGAAATGTCGCCCAGACTATTCAAAAACAAAATGTTTAAGATGAAAATCCGGACGGTAAAACCTAAGAGCAATGGAAAACCGATGCCAAAAGATTATTGGTATTCGGTTGTAGATGAACTTGAAGTTTTAAAGGACATATCTTGATTGCACACCTCGCGCATTGTTTTGAGTAGAGGAAAGTAGGTGATGATGTTGTGGTAACCACAATCCACACCACCACCACCACCAACCTACACCAATACCAATACCAACTAAAAACCTACAAAAAACAAATAAGAATTTGAATTTAAAAGAAAATATGTCAGGAAAAAAGTGTTTTAAGGGCACTTTTTTCCTTTAAATATAAAACAAAAGATTTCACAAAAACGAACCTGCGGGCACGCAGGGAGGGTACTTCAAGGAGTTGTTGTGATGTTTTGTGAAATCGATGCTGAAGGAAAATTCTCACGCAAGCGAAATGAACTTTTGTGGTTGGGGAAAAGAAAAAGTAAAAGCCGTTAAAGATCACTCGTCGTTACTACCATTAGATGTAATATCTCGGAGCGAACCCTCTTTTTTCAGTTCGGGCTTCTCGTAGGAATCTTTTTGCACTTTTTTATCATTGTCTTTGTGGCGCATTTTTTTACCTCATGCGAATTGTAGATGAATATTTAGGAATAGTATCAAAATCAATACAAGGGTATCAATCGCTGACAGGGGGAGGCGAGGTTAAAACTTTGGTTGGGCTGAATGCATGATACCCTCGGGAACCCCAAACCCAAGGGTATCAATGGGCAGAAAAAGAAAGGAGGTATAACTACATTTTGCCCAATTATAGATATACACCATCAAAAGTATAATGTCAACTAATTTTATCAAATTAACCAAAATTATAATTGATTATATATCATATTGAATCTTTCGAGATACGAACGGTGTCTTAAAAGAAATGGGCAATTATTATTGTGGGGTTCCGGAGGACAAAAAGAAACATACGGAATGAACCTGACAACCCTTCGCAAACTTTTGTGACGTTTAACCAAGTTATGAAATACGCTGTCAGGCACCGATATATTCATTATAATCCGGGAAGGGATGCAGAGAGGCCTATGGGCAGGGGAGAAAATACCGGAGAAGATACAACCAAGATAAGGATACTGGCTCCTGAAGAAATCAACGTTTTTCTGGATGCTGAATCAGACCTAAAATATAAAACACTTTTTGGGTTGGCAATATTTAGCGGCGCCTGTCAGGGTGAAATTATTGGATTAAAATGGACTGACGTTGATTGACTTAACAATCAGATTCACATCCAGAGAACATATAATCACGGCAAATGGTACAAGCCAAAATCCAAAACCGCAAACAGAAAAATTGACTTGGGGCCGTCGATGATGATAGAATTAAAAAAATGGAAACTTGCTTGTCCTAAAAATGACCTTGATTTAATTTTTCCCGACGAAGCTGGCAATCCTATAGACCAATCAAATTTATTGAAAAGACACTTTTTTCCTGCTACAATCAAGGTTTGCATTGAAAAAATTCGATTTCATGATTTGCGTCATACATACGCAAGCCTATTGATCGAACAGGGAAAAAATATCAAATACATTCAAAGTCAACTTGGACACTCAAGCCCTGCAGTGACCCTTAACGTATATGCGCATTTGATGAAGCCTTATAATCAGGAGTCCGCACGGAAGCTTGAAAACACTGTTTTCGGAACTACTGGTAGCAGAGTGGTAGCAGAAACAACAAATGGATTACAGCAGGATGCTATAACCCATTGATATTGTTGGTACGCCTGGCAGGATTCGAACCTGCGGCCCACGGCTTAGAAGGCCGTTGCTCTATCCAGCTGAGCTACAGGCGCACAAAAAAAACGAAAGCGCTGCATAACACATGTTTTCTTGGATGTTCAATAATAATGTGAGACAGATCTATTTAATATCCTTCAATATGTCGAAGCAGATTTAATTCGTATCATGAATACCATGAGAAAAAAACAGAAAAAGCGCTCAACCCGGCGAGTTAAAAAAACCGTTCCGCAGATCAGTGATGGCATTAAAGAGGCGACTGATGATAAGTCGCTTGTCAAATATGACCCCCTTCAGCGCTATCTGATGGAAATAAGCCAGCACAAGCTTCTCACCAGGGAGCAGGAGATAGAGTATGGCAAGAGAGTTCAAGAGACAGGCGATCCGGAGGCTGCATACATCCTGATTACCGCCAATCTGAGACTCGTGGTAAAGATAGCACTCGAATTCCAGCGAGTCTGGATGCAGAACCTTTTAGATCTTATTCAGGAAGGAAATATCGGACTGATGCAGGCGGTGAAAAAATTTGATCCATACAAGAATGTCAAGTTTTCATACTACGCCTCTTTCTGGATCAAGGCGTATATTCTCAAGTTCATTATGGATAACTGGCGGCTTGTGAAGATTGGGACGACCCAGGGGCAGCGAAAACTCTTTTTCAAACTTAAAAAAGAAAAGCAGAAGCTGATTGACCAGGGTTTTAATCCCATACCAAAACTTCTTTCGGAGCGGCTGGGTGTTTCCGAGCGTGAAGTCATAGATATGGATCAGCGGCTCGACGGTTGGGATGTTTCGCTGGATGCTCCGTTAAAGGATGATTCGGATACGGAGAGAATCGAATTTCTAAGTGTGGAAACCGAATCCGCGGAAGAAAGAGTGGCAAAAAAAGAGATGGAGGCGCTTCTCCATAATAAAATTGCCGAGTTTAAAAAAACAATGACGCCGAGAGAACTCGAGATATTCGATCTTCGTATTTTCTCAGACTCTCCTGCGACATTGCAGGAAATAGGGGACCGTTACAAGATATCAAGGGAACGTGTTCGCCAGGTAGAAAAGAATATAATCAAAAGGATGAGAGATTATTTTAAGCAAGAAATACCCGATTTTGACGCATATACGGATTAGAAACCGAATAAGACAGGGCATGTTTAGGGCATATTTTATGAAATCAACTCTTTTAAAAGCGGCTGTTATCGTTTTGGCCTTTTTGTTTTTAACAGGCTGTCTCGTAAGCAAACGAACCGTGCCGCTAATTCACAAGAAACGCGTCGAAAAGCCGGTAGTTCCGTTTACGTCTGACGACAGGTATTACTACTTTATCGAAGCACAATTCCAGGAAAAGAAGGGGAACCTGGCTGAAGCAATCCAGTATCTTCATAAGGCCGTTGCGGTTGATCCTGAGGCTGTTTATTTGCATAAGGAACTTGTAAAGCTTTATTTGCAGCAGAAAGACAAAGAAAAAGCATTGGGCGCTGTCAAAAAAATAATAGAGAAAAGCCCCAACGATGTTGAAGCACTTGTGATGTGTGGAAAGATTGAACAGGGTCTGGAGCATTTTGAGAATGCCAAAGAGGCTTATGAAAAGGTGATCGCCATCGACCCAAAGCAGCAAAATGTTTACTTTCTTCTCGGCGGTCTCTATTTGGACGAGAATGATCCGGTTAAAGCTTTGCCGGTATATAAACAGCTCGTTGAACACTTTCCAGGTTCGTATGCAGGGCATTATTATATTGGAAAGATTCTACTTGATCAGGGGAATTTTACAAAAGCGGAGAAGGAATTTCAAAAGACTTTAGAACTGGAACCAGATCTTTTAGAGCCGCGTTTTGAATTGGTAAAACTTTACAGAAACGCCGGCAAAGAGAAAAAAATCCCCGAGTTATACAAGTATATTCTGAAAAGGGATGCCAAAAATATCAGAGCTGCTATGGAACTTGGATATTATTATCATCAGGCCGGGCAGGCAAATGAAGCTGAAAAACTCTTTAAAACATTAGGTGAACGGAGCAAGACAGAAAAGGAAGTTATCAGAGAAGTATTACAGCTATATTTAGATCAGAAAAAATATGATGCGGCCATCATCATTCTTGAAGGGATGTTAAAAGGTGCCCCGGACAGTCCAGATATCCACTATGTTGAGGGTATCGCATACGATGGCAAAAAAGATAAAGATATGTCCATGAAGCATTTTAAAAAGGTAAAACCGAGTTCCAGGTTTTATGAAAATGCTGCAATTCATATTGCATACCTGTACCAGGAACAGGGTAAAATTGTCGAGGCCATCGATTACTTAAATGATGTTATTAATGTCGTTAGTGATAATCCGGAAATGTTTCTCTATCTGGGTTCGTTTTATGAAGAGATAGAGGAGTTTGAAAAAGCCGAAAAAGCGATTAAACGCGGGCTTGAAATTGATTCCGACAATGCCAGACTCTATTTTCGGCTGGGAGTTATTTATGACAAGTCGGGCAAAAAAGAGGAATGCATTGAAACGATGAAAACGGTCATAAGCCTTGAGCCGAAGAATTCCAATGCATTGAATTATCTCGGCTATACATACGCGGATTTGGGTCACAACCTGGATGAAGCTGAACATCTTATCAAGGAAGCGTTAAAACACAAGCCCGATGACGGCTATATTACAGACAGTCTGGGATGGGTATACTTCAAAAAAGGGCTCTTTAAAAAGGCATTAAAGTTTTTGGAAAAGGCTGTCAAGCTGGTGCCGGAAGACCCCACCATACTTGAGCATCTTGGGGATACATACCTGGAGGTAAATGACAAAAAGAGTGCGCTGGAATATTACAAGCGCTCCCTTTTAAATAAAAAAAAGGATAAAACTGAGCTTGAAAAAAAGATAAAGGAACTGACCGGAAAAGGACCTGAAACCTGATGAAGTCCGGTTCTGCTGGGAGTTTGGGAAGGTTTGCGACTGTGTTCGGAGGGGCGGTAAAAAGCGGCATCTCTCGGTTTGCGGGCGTTTTTCCCCGGCCATCGATACAGCTATCGGGAAAGAGACCCGTATTTCTAAGATGGTCAGTTCTAATTTGCTTTTTTTTCTTTTCAGCCTGCGCCGGTCTTACTGAGAGGGTGCCGTCAAAAACGGAACGTGCGGATCTTTTTGAAGCCAGGCAGCTGATTTCGATTCTTAAGGAAAAGAATAGTAACCTCAAAACCTACAAAGGTAAGGGTCGGGTCACTTTTTGGAATAAAAACAAAAAAGGTTTGATTGCCGGCGCGGCGTGGGTCGGATCGGATCCTGACAGGCTCCGTTTTGCATTACGGAGCATTACCGGTCA
>JBHPCZ010000064.1:0-19284 GCA_042573625.1 Thermodesulfobacteriota bacterium
CCGACTTTTCGAAGGCGGTTCAGCCAACCTCGTTCTTACCCAGCCGGATAAACCCTTGGAAACAGGTGTTGAGTTCATGATCCACCCGCCTGGAAAAAAGCTGACTCGAATGAGTTTACTTTCCGGCGGTGAAAAGGCGCTCTCAGCCATCGCTTTAATCTTTTCCATATTTTTAATAAAGCCGGCTTCTTTCTGCCTCATGGATGAAATCGACGCGCCACTTGATGACGTCAACATTTTTCGTTTTAACAATCTCTTGCAAATGATAAGAGAAAAATTCCAACTTATTATGATAACTCATAATAAAACGAGTATGGAATTTGCCGATACGCTTTTCGGTATCACGATGGAAAACAAGGGGATCTCCAAGATTGTTTCAGTCAACTTCACGCAGCCGGAAAGCTAAATAGCGTCCATCCATAAATGGCCCTTTTCGCGCTGCGCGGCGTTCTTCGCGTGTTTCCGGCTGCGGCGTACACCATGCACGCCTCACCGTAAACCCTTATGCACGAGTTTTATCCGCCCCAGGCGTGATTACACGATTTAAAAAAGATTATCCATGGAGCGTTTAACAGCGAAAACTCACCGATCCTTCAAATAGTTACTTTTCCCGATCAGTTCTGACGCGTCGGGGTGCGCACTTGAGCCGGCTCTCAATCCCGGAAACATCAAAACCTTCGTGCTTTAGAGGCGTTTTTGGAACCACTTCTAAACAATTTGCGAAGCGTTATAAAGGCAGATCATGGCACTTAACTGGTTCAAAAAGAAAGCCGACAGCCAGAAAGCAAAAACCGTCACAGAGAAAAAAATATCAGAACAGCCGGAAATTGATGATACTGAAAAAGAAGGGGTAGAAAAAGGCGTATTCACCCCGGCTTCTGAATCTGAAAATAGATCGCCCGGACAAGTCGCTTTGTCTCCCGGAAATCCCGAACACTTCAGCGAATCCGGAAACAAAGAATTTGAACTGGTCGCTTCAGAAGATACTGCCGGGATTTTTCAACGCTTGAAAACGGGGCTCTCCAAAACGCGCAAGATCCTGTCTACAGATATTGATGAACTCTTTTCAGGCAGCAGGAAAATTGATGCCGACCTGCTGGAAGAGCTTGAAGAACTCCTGATCACCGCCGACATCAGTGTTCAGACCTCAATGGACCTCATAGATCGCATTTCACCGCACTCTCCGAAAATATCAGGCCCTGATCAACTCAAAGAGGCTCTGAAATCAGAGATACTCTCATTCTTTCACACAGATTCGCCCGGCTCTGAAAAGGTTGCCGCTAAACCCCACGTCATCATGGTAGTGGGTGTTAACGGCGTCGGTAAAACCACCACCATCGGCAAACTGGCTGCAAGGGCAACGCGTGAAGGGAATAAAGTTCTGGTTGCTGCTGCAGACACATTTCGTGCCGCAGCAACCGAACAGCTGGTGATATGGGCTGACAGGGCGGGTGCTGAAGTCGTAAAACACAAGGCAGAGACAGACCCTGCCGCCGTTGCATATGACGGTGTTGAAGCAGCAATAGCGAGAGGTACCGATATTGTTTTCGTGGACACCGCAGGGAGGCTTCACACAAAATATAACCTGATGGAAGAACTCAAAAAAATCAAACGGGTGATATCCAAAAGGCTTCCGGATGCACCGCATGAAATTCTCCTGGTTCTCGATGCCACAACAGGTCAAAATGCACTGTCCCAATCCAAATTATTTAACGACGCACTGGGCATCACATCAATTGCCCTTACAAAACTTGACGGAACAGCCAAGGGAGGAATCGTTGTCAGCATTTGCAACTCCCTTGAAATTCCATTGAAATATATCTGTGTCGGGGAAAAAATAGAGGATCTACAGGATTTTAATTCAACCCAATTTGTGAATGCACTTTTTGATTGAAAGGATATTATAAGACAGGATTTTTAAAAGATCATCAGCTTGTCGTTACAATCACAAAGCTGATTGACAGGAAGCACTACCCAAAAAGCGTTGCGGGAGGTTTATTTGTGTTGACATGAAAAATAACCTGAAGTATGGAGCTATTTATATCGCCGCTTGATCAACGCCAACCAACAACCAAAAGGGGGGAAACGCACGATGACAAAAGCAGAATTGGTAGAGCAGATGGCAAAGGATGCTAACATTTCCAAGGTTGCTGCCGCAAATGCACTGGGCTCTTTCATGGCCAGCGTAACAAAGGCTTTGAAAAAGAAAGACGGTAAGGTTACACTCGTGGGGTTTGGTACTTTTTCAAAAGTTCGAAGAAAGGCCCGCAAAGGACGCAATCCTCAAACCGGTGAACCGATTAAAATTAAAGCAGCAAATGTTGTGAAATTCAAAGCCGGAAAGAAGCTCAAAGACGCGGTTTAAATCATCAGTAATTATTAGGTTGAGAAAGGGCGGTTTGTTGCGCACAAATCGTCCTTTTCATTTATATCCTATTGTGAAATGCCCGGTTTAAAGAACGGTTCTCAATATGTAATTGAAAATTCCTTGAGTTCACCTCTGTAATCCTCCCAACTGACATCCACGTTTTTCACTCTGGATAGCGGCGGCCCTTTTTTGCACCAGTCGATTACTGCGTCGACATCTTCTCGATCCCCCTCGAATACGGCTTCAACCGTTCCATCGGCCTGGTTTCTGACCCACCCTGAAACGCTGCATTGCTCTGCTGCGCGTTTTGTCTCCATTCTAAAAAAAACGCCCTGCACTCTTCCGGAAATAACGGCATGCGCCCTTACCTTCTGTTCCATGTCGTTCCCTCCAATCGAATATTGGCTGTTGGCAACCTGTCAATCGCCAATTGTCATCTTCTTTAGCGTTTCCTCGTCAATAATTTCGACGCAGAGTGCCCTGGCCTTGTCAAACTTGGACCCCGGTGATCTGCCGGCCACCAGGAAATCGGTGTTGCGGCTGACCACATTGGTTACTGTTCCGCCGGATGATTCTATCATCTTCTTTGCGGCGCTTCTCGGCATGCTCTCAAGGGTGCCTGTGATAACAAAAACTTTTCCTTCCAGCTTTCCTTTCTGGGGTGAAACAGTCTGAAATATCTTTACGCCGCTTTCAAGAATACGATCGATGGTTCTCCGATTTTCAGCCTGCTCGAAGAACTTCGCCACGCTCTCAGCCACTTTCGTGCCAATACCCTCAATAGCGGTGAGCATCTCGGGTGTTGCCAAATACAGACTGTCTATACGCTTCACATGAACAGACAGAATTTTTGCAATATGCTCTCCTACATGTCGGATGCCAAGTGCATATATAAAACGGCTCAAATCGATCTCTTTACTTTTTATTATGGCCTCCATAAGATTTTTCGCTGATTTCGACCCCATCCGGTCCAGCTTTTGGAGCATCTCCCTGTCCAGATAAAAAATATCCGCATAAGAGGTGAGAAGCCCCTTTTCTACCAGTTGTCCGACCAGTTTTTCCCCCAAGCCGTCGATGTCAAAAGCACCCTTTGAAGCAAAATGCTTGATACGCTCTTTTGTCTGAGCCGGACATGCTGTATTAATACACCTTAAGGCCGTCTCGTCTTCATGTCGAATGGCCAAAGATTTGCAAGCAGGGCACTCCCGCGGCATTTCAAACTTTTTTTCATTGCCTGTCCGCTTCGACGCTATCACCTTGACGACCTCGGGGATCACATCGCCGGCACGCTGGATCAGCACGGAATCACCGACCCTGATATCCTTTCGTTCAATTTCGTCCTGATTGTGAAGCGTTGCGCGACGGACCGTCACCCCGCCGACATTTACCGGATCAAGATGTGCAACAGGAGTCAGCACTCCGGTTCTTCCAACCTGTACGGAGATATCAGATACACGCGTTGTCTCTTGAATTGCTTTAAACTTATAGGCGATGGCCCACCGTGGACTCCGGGAGGTCGATCCCAATCGTCGCTGGTCTGAAAAGCTGTCGACCTTGATGACCATCCCGTCGATATCATAGGGCAACCGATGTCGTTTCTCCTCAATTTCCCTGTAATAGTCAATGGCCTCCTCGATTGTTATTTTCGGTCGGACAAGTGGGTTGACATTGAATCCCAGTCGCAGCAAGGTCTGAAGCGTATCCCCGTGTGATTCAAAAACAAGATCAGCCACGATGCCGATACCATAGACAAATATCTCTAGGGGGCGTTCTGACGTAACGCTTGAATCGAGCTGCCTTAATGATCCTGCTGCCGCGTTTCTGGGATTGGCAAATGGCGGCAGCTCTTGCCTCAGCCGTTCATTATTAAATTCCTTAAATTCTTCAAGCCCGATAAAAACTTCTCCCCTTACTTCAAGAATCGATGGAATGATTGTTTCTTTTTCAATTTGAAGCTGAAGAGGCACCGACCGTATTGTTCTCACATTGGATGTTATCACCTCACCGCTAAGCCCATCGCCGCGAGTAGAAGCCATAACCAGCTTACCGTTTTCATAGACAAGTTCCACTGCAACGCCGTCCAGTTTCGGTTCAGCGGTGTATAGAATGCTTTCATCTCTTTTGAGAAATCGCTTTAACCGACGATCGAATTCGACCACGCCTTCCGCGTCGAATGCGTTATCCAGGCTCAACATAGGAATGGAATGAGTAACTGTTTCAAATTTGTCAAGCGGCGGTGCCCCGACGCGCATGGTCGGAGAGTCCAGGCTTACAACGTCGGGATAGGCCGCTTCGATCGCCACCAGTTCTTGCATCATCCGATCGTACTCGGCATCCGATACTTCCGGATTGTTCAGAGCATAATAAAGGTAATTGTGCCGGTGAAGCGACTTTCTTAAATCTTCAACTCTCTTGATAACAGACGGGTCAATGTTTACTGGCATAACCGCTGTGTCACCTCGTCTCGCCAATAGAACTGGTTTCAAAACACCATTTGTTGATGAGCTTCTTTTTACCTGAACCTTGCACAAGTTTCAGGGTTTATTCCGGCTGTGCAAGTTGCGTTAGCTCATCTTTGACTGCATCAATAATATCATAGAACCACATCAGGTCCTCTATTGAAAGGCGGCCTGCTTTCATGGGTTTTCTTTCCGTACCATCTTTTTTCATCAGTATCCTGGGGCCGATCTGAAGCTTTGCCTCACCTTCCCCGTATCGGTTGATCGAAACAACGAGCCCGGTTTCATCGCACTTCCACTTTTTTAACGTCTTATCCTTCTCAGGATCATATGCCATACTTACCTCCTGGTGTGTTCACATTTTTCAAAAACCTCGATCTATTTGTCGAATTCGCCGGACAAACCCTATCTCGTGTCCATCCACGAAGTGTGGCGGACCCAATTCAGTGTCCAATCCAGAAATGAGCAATTTTTATGTCGCGCAAGGCCGCACAAGGGTTTACGGTAAGGCGTACATTGCGTACGCCGCAGCCGAAAGCCCGCGGAGAACGCCGCGCGGCGAAAAAAGGGCCATTTATGGATGGACACTAACTCGGGCAATAATGCGTGTCAACACATCCTTTGCCTACAAATATCATTGATTCATGAAACAATACGGATAAACTCCGTTTCCATTTTATTCCGCCTGACATTGACAGCCTGGAAGGCCTGATCGAAGAATTCATGTGCTGAACCGGGCTTTTTGCGGAGGCCGGCCAACTGAGAAGGGCACAAATATCTTGTACATATCCAGGGTCTCATTACCCGAGGCAGGGTGCAACCCCTGGGGCCTATATAATAACATCGTTTATCAAGGTTTTGGGTCAGTTGGACCGGGGGAATCGTTTGGTCGGTGAGATGCAAAAAGAGCAGGTCCTTAAAATCGACCCATACTTTTGCCACAAGGCAGCAGGGATCCGGGCACCATGGACATGTTACAGCGCATAAATCGTCCAGGCGCGAGAAAATAGGCATCAGTTGATCCAAAATGCCATGGGCGAAACCCTTTGCCCGCTCCAATGCAGGGCCGTAGAGATGGATGAGATGATTCATCGTCTGATTGGCTTCTTGCCAAACTTCGGGAGATCCCCACAACGGCAAAGCCTGAGAAAAATTTTCTGATACCGCTGCTCTTTTTGGGTCAATCTTCACAGGCGTCAACCTTTAACCCGAATATTTCATGAAAATTTTTCAAAAAATCTATAATATATGGTTCTTCTCCAATTTAGTTGGAGAAGAGGGTTCGAGGATTCAAGGGGTCAAGGGTTCAAGCGTTTGTTCCCAACGATTTTATCAACGTTTTGAGCATCCTTTCAGCTTCCTCTGTATCATCCATGTAAGTTTTTAAATTTTCTTTATTTATATAATTTAAATCACTTGAAAGCAGGAGCTGAAGTTCCAATTCGCAAATAGAACCCTATGTAATATATAATGACCTCAAGTCGTCCGCCGTTGTCTTTCTGCCATACTTTTCATTCTTTATAATTTTTTAGTATTTCACTTGAACCCTTGAATCCTCGACCCCTTGAACCCTTTCAAAATCATCAACTTTTTTTGAGATGATTCTAATATATAATCACATGAAATATCCGGATGAGCACCTTTCATTTGCACAATTGACCCAATGCCGCTTCGGCAGCCTTTATTGTTGCATCAATATCTTCTGTGGTATGCGCCGCTGAAACAAAGAAGGCCTCAAACTGGGACGGTGCAAGGTAAACCCCTTTATCCTGCATGCCCTTGTAATAGGCTGAGAACATGTCAAGGTCACAGGTCTTTGCATCATCATAATTCCGAACCTCTCTGTCCGTAAAAAAAAGACCTAGCATCGAACCAACCCTGTCAACCGAGGCGGCGATTCCCGTAATTTGGACAGCCTTTTTCAGACCGGCGACGAGACGGTCCGATTTCTCATCCAGAATCTCATAAAAACCGGGTTTTTTCAGCTCCAGAAGCGTTGAAATGCCTGCGGCCATGGCCACCGGGTTGCCGGACAGGGTCCCTGCCTGATACACCGGCCCCTGCGGCGCGATATGCGACATGGTTTCCCGGCTCCCGCCGTAGGCGCCCACCGGCAGACCGCCGCCGATAATTTTACCCAAGCATGTAATGTCGGGAGAAATTCCGTACATCGACTGAGCCCCGCCGTATCCCAGCCTGAAACCGGTCATCACTTCATCAAATATCAGCATACTGCCGTACTTATCGGTCAACTCCCGTAATACTTCCAGGAATCCTGCCACGGGTTTTACCAGCCCCATGTTCCCCGCAACCGGTTCGATGATGATGCAAGCAATCTGTTCACCTCTCTCAGCCATGACCGCTTTGACACCGTCTATGTCATTATACGGAAGCGATAGCGTATGCGCCACAAAGGATTCCGGGACACCCGGGCTTCCGGGAATTCCCAAGGTGGCCACACCTGATCCAGCCGCAACCAGAAGGGCGTCGGCATGCCCGTGATAGCACCCATCAAATTTGATGATGGTATCCCTGCCGGTCACTCCCCGGGCGAGCCTTATGGCGCTCATGGTCGCTTCGGTGCCGGAATTGACCATTCGCACCATCTCCATGGATGGAACAGCATTGATGATCAGTTCCGCGAGTTCGATTTCAAGGTCAGTGGGCGCTCCAAAGCTGGTTCCCCTTTTCAGTACTTTGGTAATTGCCTCAATCACCGAAGCATGACCGTGGCCGAGGATCATGGGGCCCCATGAGCCGACATAATCGATGAAGCGGTTGCCGTCCGCATCATAAATTGAGCATCCTTCGGCACGGTCGATAAATAAAGGCTCCGTACCCACTGATTTGCACGCGCGTACAGGGCTGTTGACGCCGCCGGGTATTACATTTAATGCCTGTTTAAAAAGCCTATGGGAAGTGTCTCTGTTCACCATTTCGGTCCCCTTTCAACTTGATTTTGAAACCTGTTGACATTTTTTTTAGAATCCGGTTGAAAAGTACCAGATACACTTTATCCGGTCAAGCAGGGTTTAATGTTTCAAAATCATCCCCGAAAGATTGGATGATTTTGAAAGGAATCAAGGAGCCAAGGGTTCAAGGGTTCGAGTGGAATGGCCTATCGAAAATCTCCCCAAATTTTATCCAAATTTCTCTCTTATGTGCTCGGCCGGAAACCCGACGAATTCGGCCTGGTTTTAGATCCGGACGGGTTTGTCAAAATCAAGGATGTGTTAAAAGCGGTTTGTGAAGAGGACGGCTGGAAGTATGTTCGAAGATCTTATATCGATGAAATCCTCTTCACCCTGCCGGACCCGCCCTTTGAAATTAAGGACAATCTTATCCGGGCCAAAGATCGTGGCAAGCTTCCGCCGCACACCTTGGCAAATAATCCACCCAAGCTCCTTTATGTCTGCGTCCGCAGAAAGGCGTATCCCTTTGTTCTGGATAAAGGAATATTCCCAACAGGATACCGCCGTGTCATCCTCTCGTCGAGTCGTGGGCAGGCTGAAAGAATGGGAAAGCGATCGGACCCGGAGCCGGTGCTTTTGACCGTACACACTCATAAGTCCATTCAGAAAGGGATCGTTTTCTATCAGGCGGGGGATACACTCTATTTCGCCGATTCGATTCATCCGGGCTGTTTTACCGGCCCGCCGCTCCCGAAATATCAAAAAGAGGCCCAAAAGCCGGTGGTTCGAAAAGAAAGCGCCACTTACACACCCGCAGGCAGTTTCATTCTGGATCTAAAGGATAAGAAGGAACCGAAAGATCGGGCAAAGCAAAACAAAAAAAGGGGAAAACAGAAAAGGGTGCGGCCCCCGTGGAGAAGCTGAGAGTCGATCAGCGGGCAAATTCAAGCTTTCTGAGTGAAAAGTAAACGGTGAAAAGTGAAAGGTTAAAGGTTCAAAGTAAAAGATCAGCTCCAGCTGTCGGAAAACAGTTCGGAGTCTCTATCTGAAGCCTGCCTGCTATGAGCGATTAGGCGGTGTCGTTGAAGAGGAACATTATGCAAGTCCATAATCAAGCAAATAACTATATAATCAATGAGTTGGAAATCATTAATTGTTTTGCCAGTTCATCCGGCATCAAAATTAAACTTGAAATGTATATGACAATAATATACAATGGTGCATGATGATAAATGAATTTGAGCAATTTGCGGGATTTCAATGGGATGAAGGTAACATAGATAAGAATCTGCTCAAACACCAGGTCCAGAACTGGGAATGTGAACAAATTTTCTTTAATGCGCCGTTGATTATTTTAGATGATCCAAAACATTCACTTTCGGAAAAAAGATGGGCAGCATTCGGCCAGACCGATGCAGGCAGGCTCCTTACTATCATTTTTACAAAACGAGAAAAATTACTCAGGGTTATATCTGCAAGAGATATGAACTGGAAGGAAAAGAAGTTTTATGAAAAAAGCGGATAAACGAATTCCGAAGTTCAAAAACGAAGATGAAGAGCGAGAGTTTTGGGCTACGCATTCTCCCCTTGATTATTTTGACGCCAAAAAGGTAAAGAGAGCTTCATTTCCAAAACTGAAACCGTCCCTCAAATCAATCTCTATTCGCTTGCCTGAGGATATGTTAGCGGAACTCAAAATACTCGCAAACAAAAAAGATGTTCCTTATCAGAGCCTGGCAAAAATCTACCTGGCAAGGCAAATAGCTTTAGAACGAGGTTTTTTAAATAGTTCTCAATAAGGAAAAGCTGATTGTTAAGCCATGCCCAACATTGCGCTTGGGGACATAGGGCACGTCCATAAACAAGTAAACAACTAATTTTAATCATGTTTTTTACTTATTTATGGGATATCCCGCAAAGCTCAGTTTGTCAAAACCGGCAAAGAACCGGATCAAAAAACGATTGCCAGCTACCTAGTGTCTAACCGGAAATGAGGATTTTTGTTTTATATCGCTTATCTGACGTAGCCTTCAGGCGAAGACGGAAAGCATGCGAAAAAAATTTGACAACCCGTATTAAAGTTGATACGAACCTTATCCTGTTGTTTGACTGCATCCTTCATCGGGCCGTTAGCTCAACTAGGCAGAGCACCTGACTCTTAATCAGTAGGTTGAAGGTTCGATTCCTTCACGGCCCACCAAAAAAACAGGGCTGGTTTTCTTGTGAAAACCGGCCCTTTTTAATTGAGGCCTAAAATCTGCAAAAAATCTCAAAAAGATTTTTATTTGTTGACACAGCGCTTTTTATGGTGTTAATAAGTGCGATTTTAATATATAAAATAAAAATTTCCCACATCTTCTAATCCTTGCTCTGGACAAACCAGGGCTTTATTATCCATAAGGAGGTTAAATGCGAAGATACGAAACCATCTTCATTATCGATCCTGATCTTTCTGCTGAAGAGCGCAACCCTGTTTTTGACAGATTAAACGACCTCATCCCTAAACAAGGTGGATTTCTGGTCGAACAGGACGAATGGGGTTCCAGAAAGCTCGCCTATGAAATCAAGAAAAAACCTCGAGGTTATTATGTTCGTTTAGATTACTGCGGAACCGGAGCTGTTGTGGATGAAATGGAACGGCTTTTCCGGATTGACGACCGGATATTAAAGTACATGACGATTGTGCTGGACAAGGATGTCGACACTGAAAAAGTAAAAGAGGAAATGGCCTCAGCGGAGAGTGAGCAAGAGCCGCCGGATCAAATCGAACCGGTTCAACATGACGAACCCGATGCTGGCCCTGACGCCCTTGAATCTCCTGAATCTAGCGCAGCTAACCCTGACGCCCTTGAATCTCCTGAATCTGACGCAGCTAACCCTGACGCTTTTGAATCTCCTGAATCTGACGCAGTAGAAAGCGATACATCATCAACCGAAAGTGACGAAAAGGAATAGAAAATGGCGAGACATACCTATCCTCAAAGACGAAAAACCGATGGGCCCAGAACCAGAAAAAAAAGAGTATATCATCGCCGTAAAGTTTGCCGTTTCTGTGCAGATACCAGTCTTGAAATAAATTACAAAGATGTAAAATCTCTTAAATATTTTATAACAGAACGCGGCAAGATCATACCCAGGCGTATATCCGGAACATGTGCAAAACATCAGCGTTCCCTCAATCAGGCTGTCAAGCGTGCCCGAACCATTGCGATTCTGCCTTTCGTGGGCACCATGGAGTATAGCTAATTTAAGAATTGCAGGCTGCCTCAAGGGAGATGATGGTCGTGCCTCAAACCGTCCAAAGGGATATGACCAAGGATATTGTCAGCGGTGTTGCAATCACCACCTTTATTGTTGCAGTATCGATGTATATTCCGATCTTAGGGTTTTTCTGTGCCCTCTTCATTCCCTTACCGATTCTTTTTTACCGCTCAAAGCTCGGCAGAACAACCGGCGTAATCATTCCTGTTTTTACAGTCATTGCTATGGTTATCATGTTCGGCAGGATAACCATTGACATGTTGATATTTGTTGAACTTCTGTTCATCGGCTTTATGCTGAGCGAGTTTATAGAACTGAATCTGTCGATTGAAAAGACGGTGCTCTATACATGCGGCACCGTCTTTATGTCCGGCCTTTTGGGCTTGATCTTCTACAGTCATTTTTTCAGCACAGGGATATACACCTTAGTATCGGAATATGTAGCAAAAAATCTTGAGCTCACCATAAGCTTATATAAAAACATGGGGATGCCGGAAGAAAACATTCACATGATTTCAAATTCACTGGATCATATTCAATATGTTCTGGTACGGATCATCCCCGCTCTGTTCATCGTCTCAACCGTGTTTGTGACCTGGGCAAGCCTGTTGCTTGCAAAACCGATTTTTAGAGCCAAGGCGCTCTTTTACCCTAAATTTGGTCAACTCAACTTGTGGAAGGCACCTGAACCACTGGTGTGGGGTGTCATCGGATGCGGCCTGTTGCTGATTTTGCCGGTGAACGCCCTTAAAATGATCGGCTTGAACGGCATCCTAGTTTTTTTGACCATCTATTTTTTCCAGGGCATCGCTATTGTATCGTTCTATTTTGAAAAAAAACGGTTCCCCCGGTTACTCAGGTTTTTTTTATACAGCCTGATTGCCCTGCAGCAGGTGTTACTCTTTTTGATTGTCGGTCTCGGTTTTTTTGACATGTGGCTTAATTTAAGGAAATTAGAAGCAGACAAGGATGAAATTTAAAAAGGCGAAAAATATACAATTGATCATTCTTCAATTTTCATTTATCATTCTCAACTGGAGGTTGTCATGAAAGTCATCTTAACAGAAACCATAGAGTCTCTCGGTATCATCGGCAGCGAGGTAACCGTAGCGGACGGGTATGCCCGAAACTATCTTTTACCCCAAAACAAGGCCGTCTCGGCCACACCCGCCAACCGAAAAGTGCTGGAACAGCAAAAGGCCAAATTTGACCTTCAGATCGCCCAAGAGAAGGGGCTTGCTGAGGAAATGGCACAAAAACTTAAAGATGTCGTCTGTTCAATCACCGCAAAAGTGAGTGAAGAGGACCGGCTTTACGGTTCAGTTTCAGCGCGTGATATTATCGACGCCCTTGCCAAACAAGAAATTCAGGTCGGAAAGAGAATGATTTTACTCAAGGAACCGATTAAAAATATAGGTACCTACAAAGTCCCCATTCGGGTCTACAAGGACGTTGAACCTGAAATTACCATTGAAATCTTACCGGAATAAAATGAAAGATCCTTCTTTATATCATCTTCCGCCCCATAATCTTGAGGCCGAGGAATCTATACTCAGCGCAATTTTAATCGATAACAGTATATTGCTCGATGTGCTTGAGATTCTTTCACCGGAAGATTTCTATAAATCCGCCCATCAGAAAATCTTTCTTTCGATTACCGAACTCTTTACACGAAATGAGCCGACAGACCTGGTTACCCTTACCAATATTCTCCGTGAAAAAAATCAGCTGGAAGAAATCGGCGGTGCAACATACCTGCCGAGGCTTGTGGACACCGTACCGCTTGCGATCAATGCGCAGCATTACGCTAAAATCGTCCACGACAAGGCATCCTTGAGACGTCTTATTGAAAAGTCAAATGCCATCACCAAGAGGTGCCTGGAAGATCAGGGGGATGTCGACAATGTCATCGACTTTGCTGAAAGTTCCATATTCGAGGTATCTGAACACAAAAACAAACAAGCTTTCCATCCCATCAGCAAAGTAATTGACAGCAACATCAAAACCATTGAAGAGCATGAAAAAAACAAAACCCTGGTGACCGGTGTCCCCACCGGCTTTACCAAACTGGACAATCTCACATCCGGGTTCCAGAAGTCTGATCTGATCATCATTGCCGCTCGCCCCAGTATGGGAAAAACAGCTTTATCCTTAAATATAGCCAGGAACGCGGCCGTGGATGCCAATATTCCCACGGCAATTTTCTCTCTTGAAATGTCTAAGGAGCAGCTGTCCATGCGAATGCTCTGCGCCGAAGCAAGAGTCGATTTTTTTACGGTAAGAAGAGGATTCATGAGCCAAGAAATCTGGATGCGGATCACAGATGCTGCCAGCACCTTTTTTAGTGCACCCATTTACATCGATGATTCACCCGATATTTCCGCCTTGTCAATCAGGGCAAAGGCGCGCCGGCTGAAGAGGGATAAAGGCCTGGGTCTGATTATTATCGATTACCTTCAACTCATGAGGGGGCACGCCGCTGCGGAACGGAGAGACTTAGAGATTTCGGATATATCCAGATCTATGAAAGCCCTTGCCAAAGAACTCGATGTTCCGGTTGTCGCACTTTCTCAGCTGAACAGAAAGCTGGAGGAGCGAAGTGACAAACGCCCTCAGCTTTCGGACTTGAGGGAATCGGGAGCCCTTGAACAGGATGCCGACGTGGTTGCATTCATATATAGAGACGAGATGTACAACAAGGATGAAAACAACCCGAATAAAGGTAAGGCAGAGATCCTCCTTTCCAAACAGAGAAACGGGCCCACAGGCAGGGTGGATTTGACATTCTTATCGGCTTACACACGCTTTGAAAATATAGCGTCGGGAGATGATTTGGACAATAGGTAAGAATCAATGTGAAACCTTTGAAAAACACCCCCTGTTGCCCAATTTCTGTGCCTGCCCCGTAGGTCCGGCAGATCGTACTGGGGTGGTTAAAATTTCCGCCTTCCTTGAACTTGAACCCCGGTTAAATGTTAAATACGGATTTAACTGGGCAGGCAAAATTGAATATTTTTCAAAGGTCTCAATGTTTCTAAAGTTGGATTACCACGATGTTTAACCCCGTATGAAAAGGCTCTTCGGACATACCGCCGGACTCAAGGCCAATCAGATCCGCAGGCTTGAAAATCTATATCGCCGTCGATTCCCGACTCAATTCCTCATATCATTTGAACTTGTCCGTGACATCAGCAAACTTTCCAGAGAAATACGCCGCCAGATCGGCCTTCTCGTCAATCGCAAAGGAAAGATTACCCATGTAATTATTGGCGATTATCAAGGGATTGTTATCCCGGATACTACGGAATATCGCGCCGCCCCGGGTCGCCTCCTGGGGCTTCGGTGTATACATACCCATCTGAAGGATGAACCCCTGACTCAAGACGACCTCACCGACCTCTCTCTGCTAAGGCTCGATATCATGGCTGCAATTACAATGGACGAAAATGGCCGGCCGCATCAGATACATACAAGCCACATCCTGCCCGCGAGTTCGGGTGGAAATCCGTACCAGATACTTCCGCCCCTGAATCCCAATCAGCTGGATATCGGATGTCTGGAACTGATCCAGGCGCTTGAAGACGAAATTGCCCATGTAAGATCAGCCTACGATGCGGACCCCGGTAAGGAGCGGGCATTTCTTGTAAGCGTATCAACAGCCTCCAGGCGTCAAGCCATGAGTTCTTTGGCCGAACTGGAAGAGCTTTCCGCATCATGTGGTATACACGTCATTGGAACGATACTTCAACAGCGCAAAAAGGCTGATACCCGGTTCCTTATGGGCCGCGGGAAACTACGGGATCTCACCATCCTGGCGCTCCAAAAGGCAGCGACCCTAATTATCTTTGACCAGGAATTAAACTCATCCCAAATACACTCCATTACGAATCGGGTCGACCTGAAGGTCATTGACAGGACCCAGTTGATCCTTGACATCTTTGCCCAACGCGCTCAAACCAAAGAAGGCAAGCTTCAGGTTGAGCTCGCCCAGCTTAAATATCTGCTGCCGCGTCTTATTTTAAAAAATACGGCCATGTCACGCCTGACCGGCGGCATCGGGGGACGCGGGCCGGGTGAAACCAAGCTGGAAATAAACCGCCGGAGGGTTCGAGACCGGATCGTTCAGCTGGAAAAGGCCCTGTCCCAAGTCATGAAACAGCGAAAACAGCAAAGGGCACTGCGTCATAAAAAGAGACTGCCGGTGATTTCCATCATCGGATATACCAATGCCGGGAAATCGACCCTGATTAACACCCTTACCAAAAGCAGTGTTCGGGCTGAGAGCCGTCTTTTTGCCACCTTAGATCCGTCGAGCCGTCGTCTTAAATTCCCAAAAGATGTTGAGGTGATCATAACGGACACCGTGGGGTTTATTAAAGATATTCCCAAAGATCTTCTGGTCGCCTTTCGCGCGACGCTTGAAGAACTTGAGAGTGCCGACCTGCTTCTTCATGTGATCGACATTAGTAACCCTCGTTTTGAAGACCAGATCGAATCGGTGGAAAGGATCCTTGCCGACCTCAAGCTGAACACAATTCCATCCATCCGTGTTCTCAACAAACAGGATCTCGTTAACCCGGAAGACATTGAACGGTTGAGTAGAACCTTTGAAGGGACAGGCATTTCAGCACATACCGAGTCAACCCTGACACCCCTTATCGACAAAATGGAAGCCTTGATACAACCCCGAAGCTCGGCAAAGGTTCATCATTCGGTTTAGTTTGTGAAGTGGTCATTATTCGGTTGACATCCGAGGATAAAACCATATAAAGGTTTATCCCTTATGGATCTGGAACTCGAAAAAAGAGTCGGGATCGCCGCTGCTTACAAAGGTGGAAACGTCCTTCGTTCCTTTTACGGCAAATTATTTAAAATTAATAAAAAGAGCGCCATTGATCTTGTCACAGAAGCGGATACCGGTTCAGAAAAAGTTATTATCGAAACGATATCAAAAGTCTTCCCCGATCATGCCATCTTGGCTGAGGAAAGCGGCTTTAATAAGGGGGAGTCGGATTTTACGTGGATTATCGATCCGCTGGATGGAACCACCAATTTTGCACACCAGCTGAATCTGTTTTCGATTTCCATAGCACTTTCTTTAAAGGAAGATATCGCTTTAGGGGTTGTTTTGATTCCGTCAACTGGAGAGCTTTTTACCGCGATCAAAGGACAAGGGACCGAACTGAACAGTCGCCCCGTAAAGGTTTCTGCATCTGAAACTATTTCAGACAGTTTGCTTGTAACCGGTTTTTCTTATGATCATAATACCATTCACGGCCCTGTAATGGAGCGTTTTTCAAATTGTCTAAAAGCCTCACAGGGAATCCGGAGACTCGGCTCTGCGGCGATAGATCTCTGTTTCGTCGCGTGCGGACGTTTTGATGGATTTTGGGAACAAAATCTGCAGCCCTGGGATACCGCCGCCGGCGCGCTGATTGCAGAAGAAGCCGGTGCAGTGGTGACAGATTTTTCAAACCGCTCTTTTACAATTGATAAAAAAGAGATTCTTGCCACCAACGGCAACATTCATAATGAAATGGTTTCATTAATGGAGTTAAAGGATACGAGATGAAAAATGAGTTGTTTAATAAAATCTCTTTTGACGATCATTTAGGATGTTTCGGAAATTTTGACAGAGAGGACCCCGTCTGCAAAAAACATTGTGCGCTTAGTCTGCGCTGTGCCATCGAACAGGATCAAGATGCCCGCATGGAGCTCTTGGAGGATCTGATATCCGCCGACAGGTTTTTTTTAAAAATACAGTGAGCGTTGTATTTAAATGTGAATCATCTCCAAAAGAGTTGATGATTTTGCAAGGATTCAAGGGGTCAAGGGTCCAAGGATTCGAGTGAAATGCTAAAAAACTATAATGAGTTAAAAGTATGACAGGGAAGACAACTGCAGACGATTTGAGGTCATTATATATTGCCTATGGTTCTATTTGGGAATTAGAGACCCGGCGCCTGCTTTCAGGTGATTTGAATTATGTAAATAAAGAAAATTAAAAAGCTCTCAAGGATGATACAGAGGAAGTTGAAAGGATGCTCAAAGGGCTGATAAAATCGATGGAGAACAAACGCTTGAACCCTCGAACCCTCTTCTCCAACTAAATTGGAGGAGAACCTTAAATGTTTGGATGGCTAACGGATAAGCAAAAAAAAGGAAGGCCACTTAAAATTCGCCGGTTTCTAATTTCCGGCAAAGAAACTTCACCTGTTCCTGAACCGATCCCTTCCCTTTGAGTTCCCGCTCAATGACCCCAATGGAATGTAGCGCTGTGGCGTGATATCTGTTGAAGCTTTTTCCGATGACCTGGAGGGGCGAATCCGTGTATCTGCGTGACAGGTACATCGCAATCTGCCTGGGTCGAACAATAGATTGTTTGCGTGAATTTGAAACAATCTCTTTGACGGAAATACGATAATGCTTGCACACCAGTTTCTTAATGGCGTCGATGGTAATATTTTTTCGGTGACGAACGATATTCTTGACGACGCTCTCAGCGAGGTTAAGATCGATGGGGGCGCCCAGCAGCGATGATTTGGCAGTAACTCCGATAAGTCCGCTTTCAAGTTGCCTTACATCCTCCGTGAGTTCACCGGCCAAGTAATGGCTCACCTCTTCCGGCACTTTATACCCGTTGAGCTGGACTTTTTTCTGCAATATTCTGACTCTTGTCCGGAAGTTCGGCGGATCGATATTTGAAATAATACCGTAGGAGAGACGCGACCGTAACTTATCATTGAGTTTCGGGATATCCGCCGGAAGGTAACAACTGGAAAAAATGATTTTTTTGCCGGCTTCATACAATGTGTCGAGGGTGTATGCCAGCTCTATCTGGGTTCGCTCTTTTCCCGTCAGGTAATGAACATCCTCAAGAAGCAATACATCACAATTTTCTCTATATTTCTTCTTGAACTTGTCGATGGCATTGTTTCGGAAACCTTGAATCATTTCATTGCTAAATTCTTCAACGGTTATATAAAAAACACGGTCTGAAGGGTTCTCGGCCAAGATGTGGTGACCGATGGCCTGTGAAAGATGGCTTTTCCCCAAACCGGTCTTTGATAATAGAAATAACGAATTTTGCTGAGCATTCTTTCTTGAAGCAAGGGCGAGAGCGGCAGAATAGGCAAAATCATTGTTGCCGCCCACCACAAACTGGTCAAAGGTAAAATCCCTTCGCAACAGGCATCCCCGGTCCGGATATGTCTGGAAATTTGGAAGTGGCAGCTGGCGATTACTTTCTCTTCTCGATTTTGAAACGTTATTTCCCCCGGAAATCTCAATTGAAAACTGGACAGTTTTTTTTGAAATTTTATTTACTTCAGATTCGATGAGAGTGCCATAGTTGTCTTGAACCCGCTTCTTGGAAAAAAAATTGGGGCAGGAAAGTGTGACGACACCCTCTTGACTTTTAATAAACTCAAGGGGCTCTATCCACATCCTGTAACTGTGGACGGGAATCTGTCTTTTGATCTCAGCTTTTACCTTGTTCCAGATCGTTTTCATCAGATTCTATATGCTTTCCATAAAAAAAAGTGTGACGGTTTTTCCTGTTTTCGCTGAAAAATGTTGGCAAATATTAACGATTTCAATCGGTTTGGGAGAAATATCTCAGGTTTAAGTGAAAGGCTCTAGTAAAGATGTCGCTTTTCTATGGCATCGGCGGCATGGTGTCAAACCTGATAAACCCAGGTTTTAGTTTATTCGAAAGAGAGTTATTAACAATTTCTATGCTATTGGTATTATATGGTTTATTTGTATATAAAATGGCAAACACTTCTAAATACGACCTTTTTTGAATATCGGATTTTTTTAAGCATTTTAAGCATATCCATCCTTATGGACAGGATCTCTACAATAATGTTTTCTCCTGATATATCTGATATTCTGCTATTATCTCTAATTTTTAAATGAATGAATGGAATTCATATTTTTATTTTTAAAGATTTTGATCCCAGCGACTTGCATTTAAAGCAATGGTCCTAAAATTATATGTAAAAACATAAACCGCACTGTGATATACTTAATTTTTGTGCTGAGGATCACCGCCTCCGGCGACCCGGCGGATTTTAAAAAAATATCTTCGTGCAGTTTAAAAGACCGCTGTCTGATCATAGAAATGTCAGCGTCATCCAATGGATTCCGTTTTTGAATTTCACTGGTCAGCAATTTTGATCTGGCGGTTAGAGCGGTTGTCAAAATAACGTTCTGTTTCAGCCGCCGAACATCTATATGGCCTTCGGTTGTCAAGGAATAAACGACTCCCATAGATCGGAAA
>JBHPCZ010000065.1:0-18896 GCA_042573625.1 Thermodesulfobacteriota bacterium
CAGGGTCCGGGCGACGGCGGCAGCAAAGTGCCGCCCCAGATGGACGAGGTTATCAAAAAGGTCAAAAATATGAAATTGCCGGGAGGACCGCTTTTGATCCTCATCCTCCTTGCCCTGTTTTTCGGGTCTTCGACGTTTTTTACGATCGGTGTTGATGAGGTTGGCGTTGTCCAGCGATTTGGCAAATATGTCCGTACCACTCAACCCGGCCTTAGTTTCAAATTGCCGTCGGGCATCGAAAAGGTGACCAAGGTCAAAGTGAGACGGGTTTTTAAAGAAGAGTTCGGCTTCCGTTCCGTAAGGGAAGGGGGAAAAGAGCGGTTTGCTTCGGGCAGTGAAAATATCAACGTCTCCTTGATGCTGACCGGAGACTTGAATGTCGCCGTGGTGCCGTGGATTGTCCAGTACCGGATAAAGGATCCTTACCGATACCTGTTCAAGGTTCACGATGTGCGAAGACTGCTCATCGACATGGCCGAGGCCTCCATGCGACTCGTGGTGGGTGACAGAAGCGTCAATGAAGTCATCAACAAACGGAATGAAATAGCGATTGAAGCCAAAAGCGATCTGCAAAAAGAGATGGATGAGGCACTGGCAGGTATTGATATCGTGACCATTGAGATGAAAAAGACCAATGTTCCCGGCCCTGTGCAGCCGTCGTTCAATGCAGTTAACCAGGCTGTTCAGGAAAAGGAGACCCTGATCTATCAGGCCAAAGAAGACTACAACAAAGCCATCCCTCGCGCCAGAGGAGAAGCGGAAAGAACCATCAAGGCCGCCGAAGGATATGCCCTGGACCGGGTCAACCGGGCCGAGGGGGATGCCGCGAGGTTTGTGGCACTTTATAATGAGTATGCCAAGGCAAAAGATGTTACGAGACGGCGGCTCTACCTTGAAACACTTAAAGATCTTTTTCCAAAACTGGGAGAAAAATACATCATTGATGCCGACCAGAACAACCTTCTCCCTTTGCTCAACCTTGGAAAACAACTGGGTGAAAAATAATGAAAACAAAAGGCGCGATACTCGTCGCAATTATTATTGCAATCGGTCTTGTGATCTCATCCGCTTATATTGTGGATGAAACAGAGCAGGTGGTGGTTACCCGGCTCGGAAAAGTGGTGGGAGTACCGATTACAGATCCGGGACTCTATTTCAGAATTCCTTTCTTCGATACACCGAATCGTTTCCTCAAAACCCTTTTGGAGTGGGATGGTGATCCGGGACAGGTCCCCACATTGGAAAAAACCTATATCTGGGTGGATATGTTTGCCCGATGGAAAATCACCGATCCGATCAAATTTTTCCAAACAGTAAACAATACAACCAGCGCTTTGAATCGCCTGGACGATATCATCGATCCAGCGACAAGAAATTTCATCACCTCTCACCGGCTGATCGAAGCCGTCCGGACGACCAACCGGGAAATGGATCTTTCAGAATCCGGTGTGGATGTTAAATCAGAGGCAGAACATGAAGCCGTCTATTCGATTACCACCGGCAGGGCTAAAATCACAAAGGGGATAACGAAACAGGCGCAACCCAAACTGGCAAAGTTCGGCATTGAGCTGGTCGATGTTAAGGTCAAGCGAATTAATTATGTGGAAGAGGTGAGGCGGTCAGTGTACAACAGAATGATCGCGGAAAGAAATCAAATTGCGGAAAAATTTCGCTCCGAGGGAAAAGGTGAAGCCAGGAAAATTCTGGGCGAAAAAGAGCGGGATTTGAAGCAGATCACTTCCGAAGCGTACCGAACGGCCCAGGTAATAAAGGGTAAGGCTGATGCGAAGTCAACCAAGTTATACGCCGACGCCTATGGTGTGGATCCTGATTTTTATTCATTTAGTCAGACCCTGCAAATTTACAGCCAGTCTTTGGACAAAAACAGCTCTCTGGTCCTCTCGACAGACTCCGATTTTTTGAAATATCTGAAGAGTTATTCCAAATAGACCGGGATAACCGGATATCGTAAAAACAAAACCGATGAAAAAAGAAAAGCACCGGCGTTTTAAATGTAGCGCGGTGCTTTTTTATTGTACAGAAAATGCTGGAGGTATCATTATTTACCCTTCCTTCTCTGATGGCGTGTTCGCGCCAAAAGCTTTCTGTGTTTATGTTTCCGCATTTTTTTTCTTCGTTTTTTAACAACGCTGCCCAACAGATCACCTCCCTTCATTTTGTTTCGAAACAACCCTGTAGAATGAATTTTTCAAGTAAACCACTTTAAATAACATTAATTCAAATTGTTTGTCTATACCTTTTTTCAATCCGGTCAATTGTTGCGAAAACCGGTTGAGGAGGGTTAGCTTCTGAACCGCAAAATATCCGACAAGGAATATCCAATTCCCAAGGAAACTTCCTAACGCTTCGGTTTCTTATGCGATACTGGATATTCAAGTTCTCTTAATCTGCCTTCTGTCCTCTGACTTCCTGACCCCTGATCCCTGTTCCAAATTCTGCGGTTCCGTGTTGGATATTGGATATTCAAAACCACTTTACCTGTTCCCAAACGGAAGGCGCAAGTTGGCGTTGCCCGTCAATAGGGTCCGGAAGTTACGCCAATGAATATGTTGATCCTGATATTCGGTTATGTTAGGTTGTTTATAAGATGAATTCGAGCGGTCAATCGTCTATGGAGAATCTTCAACAATTTGAAGCAGAACAGCTTGAAATCGTAAACAATACGGTTGCCCTGGCTGAAGAACTCGTGAGCAACTTCTACAAGATGTCCGCAAGCCAGTGGCTCCGTCGAAGATACGATGTCAAAACGCTGGCCGATCTCTCTCCCGACGAAATCGTTCAAGGCCCTTTTGCGCAGGTCATCCGTTATGAGGGACAGCGAAAAGAGAGCTCCCTCGGGTCTTCAGCATACGATTTTTACAAAATATGCCTCCAGGACCATTTCATCCTTTCGGCGATGGAGCAGTCATCCAACCTCAATCTGTCCCCCTTTTCCCTTTACATCGTCATTCATGAACTGATTCATATTGTCCGGTTCAGCAAATTCATCCAGAGCTTTGACGCCTCTCCTCAGGAAATGATGGCCGAAGAAAAACGTGTGCATGAAATTACCCGTGAAATCCTCAGCACCGTTCAGATCCCCGGACTACCCGATGTTCTCGATTTCTATGATAAATGGCGCACGCCGGTTGATGATCTTCGAAATTCTTAGAAGCAGTTTCAAAACCTCCCGTTCGGTGTTTTCAATATCGAATATTCAATAACCAATTTCGAATGTAGAAGGAATACAGCGTATTATTTTCGGGTTGAATTCTGCTTGAAATCAACGTCGTATGTTAAAAAGTAGATAAATGAGCACCTCATCATTGGACATTCCTTGTTGGATATTGGATATTCAATCACTTCAAAATAGCGACGGTTTTCAAGATCGGGGGCGATGCCCCCATTGTATGGGCTTGCTGATGTCTCCTGTATTGCGTGAGGAAGGCTCACTATACGGTTGTCAAAATAGAGCTTCCCACCCGGAAGATCCGGGTTTCAGATCAAAAAAAATATAGCTTAAACACCTTGACAACACCATAAAATTGCATATATTTATACAGGTTGTATATTCGGGAAAAAGCTTGCCCCGGCGGGCAAAATACAAAGACATTGTTTGGAACAAGGAGTTATTCAAAGATGCCCATCTATGAATATGAGTGTACAAAATGCCATCGTATCAAGGAAGTGTTACAGAAATTTTCTGATAAACCGATCACCAAATGCGAACACTGTTCAGGAAAGCTCCACAAGCTTATTTCTCAAAGCAGTTTCCATCTCAAAGGGACGGGATGGTACGTGACGGACTATGCGAACAGGTCTCAACACACTTCTACTCCGAGAAAAAAGAAAGACGCCGCGTCATCCACGGATGCTGACAAGCCTGAGAAATCTACAACCGACACAACTAAATCTCCAAAAACCGCAGATACGACTTCATAACAACCCCGAAAGCCAACCCAGGGATTTTAACACCCGCCCCCTGCCGGAACAGGGTGTCCGGCCTGGCTGGTTCAGGCAACACCGGCCAGGGTGAACCACCTTGAATCTATTGCGGATTTTGCGTATCCGGAGATACAAAAACAGCATTGGAAAACCAAAAAAAATTCACCTTGATACCCTTTACAAATGGAAATCGGTGATTATTGTAAAAACAATCAATTGAGCGCTGTATCGGTTTTAAATCAAAGCAATAACATGTCTAAAGAAAAGGAGAAGTTAAACCATGAAACTCAGACCATTGAATGATCGGATTTTAGTGAAACGTGTTAAGGAAGAAGAAAAGACCAAAGGGGGAATCATCATCCCGGACACCGCCAAGGAAAAACCGGCCGAAGGCGTCGTCGTAGCGCTTGGACCGGGCCTGATCGGTCCTGACGGCAAGCGGATCCCTATTGACATGAAAAAGAAGGATAGGGTTTTGTTCGGGAAATATGGCGGTCAAGAGGTTAAAGTCGAAGGTGAAGAATATCTGATTATGCGTGAAGACGACGTGCTTTGTGTAATCGAAAAATAAACATATAAATATGGAGGATAGTGCAAGATGGCTAAAGAGATAAAATATGACATAAAAGCCCGTGAGGCGATGCTAAGAGGGGTCAAAGCCCTTTCTGATGCAGTAGCAGTAACCCTCGGCCCCAAAGGACGAAACGTTGTTCTCGAAAAATCCTGGGGTTCTCCAACGGTTACCAAAGACGGCGTCACCGTGGCCAAAGAGATTGAACTCGCAGACAAGTTCGAAAATATGGGCGCCCAGATGGTCAAAGAGGTGGCCAGTAAAACCAGTGATGTCGCCGGTGACGGAACCACCACGGCGACACTGCTGGCACGGTCCATTTACGAAGAAGGGCAGAAGCTTGTTGCGGCCGGCAACAACCCCATGGCCATCAAACGCGGTATTGACAAAGCCGTTGAAGTGGCGGTCAAAGAGCTTCATATTATGAGCAAACCGACCAAAGATCAGCGTGAAATCGCTCAGGTTGGAACCATCTCTTCAAACAGTGACGAAACCATCGGTAACATCATTGCAGAAGCCATGAACAAGGTCGGCAAAGAAGGTGTTATTACCGTTGAAGAGGCCAAAAGCATGGAGACCACACTCGAGGTCGTGGAAGGCATGCAGTTCGACCGCGGCTACCTTTCCCCGTACTTTGTCACCGATGCCGAAAAGATGCTCGTGTCCCTGGAAGATCCGTATATTCTCATCAATGAAAAAAAGATCAGCGGCATGAAAGATCTTCTTCCGATCCTGGAACAGGTCGCCAAAATGGGAAAACCCCTTGTAATTATTGCGGAAGACGTTGAAGGCGAAGCACTGGCAACACTGGTCGTAAACAAGCTCAGGGGCACTCTGAATGTTGCTGCGGTCAAAGCCCCGGGATTTGGCGACAGAAGAAAGGCCATGCTCGAGGATGTTGCCATTCTGACCGGCGGCCAGGTCGTTTCCGAGGATCTGGGAATAAAACTTGAAAACCTCACCCTTGCAGATCTGGGCCAGGCCAAACGCATTACCATCGACAAGGACAACACCACCATCGTAGACGGGGCCGGTTCACGCAGCGCACTGGAAGGCCGGGTCAAACAGATCCGTGCGCAGATCGATGAAACCACGTCGGATTACGATAGTGAAAAATTGCAGGAACGACTGGCAAAACTGATCGGCGGCGTTGCGGTCATTAATGTGGGCGCGGCCACCGAGACAGAGATGAAGGAAAAGAAAGCCCGCGTTGAAGACGCGTTGAACGCCACACGGGCCGCGGTTGAAGAAGGTATTGTTCCTGGCGGCGGTGTAGCCCTCGTGCGGTGCCTGGACGCGCTGGGCAAGATCAAGATCAAGGCCGATCAGAAACTGGGCGTCAAAGTGGTGATGCGGGCCATTGAAGAACCGGTGCGCCAGATCGCCAACAACGCCGGCTCAGAAGGATCGGTGGTGATTGATCAGGTTAAAAAAGGCGAAGGCGCCTTTGGTTTCAACGCTGAGTCCGGTGAATACGAAGACCTGATTAAAGCCGGCGTCATTGACCCGACAAAGGTTGTCCGTTTCGCGCTGCAGAACGCGGCCAGCGTTGCGGGATTGATGCTGACCACCGAAGCCATGATCGCTGAAAAACCCGAAGACAAACCGGACATGATGCCCGGCGGCGGTATGGGCGGCGGCGGTATGGGCGGTATGGGCGGTATGGGCGGTATGGGTGGAATGATGTAATTTCGCGCACCGTTGTCCGTTGACGGTTATATAAAAGCCTTCATGCTGAAAAAAAGCATGAAGGCTTTTTTTGTTCATTTACGCTTATAGCGGTTTTTATAAAAAGGATGCTCAAGGCGTTGATAAAATCGTTAGAAAAAACCACTTGGCCCCTTGAATCCTCGAATCCTTGTCTGCCCTCCAGGGTCGTGTAAACCTCAGACAGGCTTGTATGCCTTGGTGGCAGGAATTTTTTACAACTAATCTGGAGAAGAACCAAACGGTTTAGTTTTGCCTTAAACCCTCCGCCTCTGGCGGAGGACCCGGAGAGGTTCGACCGATCCGGGGTGCCCCGGTCAGAGCGGCATCACCCAACCGGTGTGTTGAATATTGAATATCCAATGTCGAATATCGAAGGAAAACCGTCGGTATCCCCTCGAGTTGAATTGGCCGAAGAATACGGTGCTGTCGTATACCCAAGGTAGAGCGGAGACCCCTCATTATTCGGCATTCCTTGTTGGAAATTGGATATTCGGAATCTGCCAACGAACGACGGTTTCAAAAGCCAACGGCGATGCCCCCATCGTGGGGGCTTCCTGATGCCTCCCACTATGCGGGAGGAGACTCACTTTAGGTCGGGAAGCTGTCTGAGAAAATTAGAGCGCGTTAAAGAGAACATCGTCAAAGTAGCCTCTATTGGGAGAATAAAATTATATTGCTGCACTACATTTAAAGCTATCGCCATGTTCGCTTTTACGCGCTTTTATTTGCGAGTTTTTGCCCGCCTAAACTAAATTATCCGGCGGCTGAAACACAACGTTATTTTGACAACCGCTTAAAAAAATTGAAAGCTTGACAAATCACCCATATCCATGTTACTAACTACGTGAAAAATAACATCTTTTAACAGTAACAAAAAAAGAATCGGAGCATCTGATGAATGACAAGAAAATACGCAACTTGGGTTGCGTTCACTTGGAAACTCCCGGCAAACAACCCGGAGCGTTGAAATGGCTCACCGGATTGATTGCTCTTACCGTAATGGTTTTACTTCCTTTCTCTCTTTTTGCCGAAGAAGCTGAGCAGGACCTTAAACACGAGGCAGGATTTTACTATACCATTCAAAAGGGAGACACACTCTGGGATCTTTCCCAGCGATTTTCCGATTCGCCATGGGTGTGGCCCGAATTGTGGAGGGGAAACGATCAAATCCCCAATCCGCACCGGATCTATCCGGGCCAGCGTATTCGTCTCTACCATCGAGAAGGGGTTAAAAAAATAGCCAAAACAGTTGTGGAAGAGCAAGCGGTTCAAGAAGAAGCGGTTCAAAAGGAGCCGCCATATTACTTCTATTCAGAGATTGAAAGCATCGGGTTCATTAGAAAGGTTCCTGTCGATCCTCACGGCACCGTCTTCAAATCAAAAGACAATAAAGTAATGATCAGCCAGGGAGACACGGTCTATATCAAGCCAATGGGAAGCGCTCCCCTTATCCCGGGAAGCAGATACTATACCTATCGAACGCTTGAACCAAAGACAAAAGCGTATGCCGGGATTCAGCACTATATGACCGGTGTGGTTGAGGTTGTCAAAGAAGAATCCAGCTTTATTGTTGCCTCGGTTGCCAAATCTTTTCGTGACCTTCGCAATGGTGATCTCCTGATGCCCTTCATAGAGCGTTCGCCAAAGATCACAATTGCCGAAAGCACACCCGGGATTGAAGGAAAAATCATTATACCGGAAGAGTTCGGCAGCATCATGGGCGATGATCACGTCGCCTTTATCGACAAGGGGAATAATGACGGTATAACCCCGGGGCAGCTTTATCCCATATATTATGAGGACGAGCTGGGTTCAATTAAGGAAGGAGATTTGGCTTTAGCTCCGGTTGATTTCGGCACATTTCTTGTACTCCATACCGAACCGACCACGTCAACGGTTCTCATAACCGGATCAGATAAAGACATACACCCCGGAGCATCATTCCGTTCCCCGCTTCGATAAATGAAGCGCCCCGTGGCGCACCACAGGATATTAAAAAATCATAATAAAACAAAGCCGGGCCCAGTAGAGGGCCCGGCTTTGTTTTGTGCCTTTTTAGAAGGCTTGAGGTGTGAGTTGAAAAAAAGGGTTCGAGGATTCAAGGGTTCAAGGGTTCAAGGGTTTGTTCTCCAACCATTCCTTGAATCCTTTCAAAATCATCATTAAATATGCTCCCAGGTCACCCTCAAAACTTCCTCATGGGTGGTCGTACCTTCCAGCATCTTTTTTACCGCGTTTTCCCGCATCGTGACCATTCCTTCTTCTTTGGCCCGGCGCATTATCGCTTCAATATCAGCATCCGGGGTCGTCATTTTCTTTAAAGGTTCCGAGTAAGAAAGCACTTCGAAAATACCGGACCTTCCGCGGTAACCGGTGCCCCGGCATCTTATGCATCCCTTTCCCCGGTAAAGCTTAACCCGGTTTTCATGTCCGATTTCCAGTCCCATCATGAGCAATTCCGCCGCATCCATCTCAAAGGCTTCTTTGCAGTGCTCGCAGATGACCCGGACCAGTCGTTGGGCCAGTATGCCGACCACGGTCGCCTGCATCAAAAAAGCGGGAACACCGATATCCAGGAGCCGGGTAATGGCCGACGGTGCGTCGTTGGTATGGAGGGTGGACAGAACCAGGTGCCCGGTCAACGCCGCCTGGACGGCGTTTGCGGCGGTTTCCAGGTCTCTCATCTCCCCGATCATGATGATGTCGGGGTCCTGCCTTAAGATATTTCTCAGGATCGTCGAAAAGGTGATTCCGATCTTCGGTTGTACTGCAATCTGGTTGAACTCCTCGTGCACCATCTCGATCGGGTCTTCGATGGTGGTGATATTGATCTCCGGTGTGGAAAGTTCCCGGAGCGTCGAATAGAGGGTGGTCGATTTCCCGCTTCCTGTGGGGCCGCAGACCAGAACGACGCCATGGGGCATGTTGACAAATTTGTTGTAGCGGATCATGTCCGTGGGCGTAAATCCCATCTTTTCCAGGTCCTGAAAGAGGATGTCCGGGTCCATAATCCGCATGACCACCTTCTCGCCAAAGGCCACCGGTATGGTCGAGACCCGTATCTCCACCTCCACGTCGCCCTTGCTGGTTTTGATTCTTCCGTCCTGGGGTCTTCTCTTTTCAGCCATGTCGAGCCGGGACATGTTTTTTATCCGGCTGACAATGGCGTTGTGAACCCGCTTGGGAAGCCGGTAAACCGTATGCAGAACACCGTCAATCCGCATCCGCACCAGGCTGGTATCGCGCTTGGGCTCAATGTGAATATCGCTGGCCCGCTGGTCAAAGGCATAGGTAAACAGGTAGGTCACCGCATTGACAATATGCTGGTCGTTGGAAGGGAGGTCATCGATCGACTTGAGCAGGACATACTGTTCGAGGTTGCCCAGGTCCACCGAGGGGCCTGAGAACTGGTCTTCTGCCGCGGCAATGGAGCGTTTGAAACCGAAAAATTCGTTGATGAGCTTGACAATGTCGGACTTTGAGCTGACCACCGCCTTGACTTTGAGATGGCAGGCCCGGGCGATGTCTTCAAACACTTCATCGTTAAACGGATTGGGCGTGGCCACGGTCAGATTCCCGTCCTTGATGGCGATGGGCAGCACCAGGTGTTTCATGGCAAAACTGCGGGGAATTGTAGTGGTGACGACATTGAGGTCCAGTTTCAGCGGATCGATCTTCTTGTACGGGAATCCCCACGCATTGGCCAGGGTCTCAAAAAGAACCTCCTCGTCGAGGATCCGGGAATCGCCACCCTCGATCTCGATATTCAAAGCGGCGAGAACGTCGATAAACGTAACCGGGCTTTCAATTGTCGTTCTGCCGGCGGCATCTTCCTTTTTGGCCCGTTGGTTTTCCAGTTTGGTCAGGAGTGTCTTCTCTTTTTTGATGAACTCTTTGGCCCGGGCTTTGGAAATCAGGCGGTTCTTTGCGAGCGTCTGGCAAACATTCTGGGCTGAAAATGGATTATCATCGGTTTTGGGCATCGTTCAAACGACTTTAATCAATCTCATAGGTAAACAGGTTGTCTATTTTTCGAATATCCAATATCCAACACGGAATGTCCAATGATGAAGTCTTTTTGGCGTTTATAAAATGATAGCGCCAAATTTCACGGAAAACTCAACCTCAAGATAAAAGCGCTGTTTTCCTTCTGCATTCGACATCGGTTATTGAATATTCGATATTTTTTAAGTGCTTCGATTCGCAATTACTGTAAAGTATCTTGCACGATCAATTCAATGGTGTTGCTCACTCAGCACTTAGTCCTGAGTGAGTTAATTCGCAATCAAATTTACGAATCGATGGACTAAGCTTCCGGTTCCCCGGCTTCTTCCTCTATAGCTTCTGCCTCCGGGGCTTCCGTTTCTTCAGCTTCTTCCTCTATAGCTTCTGCCTCCGGAGCTTCCGTTTCTTCAGCTTCTTCCTCTATAGCTTCTGCCTCCGGGGCTTCCGTTTCTTCAGCTTCTTCCTCTATAGCTTCTGCCTCCGGGGCTTCCGTTTCTTCAGCTTCGACCCCCCCGGCTTCCGCCGCCGGGGCCTGCGGCGCTTGAGTCTCCGGCTTGCTGTAGGCCTCCAGTTCCCGCTTGAAGGCCTCGACCCGTTTTTCGTAAGCTTCCTTGCGCAGGTTAAACTGGGTCACCTTGGCTTTATAGACCTCGAACTTTTCATTGCTTGAATAGATATCGGTCTCCTTGTCGAGCGCCGATTTCGTCATCAGCAGTTCCACATGCTCCTTATCGAGTTCAGCCTTGATCTTGGTCAAACGATCGGCATCGGCTCCCGGTGGTATTTCAATTGAGGTTTCATCGGGTTTTGGTGCAGGTGCGGCCGCCGGCAATTGCTTCGGCTCACCGGGGGGCGCTGCGGTTTCGTATTTGTGCACGCCCTTTCTTTGATCCATAGGAACATCGACGATATTGTCCGTGAATCGTGTCACGCCGTTTTCGTCTTTGTAGCGGTAAAACTCGGCGTGGACCGGGCTCGCAAACCACACCATCAACAGCATCAGCAGCAGATAGCGCCATCGCATGGCAATTCTCCTTTTTTTGGTTCTTCTCCTAAATTAGTTGATCCAAAGGATCAAGAATTCAAGACGCCGAGTGTTTTTCACTTGACCCCTCGGACCCTGTTTTTTAAAAATTACGGCTTCATCTCGATCCAGCTCTGGCGACCGGTCTTGAACGTCCCGATCGGCAGGTTGGGCTGGGGAATCTCCACAATGGTTCCCGTACTGGTCTGCACAAAAGCCTTGCTCCCCTCCTGTTTGCCCACATGCAGGTTGGGAGTGGTGGCCATGCCCCGTCCCAGACTAATTTTTTCCGTTACGTTCCCGCCCACCACAGCGGTATCGCCGAACGTGGGGATAAAATAGCCGGTGCCGGTTCTATAGTAAACGCCATAGAGCGCCGCAAGCCCCTCGGACAGACAGACGTCCTCATAGGGCTGATAGGACGTGAAGGTCAGCAGCCCGCCCAGGAGTGTGGCCTGACCCAGGTTCCGCTCCCTTTCATCATGAAAATGCTTGTACCAGCCGTCGGTACCGGTTGAGTAACCGGCCCGCGTGTACGGACCGCCCGCCGGATGGGTTTCGTCATATTCGTCGTAACATTTGCCGGTGCCGGAGATGAAGTTGTCCAGGTCGTTAAAATTGTCCACGCCGAAGTCGATCAACGCCTGGCAATTGGCATCCGGAGAGCCATTGATGGGGAGGTCTATATCGGCACAGGAAAGGGTCGAAGTAACGCTGTTACCCGCCGCAAGCACCTGGATCTGGTCCACCCGCTGCAGGCCCTGCTCGCCGGGGACGGTGTTCCAGGTTTCGCCCCCCCCGTCAAAGACGGTGTCAACATTTTCGACGGTCTCCCATGTCACCCCGTCATCATTGTTTACGTTGCGATCGCAGTCGCGCGGCTCCTTGATGCCGTAATAGGTCTGCTGGGCGTTGCTTTGGGTGTCCGTTTTGTCGTCCGGGGTAAAGAAGCGCCCGGTTCCGAAATAGACCCAGAAGTTGCCTTCAACATCCCGGGCCACGTTGGGCGCCGCCGTGATCGGCTGGCCCACATCGATTAAGGGCTTCGGGTTGGTGCCGCCGGCGAGCGCGCCCCATTGGCTGGGCACCGTGACCTCCTGGGGGCCGCTGGGGGGAGCCCCAGCCTCCAAACGGGTTACCAGGCGGTAGAGCTGGCCGCCCCAACCGCTCCAATCCCCTTCCACGGTCCCGAAGTAGACCGCATCGGATTTGTACAGGCTGTCCAGTTCTAAATCAACGGTGATCATGTCCGAAACAAAGCCGAGGTCGGAACCCGTGAGGTCAAAGGTCCCCCAGTCGGTAACGGCGGTATCCTCGTCGGGAATTCGGAAGGACCTGCCCTTGTCCTTCAGATCTTTCAGCGGGATCACCGCCACCTTGGGCGTTTGATTGCTGGTGCCGTCCATTGCGGTCGGCCCGCTGCCCAGTATCAGGTACCAGGTGTCATAGTCTGTATCGACATCGTTCTTCATGACCACCAACGTCGGGATAACGGAGGTATACCCGAGTTCGACTTCGGTGCCGTGTGTTGTCCGGGTGAATTCGCCCAGCAGCACCGGCGGTTCCTCCGGGTCGGTAATATCCATGATAAAGTAGGCGGAAGTGAACTCGCGGGTGTCGGCGGGGTACTCCGGTCCGTCATTGGGATTTACCAGATCCATTTCGCTGGGAAGCACCTTGGTCCCGCCGAAACGCATGCCGCCCACCAGGATGGTGCCCCAGCCGCGGACGTGGGTCGTGTCGCCGGTATCATCCCAAATCCTGACGTCGAAGACCCGCGCGCGCTGATCCACATAGTACTTGTGCTGATAACCTTCCAAGGTCATGCAATTCAGGTGTGGCAGAAGGTTATACGGCACATAGGCCCACAGTTCGGCGCCCAGCTCCGGTGAATACGACGGGGTGGGGTCGTCGTCGAGGCATTCCCCGGTGACATCATGAAGATCGCGGCAGAACTTTTTATTTTCCTCGTGATAAAAACCGGCGTTGACGGCATGGAACATACCGTCGTTGCCCCCGAAATAGACCACGTGCCGGCGCTTTTTGTATGTGTCGAGAAATTCGCCGTAGGAACCGTCCTTGTACAGAAAATGGTATCCCTCGGAGGGCCGGGCCACGGAAGTGGGCGTGGAATGGATCACATCTCCCAGTCGCCAGATTGCTGAGCCCTCAGTCCCGTCCAAAGCCCCCGACAAATTAAAGTCATACGGGACCGCCCGGCTGCGCCGGTCGGCCACGGTATTGTCACCCCGCACCCATTTGACGATCTTGTCTACATCGGCAGAGTTCGTCACGTTGAAATCGTACGGAACCGGCGCGCGATCGCGGCTTTCACCGGGGTCCTCGACGCTGTTATTGTTCAGGTCGTCAGTGAGGGCGGCACCGGCGGCGGGCGTCAGCATCGCATCCCAGTTTGTTCCGTTGCTCGCCGTGCTGGGAACAAACGGCAGCACTTCATCGTTGGTCACGATGCCGTCATTGTTCAGGTCGTTCCAGGTGAAAATGTATCGTTGTTTATCATCGGAAATATAGTCGGCCACGGAGCGGTTTTCATTGATATCTGTAATTCCGGCCAGCCACTCGGCCGCGGACCACAGGTAAGCGATCTCTCTGAGATCCTTGACAATGCCCTTACAGCTTCCGTCAGTGTCAAAAGGGTCGCTGTCATCCGTTGGATAGCAGGCCCTGCTTATGGGCGGTTCGACATTCTCGTCAAAATAGAGGATGACACGCTCATCTTCGGCACCCAGGGTGCGGTTTCCTTTCACGCCGGGGCTGGGCTGGGTATCTTCGTACATGTTGCCGTACGCGTCGATGAGCAGGGCGTGAACCTCGCCGGTCCAGACGACATCACCACCGGCGCTGTCGGCCACATCCGTGGTCGGCCAGAAAATGGCCTGGTAGATGGCCCCTTCGCCGCCGCGCGACGCTGAAATCACCGAGGCCGCCGAACCCGAGGCCGCGCCGGCACGGATCGCGTTAAAGGCCTCCCGCAGTTTATCATCCAGCTCGCTGGGATTGTCGGCCGTATACAGGGGCATATCATAGGTTGCGTCGTCTTGGGCGTTGGCCGCGTTCGGCAGCAGGACGTGGGGGCTGCACTCGTCGGCCCCGGTGTTACGCGGGGTCCCGGCCACGACGATATGGGTCTTGATGTTATTCTTATAATGGACCCATTCACTGTTGACGGCGTCCCAGTCTAGAAACGGCTCTTCGGCAAAGATGTTGGTGCCTTTCTTGGCGTAATAGGTCAGGTCGTCTAAATAGGTGGTGCCGTGGAGCACGTCGCAGTCGTCGATGTCCGGGGTGATGTCCGTGGCCGCGTCGACATCTCCGACAACGGTCTTAATATCGCCACGGGTGTCGGCGGTGGAAGAGCCGTCGGTAATGAGCAGGATGTTGTTGTCGTAGCACCACTCATCGCAGGGATCCTTGATATTGTTATCTTCAGCGTGGGTGGTAAAGTCCAAAGGGTCGAGCCGCATATCGGTCCGCTGGGTGTAGTAGCCGATGGCGTTGAACAGGGCCTCGGCCAGGGGGGTCCAGGTCGACCCCACCAGGCCGTTGATGGCGGCCACGACGGCGTCCGTGTGGCTGGGAGACTGGTCGATGTACGCCAAAATCTTCCCGCCGTCCCGGTTGCCGGCCAGGCAGTTGAAGTTGATCTGCTCCTCCATGGCGAGCTGGTCGCAATCTGTTTCCGGGTTGACAAGAGGGTCATCACAACAAGGAGTTCCCGCATTAACCTCGGGAGAGTCCGGATCACAGATATAATACATATACGGGAATTCCGAATCGGGGATCGTGGTGGGAGTCAGCGCCTCGCACTCGGTCTTGGCCCCGTTGTCGTTGAAGGTCATGACCCCCATGCGGATCTCCATGGCAAACTCCTGGATCAGGCCCGAAGGTGCCGAGGGCTGGGCAATGTGCCCTTTCATGCTCACCAGCGGCTCGTTGAGCTGGGAGATCACGCCCGAGTCGACCAGCACGGCCGGCACGTTCCAGACCTCGCCGGTGGCGCTCTGGGCGTCGCTGGGGTCGATGACCTCCGGGATGTCGAGGATGCCGCAGTAGTCCTTGATGGCCTGGTCGGTGCAGTCATGGATACCGTCTGCGGGAGCTACATCGGTATCGTTCCACGCGGGGGCGGCGCCGGCGGGGCAGTTTTCCACTCGCAGTGTCCATACCCCGTTGCCAAAGCAATCGTCGTCGCCTTCATTATATTTACTTGTTGGAAAGCAGTTGTATTCATAAAGGCCGGGATCAATTTCCGTCCCGTCACTCAACTCCAAGTCCGGGTCCCCGGCCGGTATGTCGATGCAGTGCGTCGGATCCGGGTTGCCCGGATCCACCCCTTTTGCCGGAGTACAGGGGAATGCTTCACAGGGCCCGCCACCCCCGCCCGGATCATAGCAGCGCCCTACGTAGCCACTTGGAGGGGAATCGGTGAACACGCCGTAGCAGACATATGCCTTGTTGTCGGTGGTGATAGTTTCGGGAGCTCTATCGTCGTAAATGTCTTCACAGGCGTTTTCCATGGACGAAACCGTGCCGGCGCCCGGCTGAAAATAGCCCTTCTTGCCGTAGTACCAGCACTCCTGCAGCGCATGGTTGAAGGCGGCGTAGGATTCCTTAAATTCGTCTGAAACACCCCCCACATACCCCATGCAGTCCTTGACGTATCCTTTCAGGGTGCCCAGGCGTGTGTCTTCAGGAGGGTCGAGTTCGTCGACGGCGCTCGCACAGGCGTCGTAGTCAAACCCGCCGTCGACAACGTTAAAGATCTCGATGCGGGTGGTGTTGCTGGACCCGGTGGCGATGACGTCGGCGGCCTGCTCGGTCGCGTCCGGGGATCGGACGCCCAGGGTCAGAGAATATTCACCGGCGAGGGGGTCTACAAAAGTGGAACCGTCCCAACTTTGGTTAAACAGAGCCTGCTTGACCTGGCGCCGCTCCATGCACCCGCGGGACTCCATGATCATTACATCTAAGGTGCTGTCGTACTTGCCGCCGGTGAGGATCTCTTTCTCGATGTCGAACTTGGAGGCCGCGGCCCAGTTGAGAAAGCTGCCGGTAGCGACAAACCCGATCACCGCCGGCGTCGCCGTGTTCACTTTCACACCATATTCCCAGGTGGTATCGTTGGTGTAGTCTTTCCAATACCGCAACTCGTCGGCCAGCGGTGCCACCATGTAAGCCGTAAACAGCGTACTGTACGACGGGGTGGTGGTCGAATTATTGTGTCCGACAAATCTTCCGTTGGTAAAATCATAGATATATCTTTCCCCGATATTAAAATAACCGGCATACTGGGTGTTGGGGTCGTAGGTGTCGTCATAACACTGGTTGGTGATATCCACATAGGCCGGGTCATACATGCTGGCCGAGTTGTCGATCACCAGCAGCAGGTTGGGGTCGACGCCGGCGGACAGAAAGGCCGGCACATCGGGATCCTGGTTGCAGACAGCAGCAGCCAGGGCCGCGGCGGTTGGAAAAAAAGCCATGACCAGAGACAGGATGACGGTTAAACCGGTGGTTAAATATTTTTTCGCGCGTTTCATGACGATCTCCTTCTGGGTATCCTCTTTTTGGTATCTCCTTGATCCTGCATCGGCTGTTAAAGCCGCCGGGTCCTGTTTTTGGGCAGCGCAGGCAAAAACCTGGAAAGCATCGATAGAACCCGCTCCGGGTCCTCTGTTAATACTTACAGTCTCCCTCCATGCCGATGACGTGGCGCCACAGGTTCATCAGCAGAATCTCGCTGCCTTTTTTCCCGAAGTGCCGGGTATACACGTTAAACAAAAGATAGGCGCCGCCGCCGGCCGAGCCTTTGCCCTTGCCCTCGTAGCCGGCAGCCATCATGATGGAGCTGCCGGTCGACATCACGGTGTTGCCGTAGAAGGTCAGGTTTGAATGGGGCTGGCTGTCGTCCCTGGGAACGCGGATGTCCCGACTTCCGTCATTAGAGGGATCGTCGTCATCGTCGCCAATATCGTCCTTGGTAAATTCGCCGTCGGGGGCCCCGACGGGAAAGTAGTCTGGGGGCCCACTCTGGATCCAGAAATCCTTGTCGATCACCTCCAGGTTGTTGCTGAACTCGTCATGGAGATTGTCAGATTTAAACCCTATCGGACAGGCAAGGTTCTGCTCCAGCAGTTCTATTCCCACTTCGGTGCTGCCGTCGGCGAAATAGAGGGCCTCCTTGTGAAGGTATTCGTTGGCGGCGATCTGCACCTCAATGGTCGAGGTGGTGGTGGCCGACAGCCCCATCAACGTCAGCAATATCAGGATGACGATGGCGACAAAAACCACCGATCCGTCCTCATTGCGTATCATCTGTTTTGCATGCATTTCCATCATCACACTTTGAGTCTGTTTTGTTCGTCGCCGGCCTGAAGGGCCGCGAAGGTTGTCGTCGCTGTTACAGGTCGGCTTTCGCATGGCTTATCACGGTCCTTTGGCCGCCGTAGCCGGTGACGGTCACGACAATCGACTTGAGGTTGGGTATCGGATTGTTGTTGGTAATGGTCCAGGATACCGTAAACCCGTCGGTGTGCGTTTCCGAGTGCGGAATGGCGCTGTCCAAAGCCGTATCTGTGTAATCGAGCGCGATCAGTTCCTCTATCTTGTCCTGGGCATAGGTCGTCCGCTGCGTCAGCCGTTTGGCCCTGGCGTTGACCGAGATGGCCGAAATCTGCATCGTGGCAACGGCCAGCATGCCCACGGCAAAAATGGTGAGGGCGATCATCACCTCGATCAGGGTAAATCCTTTTTCCCGGCGGCATCTTCCGGCAGCGGAATTCAAACAATCTGTTCGGTTGTGATTCGATTTCATCTTCGTTCCCGTATTATATTATGTTGCGGCATCGAATGGTTACGGTCAGTATCCGGCGGGTCACCTTGTCATACTGGGCTGGAAGAATAGTGTTACTGCCGCCGGGCCGCTGGTTTTGGTACGCGATTCTGTTGGTATAGACCCGACCTTCTCTGCTGATCCGGGAGACCATGGTAATCTGAACCGATCGAATGTCGGGCAAGCTGCCCGACGGTACGCTGCCGCCGAAGGAGTTTAGAGGGTTGTTGTCTTTGTCAAGAAAGACAAAATCGAGGGCATCGATGTTTTCAGCAATGGGTTGGCCATTTCTCGTCAAATTGCCGGTCACCGCGTTCAGTGTATAGGTGATGTCCTCGTTGGTATCGGCGACATCTCCGTCTCCGTAATGTTCTTCGAAAAGGTTGTCAATGACCCCGTCACCGTCATTGTCCACCCCGTCCGACACCCCCGGGGGGGGCACGTATCCTCCGGTCACATCCTTGGTAAAACGAACCGTTCCGGATGCTGCATTACGGAATCCTATGTCAGTGGATGGAACTTTTCCGGTCGGGTTGCACCCGGCCATTTGGATCTCGCTCTCCATTAAAAACATGCCGGCCCTGAGGTTCTGCTGAGCGGCCGCGATCTGTTCCTGCGCAATAAAAGAATCCTGCTGGCTTCTGAAGGTCTGATAGATGGCCGTCAGAACCAGCAGTGCGATGACCATGGTCACGAGCAGTTCCACGATGGTAAATCCACGATCAGCGCCTGTCAGCGATGCAAGGCCTGTATTATGCTTCATTCCCACACCCCCCCCACCCCTACTA
>JBHPCZ010000066.1:0-18857 GCA_042573625.1 Thermodesulfobacteriota bacterium
TTGGAGATATCACAAGTTTTAAAGCGGACCGAAAAACTTTGTTATATTGCAGATATCAAAAGTTCGCTTGATATCTGAATACGTTGATACTATAAACAACATCCCTTAAGAGCAACTTTAAAGCCATCTTTTTTTGTCCGACACCTCCACTAATTCATTTTTGACAATAACTGCAATAAACCGTACTGCGACCGTTCTGCCGAATTTGCTTTAGTTCATTTGCACAGCGTTTACAGGCCTGCCCTTTCCGGCCGTAAACAAAGAGCTGTTGCTTAAAATAACCGGGATTACCGTCACTGCCAACAAAATCTCGCAAGGTCGTTCCACCCTGATTTATCGCTTCACTTAGCACATCACGAATATTATCAACCAGTGCACCTAAACGCTTTTTAGAGGTTCTGTTAGCCGCTCGTTTAGGATGAATGTGCGAAAGAAACAGGGCTTCATTGGCGTAGATGTTTCCAACACCCACTACCACGCGGCTGTCCATGATCAATTGCTTGATCGATGTGTTACGCGCGCGTGACAAAGCATACAGATAATCCATACTAAACGTGTTTGTGAGAGGCTCTGGTCCAAGATGATGGATAAGTTTATGGGTGGGCCAATCGGTCGTCCACAACAAACAACCAAATCGTCTTGGATCATTAAATCGAATTAGGTTGCCTGAATCCAACACCATCTCAATGTGGTCGTGTTTCAGCATAGCTGCTCTTTCAGTCAGCACACGCAGACTTCCAGACATGCCGAGATGCACTAAAATCGATCCTTTCTCCAACGTAATAATGATATATTTAGCTCGCCTATGAACAGTAAGTACTCGCTGCCCAGATATTTCATTTATCTCTTTTGAAACAGGCCAGCGCAGATTGGGATTGCGCACCAAGATAGATACAATCGATACACCCTCCAAATAAGGCCGTATGCCACGCTTTGTGATTTCAACTTCTGGTAGTTCAGGCAAAAAATCATCCTCACGATATGGAATAGGAGCGAATAATCTTACAGTCGCAGACAACAGCGTCTATGCAAATAAAATTTACAGGATTCGCAGTGGTTGATACAAGTACCAATCAGAACGAGTACGACTGTAATCAACAAAAAAATAATTAATTAGGCAAGCGAAAATTGGAGTTAAAAAGCAATTTTATTAGATTAAAATAGTCAAGAGTAGGGTTAAAATTGATTTTCCGTTTCACGACAAAGCTCCTTTACTTTAGACATGTTTCAATCACTGCTAATTGAAGTATTTCGAAGCGACATCAATTGTTAGGCTTTTTCTTAGTCAGTGCCTGTATCTACCGGAATCAGAATCTCGTTTCGCCGCAAAAACCACGGGGTAAAGGGAGGATCGTACCGGGCCCATATGGGATCGCCTATAATAGTAAGGCCTTTTTCGTGAATCCACGACTCCAGTTTCAACTTGTATCGAAGGTAGCCCTTCTCGCTCCAGAAACCGGAGTAGCGTATTGCGGCCATCCGTCGAGCTGGAACCTGACGCAATGTAACCTTTGGATCCTCAGGCTCTGGAAGGGTTTCCAGAGTGTACGAGGCCGGCATCATGAAGCTTACAGCCCAACTTTCCTTAAAACGCTGCTGTCCTACGGGAGCTGTCATCTTGATCTTTTCTCCTACTGGTTGTTGGGATACAGGAGCCGTCATCACTACTTTATTGCGTGACCGATTGTCGCCGGAGATGTAGCGGAAAAGCCTTTTGAATGCCTTGTTTCCAGCATCTTTAAGATCTCCTTCCACAACGGTTTCGGCGAGGATGTGTGGTTCATAATCGCGGATCTCGAACTTATTGTCTTTTTTTACCATTTCGTACTTAGCTTCTTCTATCGCCATCGCATCCATCGCTCCAATGATTATAACCGCTACTGCAACTATGATTCGGATCGGAATTTTAATGCTCACCGCCTTTGATGATTTACATGCGTATTCGCCCTACGTATAGCGTTTTATGTATCACTCCGCTGATTAAACGTATCGTTCGTGCTTTTTAAAATTCGATCCTTTAGAGGATCTTTTACCGGACTTCCAGCCCCCCGCTCTTCAATCAGACTTCTTATCTGACGATGTTTTTCCTGGGATATCGGATATAACAGCGCAACCATAAAAGCAATGATATTGCACAGGCAGGGAACTAAACCGTAAAGTAATTTTAATGCAAGCACAACGGCGCCGCTTTGCTCGATGTTGGGTTCGTACCCTACATATCCCAGCAAATAGAGACTGATTCCCACGCCAAACGCAGCCGCCAGCTTTTTGGCAACGGACCAGATTCCGATGAACAGTCCTTCGCGGCGCAGACCGCTGATGAGTTCGTCATAATCAATCACGTCCGCCTGGATGGCAGAAGGCAGTGCCAAGCTGGCCCCAAAACCGATGCCTGAGAAAACGACAATGATTCCATAGGCGATTTCATCTCCCGCTCCCAAAAACAGAACGCCGATGAATGCACCGGTGTTGATTACCATGGAAATCAGCCAGGCCACCTTTTTACCGATTTTTTTTGAAACCACAATCCACAGGGGCAGAAAGGCAACCCCTGTGAAAAAATAAAGCACCAGAAAAAAGTTGGCGTAATCGGATTTTAAAACATACTGAACATAGAAAAGAATCAGCGTGGCGGGAAGCTGGTTTCCAAAGGCGCTGATCACGTAGGAAATCATCAAAATAATAAAGGGCCGGTTGTGCGCGATATCCTTTAGCGCCATTTTCAGATCCACAGGTTTCTTTTTCATGTGGATGGGGATTTCCCGGATCCGTAAAACACAGTAATAGCAGCAGGCAATAATCAAGGGGGCGTACAGGGCTGACATGATGAAAAACTTTTTTTTTTCATCTTGCGGGCTGCCGGTTAAGTCATAGGCCCAGTCGATAACACCAGGAGCAGAAGCTGCCGCCAGTGTTCCTGCAATCAGAAATCCGTCTCTGAGTGCAAACAGGGAGGTTCTTTCATGATAATCAAAAGTCAGTTCAGGCCCCAGTGACTCGTAAGGAACAACCACAAGGGTCCAAAATAAAAAGAGGGCAAATATCCAGACGGAAAACCAGATGGTTTCCATTGTGGCTGAAGTCCAGGAAGGGGGATTAAAAAGCGCGCAGACCGAAACGGCCACCAGGATGGATGCGATGGCGATGTATGGTCTTCTGCGACCCCATCGCGTTACCGTGTGATCGGACAGCAGGCCTATGGCAGGATCGGTAACCGCATCAAACAGGCGAACGCCTAACAAAATCAGACCCATCAGGGAAATAGGAACACCCACAACATCGGTGTAAAATTTCGGGATGTATACATAGACCGGAATGCCTACTACGGCCAGGGCAAATGCGGGGGCAGCATAAGCGACCTTTCTGCCGAATCTCAGGTGGCCTAAGGTGTTATCTTTCATTTTTTTACAAGAAGTGCATCCCTGAAACGTTCATCGATGGGATTTTCACCCAGCCATATGGAAAAAACCGCGAAAGCAAAATCATGACCCAAGATCGTTCCCAGGGGAATTCCGTTCAGCGCTAGGGTGCTCCCTTTTCCCTGGATATACGTTAAGGAATATCTCTCGCCGCTTTTGACATCCCGGTAAAGTGCATTGAATTTTTGAACCCTGTCTTCAATTTTTTGATAGGATTGTTCGGAAACGTTTTTTTTGATGATCGCGGTGGTGGATTCCTGAAAATCCTCTTTTTTGATGTCATGAAAATATTCGAGCACAAGGTGTTTGGACACATCCCCCATGGCGTCGGCAGAACGGATTGGGGCGGGCAGGTAAAGCGCACCCACATAGCCATTGAAAAACAGCATGTACTTCATCAAGGCCACTGAGCGAAGCTGAAATTCCACGTTTTCTAAGGTGATTTTATCCTGAAAGATTACCCCTTCAATTTCTGCGGCCGGCACCTGATCCGCCAAAACAAAAAAACCAAAACAAAGCGCGAAGGCGATGAGCCTTGCAGAAGTTTTCATTATTCCACCTCAAATTCAGAAATTCTTGCCAGCGCTTTCAACAATTGTTCACATTCTTTCGGGGTTGACCGGGTCCCTGGAAATACATCGATGATGTGGGGCCTGCGGTCGAACCAGAACTCGCCGGTTGCGTCAGCCACTTCCCGGGCGGCGGCAAGCCACACCATGGTATCGGCACCCTGTTCCGGGGTGCGCAGAATCGATTTTGTCAGTTTATAAAACCCTGGAAGAGACTTTTTGATTCCGGGGGTTGCCACCCAGCCGGGGTGCATGGCGTGTGCTACGATGCCATCTTCTTTGTGCTTTTCGGCCCAGAATTTTGTCAGCATAACGAGACCTCTTTTGGCACGGGCATAAGCATTTTCTCCGTTGTAAGGCTCTTTCTTATACTCCAGATCATGGACCTCCAGCTTCTGGGTGTACATGCCTCCGGATGACACCGTAACAATACGCGATGGCGCGGAGCGTTTCAGTTTTGCTATCAACAGGGATGTTAGCAAAAAAGGCCCCATGAGATTCAGCGCCAGGCAACGCTCGATTCCTTCTGCTGTTTCCTCTCTGTGATCGTACAATGCACCGGCATTGTTGATCAGAACGTGTATTTTGGGCTCTTTGCGATCCAGTTTTTCGGCAAGAGAGCGGATATTTGCCTTTATGCTCAGATCCGCAACTTCCCCGCAAATCCTGGCGTTTCCGGTTTCTTTTCTAATTTGCCTGCAAACCGCATCCACCTTTTGTGGATCTCTTCCCACGATAATGGTCTTGGCCCCCAGCCGCGCAATCCTGAGAGCCGTGATTTTCCCGAGACCGGACGTGGCACCGGTCACAAGAACCGTTTTGTCGGTCAAGGATACGGCCAGAGGGTTCCACGATTTTTTTCTCCACAGATATCCATATTTGCTGAAGGTCAGCAGTCCCGGAAGGATGCTTTTGTCCATCCAGCGGTCCAGCAAGCGAATTTTAGGTAAACAATAGTTTTCCTTGAAAGCATGCGCCAAGCCTTTGATAGCGGCCTTTCCGATTCTCTTGATGTAAAAAAACATGAATTTTTCAAAAAGAAATGAGACTTCTTTAAACGTCAAATCCAAAGAATATTCAATCTTGGTTTCGTTTTCGGATGCGTTAAATGTGATGGAATCTTGGGCCGAAAACGTTTCACCCCGTCCTTCAAAAACAACAAGTTTCGGCGCTTTTAGCCTGGCAACCCGATAGGTCATGGGAAAAGTAAACCAAAGAAATGCACACTTCAATTGAAACTCACTTCCCGCTCGAACCGGCCCGGGGGTCGTTTTCTGCGACGCGATGACGCCGGGATCCCACTGCTCGATATTTGACAAATCACTGACATAGGCAAACACATCGTGAATGTTCTGACGAACAGTGATGGATTCTGTATGATGTATCATGGCTTCACTACCTAAATAATTTGGCCCGACGATCGTCATTCTGTCGGGTAAGGACCATTTGCAGATCCCCAAGGGCTTTTTTCAAAAAAGCAGCTTCGCACAGCGCCAGATAATAGGCCCATTTCCTTACAAAGTCGGTATCGAAATTCATTTTTCCCAGTTTTTCCTGATTGTCATTCAATGCCTGTCTCCATTTGTTGAGGGTCAGTACATAATGATCCCCGATGTTTTCCACACTCTCAACCATCAGATCGGAACAGCGCGTCATAGCGTTACAAATGGTCGTCAGGGACGGAACCTGACCGCCCGGGAAAATGTGTTTTTTAATCCAGTCGCTTTTTTTGTATTTGTTCAGATACTCCTGATCCGGTGTCGTAATGGTCTGGATAACAATGATTCCGTTTTTCTTGAGCAGGCGGTCGCATATTCTAAAGAAATCTCCAAGGTACTTGTGGCCGACCGCCTCCAGCATTTCAATGGATACGATTTTATCATATTGGCCTTCAATCTCCCGGTAATCTTGCAGTCGTATCTCGATTTTATCACCAAGCCCTTCCCTTGCGACGCTTTTTTTGGCAAAGCGGTATTGTTCTTCCGATAGGGTCACAGCGGTTATTCTGCAACCGGTTGTTTTTGCGGCTTCCAGGGCAAATCCTCCCCAGCCGCAGCCGATTTCCAAAACATGATCCTTTTTCTTGATATCCGCTTTTGCAATGATTTTTTGGTGCTTGTTTCTCTGGGCATCCTCAAGGGTTTCGTCTTTAGATTTAAAATACGCACAGGAATAGGTCATGGTATTGTCCAAAAAGAGCGTAAAAAAATCATTGCCCAGATCGTAATGTTGGTTGACATTTTTTCTGCTTATTGAAATTTTATTATCTCTGAGGCGATGGTCCACGCTTGCCGTCCAGTCTGAAACCGCTGATGTGATCCAGTAGCCCTCGGAAAGGACGTTTCGGTTTTCAATCAATACTTGGAAAAGACTTACCAAATCCGATGAATCCCATTCCCCGGCAGTATAGGATTCTCCGAGACCGATTTCTCCGCCCAGTATTGTTCTTGAAAAAAATTGAAAGTCCCTTACACGGATTTCACCGGTGGGGCCTTTTTGATGACGACCAAAGATTTTTTCCCCACCCCCCGGAAGCGCCATCCTGATCCGCCCTGCAGAGATGCGATTGAAATGCGAAAAAACAAGGTTGCGGGCAATTCTCTGAAAAAAAGTCGGCTGCGTGCGCCTGATGGTCTTCGGGCTGACGGGAACCGGTTTGTCATAAAAATGCATTTTCCTTTGAAAATAGAGCTTGAACGCTTCCCAATATATTCGCGGAACACTCAGATGAGGAACCAGCGGGTTTTGAAACATGATTTTCATATGATTCATGGGATTCAGTTCAACGGCATTACCGGTGAGACGGGCATCAAAAACCTTCTTATTCTCTCGGTTCAGTCTGATGTTTATATCTAAGTTCTCCCGAGGCTTTGAAAAAGTAAATTCGTATTCCCCCTCAACACGGTTAAAAGGAGATACGTGAAATGCTTTGGGAGCTTTATATTTGATAACATCGGCATCGCTTTCTGCAAGCGTATCTTTGAGCACGTAGAGATGACGCTCACCGTAGGTATTGCTTACTTCCGTTACAATGCAAAGAAGCGTGTCCTGCGGTGTGAAACAATAATAAAAGCTGACGGGATTAAAAACATAGCTCAAGTAACGGGGAGAGGTGATCAGTGTCACTTTGTCGGGCCGTGAGACTATTCCTGCTGATTCAAGGCAACGGCCAAGCTTTTCGAAAATAGTGCCTTTTTCCCGCAAAAGGTAGTCCCGGTCAAAAATTGAGGCAAATCGAAGCCGGTTATATCCGAACAGGGGTAGCCGCCGGTCCAACTCGGGCAATTCATCCAAGTCGATGGCATATACATATAACGGATAATTAAAGCGGTGTGGAACCGGCAAATACCGGGTATGCTCTATCTGTCCTTTATATATTTTTGATTTCATAGCTCGATATTGAAATGTTTGCCGACTTCGATGGCCGATTTCACACCGTCTTCATGAAACCCATACCCGAAATAGCTTCCACAAAAAAAGGTATTGTCGGCGCCATTTAATTTGGCCAATTCCTTCTGGGACTCAAAGGCAGAAAAAGAATATAACGGATGGGTGTAGTGAATCTTTTTAATAATAAACTCATTCTTTATCTCTATAGAGGGATTCAGGGTGACCAGATAGTCTTTTTGAGTGTTCAAATTTTGGAGCCGGTTCATATGATACGTCAGCGTAACAGGGGATTCCTCTTTGTTTTCGGGCATTCGGATGTAATTCCAAGATGCCCAGGCTCTGCGGTTTTCAGGCATCCAATTCGTATCTGTGTGCAGAAAAGCGGTGTTTTGGGAATATTTCCAACTTCCCAGCAAGCGTTTTTCATCTTCCGAGGGGTCTTCCAGGAGCCCGAAGGCTTCATCTGCATGGACGGCAATCACCACCTTGTCGAATGTTTCCTGACTTTTATTTTGAAACGACACCGTGACGTCCGGATGGCGCTTGACACCGATAACAGGCGTTTCCGTAAACGTTTTGCCCTGAAAGGATTTTAAGAACGCGCGTACGTATGTCCGGGAGCCGCCTTTTACGAAATACCAGGGCACGGTTTCATCCACGGACAAAAGACCGTGATTTTCATAAAATCGGGCAAAGGTTTTCATGGGAAATTCCAGCATCTTAAAACCGGCAGCCGACCAGATGGCTGCCGACCAGGGAACGATAAACTTATGGATCAAATGGTCGCTGTAATTCAGTTTTTGCAGATATTGGCCCAGGGTTAAACCTTCCAGCCTGTCTTTGTAATAATCCTCTTTGGTTTGCAGTAGGAATCTTTTTATTTCAAAGATAAATCGCCAGTACCAGGGTTTAAAGAGATTGACTCTTTGAGCAAAAAGGGTGTTCAGGCTTCGCGTTGCATAAGACAGGCCGGTTCCCCGGTCATCGTAACTAAACGACATTTCAGTTCTTTCGGTGGCAACCGAAAGTTGTTTTAAAAATTTAATAAAATTGGGGTAGGTCCTGTTGTTAAGGACAATAAAACCGGTATCCACCGGGGTTCCGGCATCGGGCCCGGCCGGGATGGTTATGGTATTGGTATGGCCTCCGAAGTAATCGTTTTTTTCAAAAAGGGTCACTCGATGTTTCTTTTGAAGAAGATAGGCAGCGGTAATTCCTGAAATTCCGGCACCTATCACTGCAATTCGCATAGATTTTATCCCTCTTTAAGTGCGCTCCAAGACTCTTTGTTGCGGCTGACAACCGACTATGTTATCGATTCGCCATGAATTGTAGATTCATTTCCGGTGTTATATCACCCATATGAAAGTTGAAGATTCCCTTGGAAGCATCCTTGAAATAAAGTTGAAGAACTTCGCGGATCACCGAAAACGCCAGTTCTTCCCAGGCAATCTCATGTTCTTCCAGCAGCCGGACTTCCAAGCTTTCGTAACCGACCCGGAAATTTAAATCTACGAGCCGACTCAGAAAAATCAGACAGACCTGGCCGATAAAGCCAAGATTGTAAAGGGCATAGGGTTTAAGGATCTCAACTTTTGCACCGGTTTCCTCATAGGTTTCTCGTATGGCACCCTCTTCGAGGGTTTCGCCGATTTCAAGAAAACCTGCGGGAATGGTCCACTTCCCGTAACGCGGTTGGATAGCACGCCGACACATCAACAGCCGGCCTTCCCATACGGGAATGCAACCTACTACCAAATTTAGGGTTTTGGTAATGGATGGTCTGACAATTATCGCATGTAAACCGCGGCCGGTCATCGCCCCGGGGGATGCGGTAAGCCCCTTTGGATCCACATTGATTGCAACATTTCACTTTCTAAACGATATCCTTTAATGCCAGCAAGGTTCCAATCGATGGATTGTCAGAAGGGTCCTTTGAATAGTGCGCATAACGAATATTGCCGGAAGTGTCTATCAAAAATACACCCGGCATCTGCATAACATCATCCCGCGGTATGCCCGGCATGTGTCCCCTTGCCAGGGTTTTCAATCCCTTCAACAAAAAGACCGGTGATGCCATACCGGTAAGCGAAGCTCTCCCAAGACCATAGATCTGATACAGTTTTTTTTCGGGATCGCAGATTAGCGGTAGTGATAAAGAAAATTGCTGTTTAAACGCCTCCGCCCGCTCGGGATTCCCCAGACCAACAAGAGCAACCTGAAAGCCGTTTTCCTCAAACTGTGCTTTCGCGCGCTGCAACTGCACCGCTTGCTCGCGGCAAAATGGTCAGCCAAAGTGTCTGAGAAAAACAAGAAGCAGGGGACGTTTCTTCCATAACGCGCTGAGACGGTGGTCCGTCTTGTCGGAAAAGGTCACCTCGGCATCCATTGCCTTCTGATATGTTTCTGCTGATGTCACTCGCCCTTCCTTTTTTTGTTGCCCACCAGATAAAGATACGATCATCTGATAATTTCTGTACCCCGATGTGTGTTTTGGGGCATTTAAAGACGATTTGCATCGAAACTCTTGGGAAATACCTACCCGGACAATTCGACGGGAACACCTTTATTTTTCAGGTCTTCAAGTATCGCCTTAAGCTGGGATTTTTCACAATCTTCGATCTGGTAAACATTTTTTACGCCATCCGTAAACATCAGTACAAAATGGCCGTTTTCATCCAGGTAGGCCTTACGAATATAATCATCGTCAAGCCAGGGAGTGAGCGCTTGCATAAAATCAGACAAATTACACGTTTTCATTGAAACACCTCCTAACTTCCCGGGTTTTCCGAAACGTCGAATGAGTCTTAAAAAACCATTTGTGATGGGTTTGAACGATTATTATACCCTATCTTTATCATAAGACAAAGAAATAAATGGGGTTAGAGGATTGTACTATTTAGCTTATAATAATACCTTTGTTGGCAAAAATTGTAATTTTGTCCACAGATAGCAATAATTGACACAGCAGAACCATATGCTCCGGATATTTCAAAAGCATAAATCCAAAACGGTGGCAATGAAGCTGTCCGACAACCCGCTTGGGTAAGGTTGTCGGACAGTTATAAAAAATTCTTTGGTATGACAAATATTGATACGTATCGGTTCTTTAAGTTTAGCCCGGTACGTCAACAGGCGCGGCCCTTCCGCCGATGTAGTCAATGACTTCATCATACGTATTGGTCAGATTCCCTTTAGCCCCATCAATTTCATCTCTTATCGGCTTCCACTCCAGGGGGCATTCGGTTCTGAGCAGATCGATTCTTCCTTCCAATTCGGTGATGACCATTTTAAGGTCTTGAATGTTAGGAAGAATTTTTTCCAATTCCCCAGACCCCAATTGTTCAGCTTTACGAATGACGTCAAAAATTTTCGCTTTCCACACCGTCAGTTCCATGTCCACGTTTGAGCAATAGTCTTTTACTTCCATGATAAACTCCTTTCTGAATTTGTTGACTTGATAATCAATGATTACTTTTGTCTATACATCATAAACTAATAGAATAAACACGCAACAACTATGCCAAAAGAAAAAAATATAACAGCATAATATTGCTTAATAAAATTGAGAGGATATTCGGTCGAAACTGTTTTATGATACAATTGTGTATCATGAGATAATGTATCATAAACTTGTGCACGAAATTCTTTTAACGCTACAAATAATTACCGTTGACTGTGCTTTAGCGCTTAAATGAGATTTGACAACCCGTCAACAAACAGATTATCTTGTTAAGAAAGGAGGTTGATGATGAAAACACTCAATTCTAAAGATAAGGCTCCCCATTTTAATCTAAAGGATCAGAATGGTCAGAATGTAAGGCTTTCCGATTTTGCCGGGAAGAAACTTTTTCTTTTTTTCTATCCCAAAGCCAATACCTCCGGCTGAGCCACCCAGGCAAAAAGTGTGCGGGACACACTTGAAGAGTTGGATGACAAAAACATAGTAGTCCTCGGAATCAGTCCGGACACGCCGGAAACTCAGAAAAAATTCGATGACAAGCATCATTTGGGCTTCACGCTGCTTTCCGATTCCGATCATTCGGTTGCAGAGGCTTACGGCGTTTGGGGAGAGAAGAAAATGTACGGTAAAACCTTTATGGGAATCATTCGGTCATCTTTTCTCATTGGCAAAAACGGAAAAATAGAAAATGCCTGGTACAAGATCAACCCCAAAAATACGGTTCCCGAGCTGATGAAGGTACTGGAATAAAATGACTCATTCCGAAGACATCAAAAAACAAATACGAAAACTTTTCACTGACCAAAAATTGGCCGTCCTTTCCACGCACCACTCCGGTCAACCGTACGCCAGTTTGATTGCATTTGCAGGTAAAGAAGACCTTAAGGAGATTTTTTTTGTAACCCCGCGGCCGACGCGAAAATTTGCAAATTTAGCGGCGAATCCAAGGGTCGCTCTATTGATCAACAGCAGTTTGAACACGGATTCTGATTTTCATGAGGCTGTTGCCGTGACGGCCCTGGGCAATGCCAAAGAAATCAATGGGGCCGAAAAAGAGGATGTTCTCCGTCTTTACTTGCGCAAGCACCCGTATCTGGAAGCCTTTGCAACATCTCCAACATGTGCCCTGGTGGGCATAACCATAACGACATATGTAATGGTGAAAAACTTTCAACAAGTCATGGAACTGCATATCGATCAATGAACTGGATCTTATCGCCATTGGAAATCAGGCCGGATGATCGCAGCCGCATCGGCCCCAAAGCGTATGCGCTGTATCTCATGGCGCGAGAGGGATTTGATATTCCTGACTCCCTGTTTCTCACGGTTGATGCTTACAACGCGTTTGTAAATGCTGCAGGACTTCGAGAACGCATCCTGCTGGAGTTGAATCGTAAAAGTTTTAAGGACATGCGCTGGGAAGAAATCTGGGACTGCGCCACCCGCATTCGCAATTTATTCTTAAAAAAGCAGATCCCCGACCAGCTCAGATTATACTTAACCGAGAAAATTCAATCTCGTTTCAGCGGTAAGACCCTTGCTGTCCGCTCATCAGCACCGGACGAGGATGTTTCTGGTTCCTCTTTTGCGGGTCTGCATGAATCGTTTGTCAACGTACAGGGGGCAGCATCGATCCTGCATCATATTCGATTGGTCTGGGCGTCATTGTGGTCTGACGCTGCTCTGCTTTATCGGCAGGAAATCGGATTGGAAATTGAAAAAAGCGCCATGGCAGTTGTGCTTCAGGAAACGGTTAAAGGAAACCGATCCGGTGTGGTTTTCAGCCAGAACCCCAATGATGAAACCCAAGTCATTATTGAATCCGTCTACGGGCTGAACCAGGGACTTGTGGATGGGATGGTAGAACCGGATCGCTGGGTTCTGGATCGTGACAAAAAAACAGTACTGTCCCACAAACCGGCCCAAAGGGAACAGTGGATGATTCCATCAGAAAACGGCGTAGAAATGGTATCCTTGCCCGCAGACTTGTCTAAGCGACCCCCTCTGAGTGGCGAGGAGGCGCTGGGTATATGCGATTTGGCATACCGGGCGGAAGCGCTATTCAAAGCCCCGCAGGATGTTGAATGGACCATTAAAAATGATACACTGTATGTTCTCCAATCGCGTTCCATAACAACCCTGTCGCCCAGTGAAACACAAGATAAACGTGCCTGGTATCTCAGCCTTCACCGCAGCGCTGAAAATCTAAAAGTGCTTCGTACGACCATTGAAGAAACGCTGATTCCTGAAATGATAAAAACAGCCAAAGATCTGGCGGGACAAGATATTACGGTTTTGTCCGATCGCGAATTGGCGGATGAAGTCAGGCGGCGCTGGAAGATCAACCAGCACTGGGTCGACACATATGGAGAAGAATTTATTCCGTATGCCCACGGAGTGCGCCTTTTCGGCCAGTATTACAATGACGCCATGCGGCCGGATGACCCCTATGAGTTCATGAATCTTCTTACCCAAACCAAAATGGCGAGCCTTGAGAGAAACCAACTGATTCAAGATTTGGCGGCCATTATTCGGCAAGATCGTCAACTTTTTGAACGTTTAAAAGCCGGAGAACCCTTGAATCTCGATTCGGAATTCGGAGAAAAGGTGAATCAGTTCGTCGAAAAATTCGGGGATCTGTCCTGTGCGGTCACCGGCGGCACAGAGTGTGCCACCGACACCCGGCCGCTTTTAAAACTGCTGTTGGAGATGGCAATCAACCCGTCTTCATTGGCCTCTCGTAAAAACCCGCAAGACGCCCGCGCAATGCAGCAGGAGTTTCTCGAACGTTTTCAAGGCCCCCGGCGCGATGAAGCCGAGGGACTGTTGGATCTTGCGCGCAGCAGCTATCGTCTTAGAGACGACGATAATATTTATTTGGGTAAAATTGAAGCGCAGGTGTTAAGGGCCGTGATGGAGGCCAAATCCCGTGTTGAAAGTTCCCAGCGCCGAAGAACACCCGCATCCGAACTCGAGGATCTCAAAGCGGTGATTCAGGGTTTTGATTATGGGACTGATACTCATAAACCGCCGCTGCCAAAGGATGAATATGGAGTTAAGGTATATCCGAGACAGCTTGTGGGGCAGCCGGCCGGACCGGGATTATCCAAGGGGATGGCTCGCGTGGTTCATCAGCATTTGGATCTGCAGGATTTCAAACACGGTGAAATCCTTGTCTGCGATGCCGTGGATCCCAACATGACCTTCGTTATCCCGCTGGCGGCCGGTGTGATTGAACGCCGGGGTGGAATGCTGATTCACGGGGCTATTATCGCCAGGGAATACGGATTACCGTGTGTCACCGGCGTACCGGAAGCAACTTCTTTGATTCATACCGGCGATGAGATTACGGTGGATGGGTTTCTGGGAATCGTAACCATTTCACAAAGACACCCAATGGGATTCGGTCCAGCCGTCTAAAAGTAAAAATGAGCGTAGGTAGCGTTGTTGGACAATTCTAAGAAATTATGAGGTAAGTTGATGGACGAAAAAATAAAACTTGGCATCAGCGCGTGTTTAATGGGTCAGCAGGTCCGCTGGAACGGCGGGCACTCCAGGGACCGATACCTGACCGACATACTGGGTCAGTACGTGGAATACGTTCCGGTGTGCCCGGAAGTGGAATGCGGGATGGGTGTTCCCCGTGAGACCTTGCGTCTTGTGGGGGATCCGGACAACCCGAATCTGGTCACTTCTAAAACAAATATCGACCATACTCACACGATGACCGAATGGGCACGGAAAAGAGTTGAAGAACTGGAAAAAGAAAACCTGTGCGGATTTGTTTTCAAAAAAAACTCTCCAAGCAGCGGCCTGTATAGAGTTCCGGTTAGAACTTTTAAAGGAATGCCCAATAAAAAAGGGCAGGGCATATTTGCCCGCGTGTTTACGGAAAACTTTCCGTTGGTTCCGGTGGAAGAAGACGGCAGGCTGCATGATTTCAAACTCAGAGAGACCTTTATTGAGCAGATTTTTACCTTGATGCGATGGCGGGAAACGCTGTCCAAAAAGAAAAGTATGGGGACCCTGGTCGATTTTCATACCCGTCACAAACTGTTAATTATGTCACACAGTCCCAGCCATTCGCGCATGATGGGCAAGCTGGTTGCCGAAGGTAAAGCCCTGCTCATGAATGATTTGTTTGCCCAATACGAGACCCTGTTGATGGCGGCGTTGCGCCTGCAAACTACTTCAAAGAAGAATATCAACGTGATTCAACACATCATGGGATACTTTAAAAAGCAGTTGTCCCCGGGTGAAAAGCAGGAACTGCTCGAAGTCATCGAGCATTACAGTAAGGACTATGTCCCTTTGATAGTAGCGGTGACCCTGCTCAACCATTATATAAGAAAATATAAACAACCGTATCTGGCGCAACAGGTTTATTTAAATCCGCATCCTATTGCACTGAAGTTGCGCAATCATGTATAAAAACGAGGTTATTTCAATGAAAGACGACAAACCGATTCTGGTTGCCGGTGCCACCGGCTATGTGGGCGGGCGGTTGATTCCAGCCCTGCTGGATTCGGGGTATCGGGTGCGCGCCATGGGAAGGTTCCTTGAGAAATTGGCCTGTCGTCCCTGGGGGCATCATCCAAATATAGAATTGACCAAGGGCGACGTTCTTGATGTGGAATCTCTGAAGAAGGCGCTTGCGGGCTGTGGGGCGGCCTATTATCTGGTCCATTCCATGATCGCTCAGAAACAAAAATTTGTTGAAGCCGACCGTAAGGCCGCTCAAAACATGGTATTGGCAGCCGATTCCACCGGGATTGATCGGATCATCTACCTGGGGGGTCTCGCAGAAAAAAAAGATGATTCGTTAAGCAAGCATATGCGTTCCCGAATTGAAGTTGCAGATATCCTTCAATCCGGGAAGGTTCCCGTAACCGATTTGCGAGCCCCCATGATTTTGGGGTCCGGCAGTGCATCCTTTGAAATTTTGCGGTACCTTGTGGAACGATTGCCTGTCATACAGGTTATTATTATGCCGACGGTTTGTGGTGGCTGCGCGGCATGATGGATCAATGGGTCGGCGGTGTTGGATTGCGTCGTGGCCGGCGCCACCCAACCGAACTGCGGGTTGGAGACGCCCTGGATTTCTGGCGAGTACTGGAGGTTGCGCCCAAGGAGCGGTTGTTATTACTGGCTGAAATGAAGGTTCCCGGCGAAGCCTTGCTTGAATTTAATCTTCATCCGGTTGGGGATCAGTACACGGAGGTAGAGATGCTGTCCCGTTTTTTGCCCAAGGGGCTTTGGGGGATGCTTTACTGGTACAGTCTCTATCCGTTTCATGAAAAGATTTTTTTTGGGATACTTAAAGCAATTTCCAAGGTCATTGAGAAACCCATTTTATCCGGCCCTGAACGTTTTACGCCAAGACTTCACGGTTCGTATGCATTGCCGTCAGGGTCATAGGGCTCAGTAATAATAAACCCTTTTTAACAATATGGTTCAATATCACAACATCCAGAACACTCGCATTCGGCAATTAAACGATTTTGATATCCGCCTCGACGCAGATTACGTATTGTACTGGATGCAGCAGTCCCAGCGGGCGGAGTGCAATCATGCGCTGGAATATGCGGTGCAGCAGGCCAATGAACTCGGCCTGGGCGTTGTGGTGGTATTCGGCCTAACGGACGATTATCCGGAAGCAAATTTGCGGCACTATACGTTTATGCTGGAAGGATTGGCGGAAGCGAAGACTCTGCTTGAAAAGCGCGGCATCCACATGGTGGTTCGCCGAGGATCGCCGCCGGATGTGGCGTTGGAATTGGGGCAAGATGCTGCGATGATCATCTGCGATTGCGGTTATCTCAAGCATCAAAAGTTATGGCGGGATCAGGTTGCCGGAAAGTCTGCTTGCCGTGTCGTTCAGGTGGAATCCGACGTGATCGTTCCTCTGGAAACGGTTTCCTCGAAAGCCGAATATGCCGCCCGAACCATTCGGCCCAAGATACAAAAGCATCTTGATGATTATCTGATCGAATTGAAGCCAATTAAGGTTAAACGTTCCACCGTGAATATTTCCCTTGATGGTCTTGATTTGAAACGGCCGGCGGATATTTTAGCCTCGTTAAACATTGATCGCAGCGTTCCTGCCGTGACTCGCTTTTTTAAAGGGGGATCGTTACAGGCCAAAAAAATCTTCGGCAATTTTATCCGGGCGCGATTGAAAAACTACGAAAAAAATCACAACCAGCCCCAGACCGACGACATCTCGAACATGAGCATGTATTTGCATTTCGGTCAGATCTCTCCACTTTATCTGGCGCTGAGGATCAACAAAACGGATCATCGTCTGGATTCAGCCAAAGCGGCGTTTTTGGAAGAACTGATCGTGCGGCGAGAACTGGCCGCCAACTTCGTCTACTACCACCGGGACTATGATAATTTCGATTGCCTTCCGGATTGGGCACAGAAAACCCTGGCCGACCATCGCAAGGCCCGACGCTCCTATACTTACACCCGAAGACAACTGGAAGTCGCCAAGACTCACGACCCTTACTGGAATGCCGCCATGCAGGAGATGAAATATACCGGGTTCATGCACAACTACATGCGCATGTATTGGGGCAAAAAAATATTGGAATGGTCATCCTCACCGGAATTGGGATTTCGTAACACTTTGGCCATCAATAACAAGTATTTTCTGGATGGCCGCGATCCGAATTCCTATGCCGGTGTGGCATGGATTTATGGCGTGCACGATCGTGCATGGCCCCAACGGCCGATTTACGGCAAAGTCCGCTGTATGATGGCCTCGGGGTTAGAACGTAAGTGTGATATCCGGGCATATGTAAATAAGGTCAAGGCTTACATCCGGATATCAAAAGGTGCTTAGAAACCCTATAATCTCTTTTGGACTCAGCTGAGGAAACACATCATTAAACTTTAGCATCATATTGTAAATTTACTCTGAGCTTCTGTACCAGATACCTTACAAATAACAAAGATTTCAACAAAGTACAGATATGTTTAGAGTATCAAAAGTGAAGATTTCTTGCCTGCATCAGCTACGGCATACCGATTGATTCCGTTTGCGATTTCCGTTTCAAATCTTGAACTTTACCGATTTAAGGTTTCATGCATGAACCATAAACCCAGTCTGTAGACTACTTGCCATAGCCCGAACCAGAGTTCAATTCGGTTTTAGTGCAGCATACAGAAAGTATACTTAACTTTTTATGATGCTTTTCTAAGCTGGTAGATCCCTATAAATGTTGCAACCACCTCATCTGCTTTATCTTTGAGTTCACAAGAAATTGTGAACTCTGCTTTACCGGTTTGATCAGTTTCGGTTTTTATACGGTTGATTTCACTATCATCAATTTTGGCTTCGGTAGTAAGGTCTGACTCCGCTCGCTGTAAGAATCTTATATTTCCTTCTTTTACGATAGGATAGTATTCGACCACGCCAAAGGTTATTCCAGCAATAATGCCACCTATTGATTCGGCCAATGAAAACTGCACAGCTGCATGAATTGTATTAAGATGACTGATAGTCTCTTCTTTCAAAGGGACAGAACATTTAACATAACCTTTTTGAGCATGTAGGACTTTAAGCCCTATACCCTTATAAAACAAGAGTTTTTGCTCCACGTACTCTATAATATCTTGTATTTGTGGATTCATCACTTTATTCCCTCCCCTGAAAGAGAATAACGAAACACATCTGACAATTAACTTCAGTTTGGACAGTTGACCTAAAAAATGCTGACATATGGAACAAAGGCTGTCTGAAATGAAATCCAACATATTGTGGTCAGTTGGCGTGCTGCTGGAGTGGTGATATCATACCAGAAAACCAAATATCACTGAACTTATGATTCATTGAGAATATCAAAACCGAGCACAGCTTGCCATAGTGTTCTGCCTCTCCACAACGGATTTCTTTGAAGACTATAAACGATATTCTCCGTATTCTTCCACCCATATAAATCCGATCTTTGAGTGATGATTCCTTGAGAATCATCTAAAAGGCGCCTCCCAATCGCAAAAAAGGATGCGATT
>JBHPCZ010000067.1:0-18773 GCA_042573625.1 Thermodesulfobacteriota bacterium
GAAAGATGATTATCCATGGAGCGACTTAACAGCGAAAACTCCCCGACTGCTCAATTAATTAACACGGAATAGTTCCATTAGAACCTCTTTTATGACTACTGGCAGATGACAACTTTCCGCTCACTGCTGACGGCTGAACCAAATACTGCTGGGCCATTAAGGCAAGATAGGGGGGCGCAAAGGCAACTCCGTATACAACCAGTAATGCCGAATCTCTGGCATTCAGGGCAAGCAAGGTGAAGAAAAACAGTGCAGCCAGAAGACGCAGCAAAAGTGTCTTTCTCCCCACACGTGTCCCTGTCCGATGTCTCAGAATAGCGTAAACCAAAAAAAGCGACAAGGCCCAGGCGGACCCGGCCGCAAGCCTTGGGTTGACGGGAATGTTTACCCATCGAAACGCACCCCACCAAGTGATCAGGAGCAACAGGTGAGTTCCAATTACGGGAAGCACCAGAATTAGTAGGTTAAACCGTTTCGTACCATTTTGTCGTTTTCCTTCTTCAAAAAGGAGAATGCACAGGAAGGCAAAGTAGGCCCAACCGAAAACCCCGATGGGGGGTACATCGAATACTCCGAGCTCATTCCATGACCATAGGCCGACACGCACGGCCACCGGTTCGATAAGCGAAGCGTCAGTCAATACGATAGCTGCAGCGGCTAATGGCACGAGCCTGTGACCGGGCCGCAAAATTTGAGATGCCAAGACCCACGCAGAGTGGATAATGAGGGGCCAGATGATGATGACTAGCAAAGGGATATGGGCCAGGGATAGACTCCAGCTTGGGCTATAGCCATAGAATTCGTACAGGAGAATGCAGCTTTCTTCGGCAATCCAACTGGCAGCGGAAACAAGGACGACCCTGATAAGAAATTGTCCCCTCTCAGGTTGTCCCAGAGTGTGGGACGCAACATAGATGGCAACCATTGAGAGAACAGTCAGTTCTAAGAGCAGCATGCTTACAACCCTACGCCTGGCAGCCCGGCTATGATCCACATGTGATAGATGAAGAGCATGGCCACCCCCATCCATGTAATCCTGATACAGTCCTTCGCAGAAATACCTTGGCGCAGGGAATGTTTGTACACAACAAGCTGAAGAAAAGGCGCAGCTATCATGATAAAAATGCGCCAGGGAACAAACGCAACTAAATAGCCGATGGCAAGGACTGCCATGGAAGAAAAGATGAGACCATCTACAATGTAAATTGTCGTGCGTTCTCCATGTACAACGGGATAGGTCCGAATCCCAGCCCGGGCATCGCCTTTCACATCCCGCAGATCGTATATCACCTCGTAACTTATTTCAAACAGGAAGAAAAAGACAGCCGAAAAGACCACGGTCTCCCAGGTAACCCCTGTCGGAAAACTATGGGATCGGTCTCCCCAACACGCAGTAGCAAGTGGGTATCCGAACACGGTAATCAGAAAACCAACCGCCGAGGCGTTGTTTTTCCAAAAATAGAGCTGCTTCAACCGGCGCCTTCCAGGCAGAAGCGGCCAGTTATAAAAGGCACCCAGCAAGTGGCATGCAATCCTGAGACCGGTTATTGCTGGGTTTAGGAAATGTACAACTACAAGGGAAATAAGCAAAAAAACAAAAACTACCTTTAGTAGCAGTCGGCGGTTCCGTTCAACGAATTCAGTCTCGGTGATAATATTGGCTCTGTCTTCTTCAATGTCGACAGTCCGATTTATCAGGTTGACTATATGCCAGTCCAAAGCACAGACAGCAGTAAGGAGCCACGGATACACACCGGTAAATAACCAGCCGAAAGTAAACACTCCCAAAACCGCAATTGCAGTAATGTGAAACCGGCTAATATCAGCAAACGTGCGCCAAAGCCGCCTTTCTTCTACGGTGCCTGGTTTACGGTCAACTTGAATCCCAACAGTTGAAGTCATATGGGTCGTCTCTTTCCATATCGCATGAAAGAAAAATGCACTGTACATCCAAATTTGGCCAGCACCAATCGCCATGCTGCTTATAAAATATCTCCAGTTTAAATCCAAACCGGGATAGTCTCTGTCTGGATCTATAAATTGAAGATGTGTAACCAACATCGTTACCATCATCTTTTTCATGAAAATTGATGGTGGATTTTAGGGATACCTTACAACCATCTATTTTCACTTACAAAAAGATGCGATAATGATATCTCAAAAATTATACTATTCCCATTTTTGGGTTATCTTGCCAATATCATATTTGTATTTTCTAAATCAAATAAATATCAATTGTCACCGTTGTCAGATGAATCCTGTTTTATAAAAGAGATCCGGGTTAAGCAGACACCAAAGATCTGAGTCGCTCCAGATTTATCTTGTCCCAGTCCTTCCCGCCTTGTTCCTTCGGTGTTTCTATAATCTTCGGAATATCGCGAAATCGCTCGTCGTTCATAAACAATTCAAACGCCTTTAGCCCGATAAATCCCTTTCCGATATGCTCGTGCCGGTCAATTCTGGCGCCCAGTTCTTTTTTGGAATCATTCAAGTGGATAAGGTAGAGACGATCGAGACCGATAATTGAATCAAACAGTTTAATGGTTTTCCTGTAAGCAGGCGTTGTGCGAATATCGAAACCAGCGGCAAAAATATGGGATGTGTCGAGACAGACGCCGATTCTGGCGCTGTTTTCGACTTTATCCGTAATAGATGCCAGATGTTCAAAGGTATTCCCCAGGCTGGACCCCTGACCCGCGGTGGTTTCGAGAAGAAGGCGTGTTTGCAAGTCTGGAGTTTTTGAGAAAACAGTGTTTATGCTGTCGGCAATAAGATTTATGCCCTCCTTTTCACCGATTCCCATATGAGAGCCCGGGTGAAGTACGACGCAGGGAATACCAAGCATTGAAGACCGGGCAAATTCAAGTTTGAGCCCCCTGATTGACATGGCATGTTTTTTCTTATCTTTGGTGGCTAAATTTATCAGGTAAGACGCATGTGATGCAATTTCTTTTATGCCGGTCCGTGCTTTTGCCTGTTCAAAGAGATCTATCTCTTTGGCTGAAAGCGTTCGCTCCTTCCAGGTCAAGGCGTTTTTAGTGAATATCTGAAGCGTATTGCAGTGATATGACTTGGCCTCATACAGGGCATTGTCCAATCCTCCTGAAATGGAGAAATGGGCGCCAATAAGGTGAGATTCATATCGTCTTGAAGAAAATGACATGACCGAAAAGTTCATGTGCGTTGTCAAAGCTTTTGTTTTGCTGCTTCTTCCTTGAGATATTGAAAGACTTTATACCCTTCTATTGAAGCTTCCTCTTTTCCTGATGCAATAAGGTGCATGTGCTCTATCTTCGCCTTGTCGTAACTTCCGATCTGTTCGTCGATGAGCCTCAGGGTGTTGTGAATCATGTTGTAAATAACCATCGGGCCGAACAGTAATTCGTCGGTCTCTTTTTTGGATAAGGAACCCAAAATGTGATGATGGCTGATTTTAAATGCCTTTGGCGCGAGGCTGTAACCAAGAAGTTCTGCAAAGAGAGAAAGTGATTCGAGCACACCGTCCGCATAATCTCTGTCCAGTGAAACCGAACCGTCTTTTTCGATCTCTTCAAGATCAGCTATATCAAAGGAGAGGTCCAGCATATCGATACACTCCTGTTGGATGGTATCCAGAGATGCTTCTCTCTTGCTGACCACTATATCTTTGTCATTCATTATCTTGAATATATTCCGGATGTTCATTATTTCTTTTACCCTGGGGGATTTGCGCATGGCGACATCCTCCGGTGTGGTTCGGTAAATGGCGAGCTCATTGTCGAGGACGAGAATTTTTTCAAGGCCGGTATCATCTTTTTGGATATACAGATCCACATCCCTTACTCTTCTGTATTGATAATCGCTCATTTCCAGCAGACGACGCATTGTTTCCTTGTCAACCTTACGTTCACTTCCAGGCGGTCCGATAGAGTTGAGGATTTTGTCCGCCATTCTATTGATCTCGATCTTTTTTAAAAGATTTCTCTTAAAGGACATAAGGCCCCCTTTTTTTCAATGGACTGTTCATGAACTGACGGGCTGTGAGTAAAAGTATATTTTAAAATGTAAGCTTTTTTTGAGGTGATCGAAAAAGTTTTTGATTTGAAAATGATGCCTTGTTTCTTCATTTTAATTACGCTCAATAGGGTTTTTACCATACAGAGAAAGACATGTAAACGGGTCCTTCTCCAGAGGTATTGATCTTGACTGATTGATTATCTTCATGTATATAACGAGCTTCGGCAATTTCGTGTCTGAAGTGAATTTAACCACTTCTTTTTTTATTTCCAATGAGCATAGATTAATCGCGTTCGTATCGTGCTGAGGCGTCTCATACGATTCAGGGACGAATATTTTTCAAAATAGGTGAAACATGACTGAAACGGTGAAAATTATTTATGAAGGAAAAACATACGAATTTCCTCTTATTGAGGGCACGGAAGGGGAAAAGGCGATCGACATCCTGCAGCTTCGGCAGAAAACGGGATTGATTGCCCTTGACCCCGGGTACGCCAACACGGGAAGCTGCACAAGCGACATTACTTTCATGGATGGTGAAAAAGGAATCCTGCGGTATCGCGGAATTCCGGTTGAACAGCTTGCAGCGCATTCGAGTTTCATCGAAACTTCATATCTTCTCATTAACGGTGTGTTGCCCACAAGAGAACAGCTCAACAACATGTCAGTTCTGTTTAACGATCAATCCCTTGTCCACGAAGATATGCAGGATTTTTATCACAATTTTCCCAGAGGCTCCCACCCCATGGGAATTCTCTCGTCAATGGTGAACGCGTTGAGAAGTTTTTACCCGGAGCTGCTGACCCTCGAAGAAGAAATTAACATGACCGTCACGCGTCTTCTTTCCAAGGTCCGCACCATGGCGGCCATGTCCTACAAGATATCGAGGGGGCACAAGGTTGTCTATCCCAGGCCGGATCTTTCCTATTGCGCCAACTTTCTCAACATGATGTTCGATACCCCGGTAAGACCCTATGAAATCGATGAAGATCTGGTTGACGCTTTAAACGTTTTCTGGATTCTCCACGCCGATCACGAGCAGAACTGTTCGACATCGGCGGTCCGGCTTGTCGGAAGCGGAAGGGTCAACCTTTATGCAGCCATTTCTGCCGGAATTGCCGCCCTGTGGGGCCCTTTGCACGGCGGTGCGAATCAGGCCGTGATCGAAATGCTTTCTGATATTCAAAGTGACGGCGGAAAAATACAAGGCGCTATTGCCCGGGCAAAGGATAAAAAGGACAGCTTCAGGCTGATGGGTTTCGGGCACCGGGTTTACAAGACTTATGATCCCCGCGCCAAAATCATGAAAGAGATGTGTCATAAAATCCTTGATAAGCTCAACATCGACGACTCTCTGCTCGACATTGCAAAGGAGCTTGAAGAGGCGGCGCTAAAGGATGAGTACTTTATCGATCACAATCTTTACCCGAACGTCGATTTCTACAGCGGTATCGTCCTTCGAGCCATGAAAATACCCACCAACATGTTTACTGTCATGTTCGCCATCGGCAGACTGCCCGGATGGATTGCGCAATGGAAAGAGAGCATCGATGATCCCAAATGGAGGCTCGGCCGACCCCGCCAGATCTATATCGGGCCTAAGAAAAGGGATTACACCCCTATGGATGAACGGTAAAAATATCCCGAATATTTAACGAAATATCAGAGAGATACAGCTGATGCAGTTGTGGGGTCGCCATGCCGGACCACCCGCCTTTTTTCTCGCTTTACAGACAATTATCCTTTTTGTTTAGTTAGTGTCCATCCAGAAATGAGGATTTTTGTTCTATATCAAGGCATGCGAAAAAAATAACCGCAGGTATATGTGTAATATTCCGAGGATTATTTTTTGAGCATAACGCAGAGATTGGGCAAAAAGACCATTTCTGGATGGGTACTAGTTAAGAAACTTCGCCGGCAAAAAGGGAGGAAACCCGGTTTCGGCCGTGTTCTTTTGAAAGATACATTGCTTTGTCGGCTCGTTGTACAAAGGCTGTCACCGCTTCATTTTTTACATATTCCGTAACACCGACACTGATGGTAATGGTCTTTGCCTCACCGGATGCTGGATAAAATATTTCAGCTTTTATGGCTATTCTTATCCGCTGAGCCACTGTATCGGCTTCTTTACCGGTGGTTTGAGGCAGAATGACCGTAAATTCTTCACCGCCATATCTGTACGCGGAATCAGGAGTTCTGAGACCTAATTTGATGACCTGCCCGAGCCTCACCAGAACTTTGTCGCCTTCAATGTGCCCGTAAGCATCATTGTATTGCTTGAAGTTGTCGATATCTAAGAGAAGGAGTGCTACTGGATGGCCGTACCGGTTGGACCTGTCGATCTCTGATTTCAGTTGATTGTAAAAGTGCCTTGAATTGTAAAGATTTGTGAGGCCGTCAGTTATTGCGAGCTCTTTTAATTTTTCCAACATCTGGATGCGTTCTTTGGAAGATCGTCGCTCTTTTAAAACTCTTTTCACCCTGAGAAGCAGTTCGTCAAAACGAACCGGTTTAAATACCAGGTCGCTTGCACCTTTGTTAATTGCCTCTTCATAAGAGTACGCCCCGGTAAAACCTGTCATTACAATAACATCTGCATCATGGTCTTGTTTTATTATTTCTGTTAGCTCAAGTCCGTTTTTTCCGGGCAGCCTGATATCTGTTATTACAATTTGCATTTTGTTTTTATGTAACAGTTCAAGCGCCTCTTCTGCGGAAGATGCGGCAAAGGAATTGAATCCGGACCTTTCAATGAATTGCTGCATCGAGTCTCTGATTGAAGGCTCGTCATCAACAATTAAGATGTGTTCAGGCATTCCCTTGTTTCCCCGGCTAACTTGCTGTGATGAAAACAGATGTAACTGGCAATAGACAGCAGGGTTGACATGTCCGAAATAAGTCTGATAGAAACGTCTTCTTATTTGAAATTGCTAATATAACTGGAAAGACAGATAATGTCAACTGGCATTTGGGCGTTGTTTGGCAATGATTTCTCATCCTGTTTCAAACGGATTCATTAACATGATATCCCGTAGAAGTCGAATAGTACCTAACAGCGAATCCCTGATACACTGAAAAAAACCGGGACGATTTTATTATGAGAGATACGGGATAACCGCTCATAGCGAAATAAACAGGTAGAATGAAAAAAATACGAAATTTTAGTATTATCGCACATATTGACCATGGGAAATCGACGCTGTCCGACCGCCTTATCCAGGCGACGAACATTGTGCTGGACAGGGATTTTAAAGATCAGATTCTCGATACCATGGACATAGAGCGGGAGCGTGGGATTACAATTAAAAGCCAGACGATATGTCTTCCGTATACTGCAAAAGATGATCGAACATATCTTTTAAATCTGATAGATACACCCGGACACGTGGATTTTACATATGAAGTTTCTCGTGCACTTGCTTCCTGCGAGGGCGCTCTCCTGGTGATAGACGCCAGCCAGGGAGTAGAGGCTCAAACCCTGGCGAATCTTTATCTTGCCATGGAACACGATCTTGAAATTATTCCCGTGATAAACAAGATTGATTTGCCCTCTGCTGATGTTGAAAGAGTACAAAAGCAGATAGCGGACGATCTTGGCCTCGATCCTGAGACAACGATGCTTGCATCTGCCAAAGAGGGGTGGGGAATCGAGGAGATATTCGAAGGCATCGTCAAATATCTTCCGCCGCCATCGGGTGATGCCGAGGCACCGCTCAAAGCCTTGATTTTTGACAGTCATTACGATCCGTACCGTGGAACCGTTATTCACTTTCGTGTCTTTGAGGGAAAGATCAGGGCCGGAGACATGATTTCCTTTATGTCCAACAATGCGGTTTACAAGGTCGAAGAGGTCGGGATATTTCAGATCGTCCAGGTGCCCCAGAAAGAGGTTTCAGCCGGTCAGGTGGGGTATCTGATCGCGGGAATAAAAACCGTCAGCGATACCCGGTGCGGTGACACAATTACGCTGAAGGATCGGCCGTGCAAAACACCCATGTCCGGGTTCAAGGAGGCAAAACCGGTTGTCTTTTCTTCCATCTATCCTACGTCTTCAGACGAATATGGGGAACTGGCCGCCGCTCTGGATAAACTGGGTTTAAACGATGCTTCTCTGATTTATGAAAAAGATACGTCGGTAGCGTTGGGTTTTGGATTCCGATGCGGTTTTTTAGGACTCCTCCATCTCGAGGTTGTACAGGAGCGGCTTGAGCGTGAATACGCGATTTCCCTGATTTTAACGGCACCTTCCGTGCAGTACAAGCTTATTATGCAAGACGGCTCAACAAAGATGATTGACAACCCTGCGGTGTATCCGGATCCCGGGACTATTGAGCAAACAATGGAGCCGTTTATTCGAGCTTCTATCATAACACCTGATCGTTACATGGGGTCGATCATGAAGCTGTGTCTTGACCGGCGCGGAGTGAACAGCAATTATCAGTATCTTACCAACAATCGCCTGGAGATGATATTTGAACTTCCCCTGGCCGAGGTCATTTTTGATTTTTACGACCGGCTCAAATCCGTTACCCAGGGGTATGGATCGTTTGATTACGAACTCATCGATTTTAGAGAGACAGACCTGGTAAAGCTTGATATCCTGATAAACGGGGATCGTGTGGACGCGCTTTCACAGCTCGTTCACAGAGACAGATCTGTTGAACGAGCGCGGCATGCTTGTGAAAAGCTCCGGGATGAAATTCCGAAACAGATGTTTAAAATTGCCATTCAGGGGGCTATCGGCGGAAATATTATCGCCCGGAAAACCGTTTCGGCCTTTAGAAAGGATGTCACGGCCAAATGTTATGGCGGCGATATAACACGAAAACGAAAACTCCTCGAGAAACAGAAAAAAGGTAAAAAAAGAATGAAGATGGTGGGGCAGGTCATGATACCCCAGTCCGCATTTCTGTCGGTGTTGAAATCCGACACAGATTAAGAATCGCTCACAGGAGATATTAAGTGTAAGTAAACGAATGCCCGGAGTGATTCGACAAATGAGGTATTTTTCAACCGGCGTGATCACTATCGAATATCCAATATCCGATGTCGAATATAGAAAGAAAGTAGCTTGTTGAACTTCAGGTGGAATTTTCCGTGGAATTTGGCGATGTCACATGATAAAGCCAGGAAAGAGAATATTTCATTATTGGACATTCCTTGTTGGACATTGGATATTTAGTAACTGTAACATAGCGACGGTTTCAAAAGCAAAAAACGATGCCCCCATCTCGGCGACTTCCGGATGACGCACGCAATACTGGAACAGTGTTTCGTTAGTTGATCTTTTCTGCCGGGAGATAAGGCTTTACATCGGACCCCTGAGAAAATCAAGAGCCGCATACAGGTGAAAAAATGGGAAAAACAATTGCTGAAAAGATTTTTGACGCCCACCGGGTTGACAACCCGTCGGGTGATGTTCATGTGATTCGGCTGGATGCTGTTTTCTGTCATGAGATTACAACACCGGTCGCAATCAATGATCTGGTCGATCGGGGCAAAGACCGGGTGTTTGACCCTTCCAAGATCAAGGTCGTCATCGATCACGTGTCGCCGGCAAAGGATTCAAAAACCGCTTTGCAGGGTAAAATCCTGAGAGAATGGGCGCGACGTCATAATATCCCGGATTTTTTCGATATCGGCAGAAACGGTATCTGCCACGCGATTTTTCCGGAAAAGGGGTTTGTACGTCCGGGTTATACAGTGATTATGGGAGATTCCCATACCTGTACCCATGGCGCCTTTGGTGCATTTGCAGCCGGTGTCGGAACGACGGATCTTGAGGTCGGTATCCTGAAAGGGGTCTGCGCATTTCACTATCCTTCATCTATAAAAGTCAACATCAGCGGCCGGTTGCCTGAAGGCGTTTATTCAAAGGATGTTATTCTTTCCATTATCGGCCGGATCGGCGTAAACGGTGCCACCAACAAAGTCATCGAGTTTACAGGGCCGGTTGTGGATGCAATGAGCATGGAAGCCCGGATGACGCTTTGCAACATGGCCATTGAGGCGGGCGGGACCTGTGGTGTCTGTTGTCCGGACATGACAACCGTCGATTACCTCTGGGAGTTTATTAAAGGGGATTATGCGACAAAGGATGTAGCGCTTGAGGCCTTTAAATCGTTTTCTTCAGACCCGGATGCCGAATACGCCGATGTGATCGAGCACGATGTCAGCCGACTGGAACCGTTGACGACCTTTGAATACAAACCGGATCAAATCAAACCGGTCACAGAAATGGAGGCGGTTGATGTCGATCAAGTTTACATCGGATCGTGCACAAACGGTCGGATAGAGGATCTCCGGGTGGCCGCCAAGGTGCTGGAAGGAGAGACCATCAGCGATGCTGTCCGCGGCATTGTGTCGCCCGCTACAACGAAAGTATATCGCCAGGCCATGGAAGAGGGTCTTCTGAAAATTTTCATGGATGCCGGATTTTGCGTTACAAATCCCACATGCGGCGCCTGTCTAGGCATGAGCAACGGTGTTCTCGCGGAAGGGGAAGTCTGTGCATCGACAACAAACAGAAATTTTAGCGGCCGTATGGGCAGGGGAGGGATGGTCCATCTCGTGAGTCCTGCAACTGCGGCGGCAACGGCCATCGCAGGACACCTAACAAATTCCAAGTTATACAGAGGTTGAACAATGAAAAACTTCAGCGGAAAAGCGCTTTTCCTCGACAGATCTGACATCAACACAGACGAGATCATACCGGCAAAGTATCTCTCGGAAATATACAAAGAGGCCCTGAAACCCTTTCTTCTGGAGGATCTTAAACTTTCCGGATTCGATCCAAATCAGGATATTAATGGGAAAAGGGTCATCATCACCCGAGAAAATTTCGGGTGTGGCTCTTCCAGAGAGCACGCCCCGTGGGCACTGGAAGTCAACCATATCCACCTGGTGATTGCCGAAAGCTTTGCCCGAATTTTCAAACAGAACATGTTTAACTGCGGTATGATGGCGGTGACGCTTCCGGCAGAGACCATCGACCGTCTTTTTAAGCTCTTTTCAGGCAAAGAGACGGTGGTTGAAGCCGATCTGGAAAACAGCAGGTTTTCCATCAAATCAGACACCCATACAGAAGAATCGCCATTTTTAATTTCCGATTTTGACCGCGCCCTTGTGTCGACCGGCGGGTGGGTAGATTTCGCGGATTCGAAATACTGAGCTACATTACGATCGAGGAAAAAGTGATTGTGCCAAGTACATCCCGCAGGAAGCTTTGTTCGACATTATCTTTTACTCTGCAGTTGCCGAACCCTTTTATCGGACAGATGAGCATAAGTACAATTAGCTTAAAGACCTATAATGTACGCCAGGCAAACAAATCAGATAAATATTAATCAATTGTAAATGTGAGATTCAGACCTCTACCCCCCTTTATTCCCATGTATAGCCCTTAAATACACATGATGCTTGCAATTTTTTCTTGTGTAACATAAGGTTTAGCAGTTTTATGCCATCTGCCCTTGCAATGATATAGTTTCCACCTCCGATTGCTCCTGTCGGTGATGAAATGCAGACAAATATCAAAAAACATATCCAGACCCTCTTGCTGGAGATAGAAGCGTATCGATCTCATAGCTTATTTAAAGAAGCAAAGAGAAGGTATGCCCAGATGGCGGACCTTATTCGGAAAAACCCTCAGTTTAAAAACAAGGAAAAGCTGTTAGCGGTTATATCAAAAAAAATTGAGCGCCTGGAAGATGATCGCATTAAGTTTGAAGAAATAGAATCAGCCGTCAAAATGTCGACAAGGGATCAGGACCTTGTCAAAAAATTGTTTGTTTCCTCAGTAGATCAGGACAGCGATTCAGCAGCTCTTGAAGGGGCATTGGCGTTATTGGAGTTCGGTCAATTTGAAAATGCCTTAATAGAATTAAATAACCTCCTGGAAAATGATGCTACTCGTGTTGTTGCAGCAAAAAACATCCTAAGATGCCAGGTTGGAATGTCATCGATAGATACTGCTGTTGCACAATACCAGCAATGGTTCTCAGACGGCCGGTTTCCTGCGGGGCAGCTGGAAGAAATCCGCTCTCTTCTCCAGGACATCCTTGGAAACAAAAATATAGACATCACCCTTCCCGGCCAAGTCGAAACACCAGATGATGCGGATGATGATATATGGGAAGAGGATTTTATAGATATTTTGTCTATTGTCATACCTCTGAGCGGCGCAATAGAAGGCAGAGACGAGGAGGTGCTGGATGTCAGCTTCCAAAAAGGGGTTGTCCTCAGCGTGATCCTTTCGCGTCACGATCAGGAGTTGATCGATTTTTTTAAAGTCGGGATGCGGCTGGAAGAAATCCAGTACTATTCTTCTGATATTACTTTTATCGAATCATGCGTCGTTTCTGAAAAAAAGGAGATCAGATCAGGCCCCAAGACAGGCGATACCGTTCTGACCATTAAGATCCTTATTGCATAAATTGCATTGACCAAGACGTCGTAATGCCATTATCAAACTGCAGGCACGACCCAAACCGGCAACCCCATCCTTTGTAATACGAATGGAATATCTGGTCATTGATTTTGACCTGATATTTGAAGTTCGAGGTTAAAATCCATCACATTGTTTGAGATGCGATCATGATAAGGTATGTCAGGAAAATGGCAGGGCATAACTTTTGTGATACGACATTATTGTATCATAATTTCAAGTGAAAGCAGATAGTTGCAAGATATCTCAGGCCGGAGATCATCCTTTAAAACATTAATAGTTGCCGCATTTTAAAATAGAGTTCCATATTGCTTGACTGATTCTAAGTCCGTCTGTTCTGGCCACGCTGTGGAAGGTGGAGGACCGATCGACGGCGGAAATTATGGTTTCCTTTTACCGCAATCTTTTAAAAGGCATGACCAAGGTCTAGGCCTCAAGTACGGCTCAAAGGGATCTCAAGAAGAAGTACGACCACCCTTTTTACTGGGCGGCGTTTACGTTGAGAGGGACTGGAGATAAATGGGAAAATTCAAGAAAATACCCGGCTTTTTTATTTCTTTATCTTTTCAGGATAAGGCAATCATTATTCTTACTCTTTTTTTGGGCGTATTTTTTGGTATGTTCTATGGAATAGCATGGTGGGGGGGACGCTAAGGCGGGTGCAATCGTTGGTTTGGTCATCAGTATAACTGCCAATCTAATTCTACTGCCTTTAAAAAATTGGATTGCCGGAACCGCAAGCAAGATCTATGGAGGCCGTGCGGCACATTGGAGTCTTCGGGAACAACTTGAAGGCGATCTGAACCAAGCCAAACATTTAAAGACGCAAAAGAAATATGATAAGGCCTTGTTTGTCATTAACAATATCTTAAAACAAGATCCTGAATTCCCTGAAGCGCTTTACATAAAAGCCAAAATTGTGCGGGAGGGTTTTGAAAATGCTGAATCCGCTAGAGCAAATTTGAAAAAAGTAATGGATTTAACCTCAAGTAAATAATCCACGCCCAGAGGACGTGGCTTTGCTTTCGCCCCCCATAGGGGGGCTGGATACTTGCCCACTAAAGAGGTAAGCAGAGTTGTTCCCCTGATTCATCCGGTTACTGTAATTTTAACTTTAACTGTTCTGCCTGACGCTCATTATGTTCTTGGCATTTAACGTATTTTCTTATCACTTCTGCGTCTAAACCAATCGTATCAACATAATAACCAGGAGCCCAAAAGTGATTCCCCCAATATGGTTTGTTCTTTAAATGCGGAAACTTTTTGAAAACTCTTATTGCTGTTCGCCCCTTCAATGTGCCCAGCAATTCCGATATCGAAACCTTGGGAGGTACCATAATTGCCAGGCGAACATAATCTTCTTGAACGTTTAATTCAATTACCTCACAACCTTTATAACCTGCGAACACTTGCATACAGTTGTGAACTTTATGACCAACATCACCTTCGAGAACTCTATATCGATATTTTGGGACCCAAACCAAATGATACTGGCAATGCCATATTACATGTGATAATTGACGAAATCTGATCATTTGCTTCTCCTTTGTAAAAGTTGCGGGAACAACTCTAATATTAGGAGTAGCATTTGAGCAGTCTTCAGGCAAAGCCGTCAGACTCTGACCACGCCCAGAGGACGTGGTTTTCTAAGTCGAAATAAAAGAGGGTTAATAGGCGCTTAGTGTTTCATTCAATATTGTCTTGACACACAAGTGCAATTTGATGATACTTCCTCTTTAAACTGCAAATTCTCTTTATTATTAGTGGGAGTTTACACTGGTACGACGCCGAACACGAACAATCCAATCAAAAGCCGAAAAGGTTGATCTCCAGAAAACGATCGAGGCAATCATAGCGGAGAACCGTCGCTTAGTGAAAAGCCTTAGCGATGAAGCAGTAGAGGATTTTATCCAAAAGATCATGAGCGCCGGATCCATTTTCTTCTCTGCCCAAGGGAGATCCGGTTTTATCCTTCGCTCTTTTTGCATGCGACTGATGCATCTGGGCTTTCAAGTCTACTTTTGTGGAGAAACCATTTCCCCGGCCATTGTTCAGGACGACCTGCTTATCGTTTTGAGCGGTTCCGGGGAGACGCCCTCGACGCTTGAAGCGATTCATCGTGCAAAAAAACAAAGCGCTGTTACGTACGGCATTTTAGGAAATATGGGTTCCGCAATCGCCGATCAGGTGGACAATTGTATCCATCTTCCAGGAACAACCAAGCTGTGTCGTGACAGTGAGCCCGACTCATTACAGATGGCCGGCTCTCTATTCGAACAATCCGCCTTTCTTTTGTTTGAGGCGATTGTTCTGCTCCTTTACCGGGAAAGAAAAGAAGCGGTGGGCAGCCTATCGTCACGACACACGCTTATCGAATAAAGGAGGAAAAATGAAACCAATCCTGCAGTTGGCCTTAGATTTCGTGGATCTGAAACGGGCTCTTAAAGCCGCCCGGGCCGGAATCGCCGGTGGGGTCGATTGGCTTGAGGCGGGCACACCTTTAATCAAAAGTGAGGGGCTCAACGTTGTCCGGGAGCTGCGAAGGCTTTTTCCGAACACCACCATTGTCGCAGATATGAAAATAATGGATGCCGGCCGGACTGAGGTTGAAACCGCTGCCAAGGCGGGAGCAAATATTATCGATGTGCTCGGTGCATCCAGCGACGCCACCATTCGAGAGTGTATCCAGGCGGGCAAAAACTATGGCGCTAAAATTGTGGTGGATATGATTGCCGTCGATGATATATTAGCCAGAGCAAAGTTCGTTGAGGAACTGGGGGCCGACTACGTGGCAATTCATTGCGCCATAGACGAACAGATGGAAGGTAAGGATCCTTTCGATATTTTGCGTCAGGTAGCCAAGTCATTGTCTATCCCGGTGGGGGTCGCCGGCGGCATCAATTCCGAAACCGCAGCCATGGCAGTAGATGCCGGTGCTTCTATTGTCATTGTAGGCGGCGCCATCACCAAAGCCATGGACCCCGAACAAGCGACTCGAGAAATTCGGCAGGGGCTTGATACCGGAGAAAGTATCAGCACCACCCTTTTTAAGCGTAAAGGCGAGGCTCAGATCCGTGAGATTTTGGAGATGGTGTCGGCGCCGAACCTTTCCGACGCTTTGCATCGCGGCGGCGTTTTACAGGGAATTCGACCCCTTTTCCCGGGTATCCGTATGATCGGACGGGCGGTCACCGTCAGAACATATCCGGGAGACTGGGCCAAACCGGTCCAGGCCATTGACGTAGCCCAACCGGGAGATGTTGTCGTCATTGATTCCGGCGGTTCAGGTCCTGCCATCTGGGGCGAACTGGCAACCTACTCGGCCTTGCAAAGGAAGCTGGCAGGCGTTGTCATCGACGGTGCTATAAGAGACAGTCCGGAAATAATGGCCTTGAAATTTCCGGCCTTCAGCAAACTCGTCATGCCCAACGCCGGTGAGCCCAAGGGGTTTGGAGAAATCGGGGTGCCGATAACGGTTGGCAATATGCGGGTAGAATCAGGCGACTGGCTGCTGGGAGACGACGACGGCGTTGTCGTACTGCCCAAAGCCATCGCTGTGGAGTATGCAAACCGAAGCATGGATGTACTCGAAAAAGAAAACCGCATTCGGGAAGAGATTAAAGAGGGAAGCACCTTGAGCAAGGTCGCCGAACTGCTGCGCTGGGAAAAAAAATAGAAACAATCCCTACCTGCCTGGAGGCTATTTGCCTCATATCCGCCTTTCTGTTCTTTTCCTGTAATACATTATTGTTGACTATGCGATTACCTTTCGGATAGAAAGCAAGTTTTACTGAAAATCTCTACCCTGCGAGAGCAGGGGGGTTATATAAATTAGGATGTGTAAAGAAAGCGATCGGTGTGGAATGATACAACTCATCAGAGGCTTTAAAGATATTCTTCCGGGAGAAGTTGAAATCTGGCAGCACGTCGAAAAGATGGCTGTTTCGCTATTGAAAGATTTTGGTTTTAAAGAGATCCGTATTCCGATTCTGGAACGGACGGAGCTGTTCGCCAGAAGCATCGGCGAAGATACCGATATCGTGGAAAAAGAGATGTACACCTTTCCTGACAGAAAAGGGGATCTCATTACCCTGCGACCGGAAGCAACGGCATCTGTCTGCCGCTCCTATATCCAGCACAAGCTGTATGCAAAGGACCCGGTTCGGAAATTTTACACCATTGGTCCCATGTTTCGCCGTGAAAGGCCCCAAAAGGGAAGGTACAGGCAGTTTTACCAGATAAACGCCGAAATATTGGGCGTTGAATCCCCGCTGGCTGACGTTGAGCTGATTTTACTGTTGATCCGCCTCTTTTCAAAGCTATCGGTCTCTGATATCGAGGCCCATATTAATTCACTCGGCTGCCCTGAATGCCGCCCGAATTTCAAAACAGCCCTGTCCGAATTTATTTCATCAGAAACAACCCATCTATGTTCGGACTGTATTCGACGAAAAGACAGAAACCCGTTGAGGGTTCTGGACTGCAAGGTGCCCGCTTGCAGGGAGGCGATGGAAAATGCGCCATCCATTCTGGATTATCTGTGTCCAGAATGCGCCCGACATTTTGAAATTGTCAATACGGAACTCGAAGCCTTAAAAATCCCATTTGCCATCGACAATCGCCTGGTCAGGGGCCTCGATTATTATACCCGAACAACCTTTGAAATTCATACAGGATCTTTAGGGGCTCAGAGCGCTGTCGCCGGCGGCGGCAGGTATGACGGCCTGATTAAATTACTGGGCGGACCGGATATGCCGGCCACCGGTTTTGCTATTGGGCTTGACAGGCTGGCGGAGATCACCGGCCTGAATAAATCCGACTTTATTCCAACGCCTGACATTTTTCTGGCCGCACTCGGTGAAAAGTGCCGGACTTTGGCGTTTGGGTGGAAATGTGCCCTGGGCCTTGAGGGGATCCGAGCTGATATGGATTTTGAAAATAGAAGCTTAAAAAGTCAGATGAAACGGGCCGACAAGCTTAATGCTTCACAGGTGCTCATCGTCGGAGAAAAAGAGCTTGAGGAGGGATCGGCTGTTCTTCGAAATCTAGCAACAAAAGAGCAGATCCTGATTCCCATGGATAATTTGGTTGAGAATATCAAGAAACAATTGGCGATATAACATTTTGAACATCACGACTGCATAAGCAATCTTATTAAATGAGACCTTTGAAAAATGTTCAGTTTTGCCTGCCCAGTTAAATCCGCATTTAACATTTAACCGGGGTTCAAGTTCAAGGAAGGCGAAGATTTTAACCGCAGGAATACATCTTAGTATTTCGAGGATTATAATCTGAGTCTGACCACAGGCACTTTAGTGAAGCTTTAGCGCTATTTGAGTAAAAGGGGACGTTTTACAAGGGTCTAATAAAGGAGTTAATCCATTGCCAGATACACTCGGTGAAATGAGAAAGACCCACAGCTGCTGTGAACTCAACGCAAAAGACGTCGGCAAGGAAGTTGTACTTATGGGATGGGTCCAGCGCCGGAGGGATCACGGCGGTGTCATCTTTGCAGATTTGCGGGACCGAAAAGGTATTACCCAGGTGGTATTTAACCCTGTGGTCGATGATAAGGTTCATGAAAAGGCTCAAGCCATTCGAAGTGAATACGTTCTCGGCGTGCGCGGGAAGGTGGAAAAAAGGCCGGAAGGCATGACCAATCCCAACTTGGTCACCGGTGAGATAGAGATTGCGGTTGAAGAGATTAAAATTTTAAACGCAGCAGCAACACCGCCTTTTTTAATCGAGGATAAGATTGATGTGTCTGAAAATATACGGCTGAAATATCGTCACATCGACCTGCGCCGGCCTCAATTGCAGAAAAATATCATCTTGAGACACAAGGCGGCGTTGGCCGTAAGAAACTATCTAAACCGTCTCGAATTCCTTGATATAGAGACACCGGTTTTAACCGGCAGCACGCCTGAAGGCGCAAGGGACTATCTTGTTCCCAGCAGGGTAAATCCGGGTCAGTTTTATGCGTTGCCGCAGTCCCCCCAGATTTTTAAGCAGCTTCTCATGATATCCGGGTTTGATCGTTATTACCAGATCGTTCGCTGCTACCGTGATGAAGACCTGAGGGCGGATCGTCAACCGGAGTTTACACAAATCGACCTTGAGATGGCCTTTATCGGTGAAGAGGATGTCATTGGCGTGACGGAAGGCATGATGGACGAGCTTTTCAGAAATGTTTTGGGCCTTGAACTCAAACTCCCTTTTTTGCGCCTGCCATACACCGACGCTATCAATCGCTTCGGTCTCGACAAACCAGATCTCCGATTCGGCCTTGAACTCAGAGATATTTCCGACATTGTCGAAAATATCTCTGAGT
>JBHPCZ010000068.1:0-18429 GCA_042573625.1 Thermodesulfobacteriota bacterium
TCCTTAAACCACTCAAACAGCACACGCTTTAAAACCTGATCATCCATTTCGCTAAGTTATAAAGCTTTATAATTAAAACTCCCCGACCCCTCAATTAGTTAATATTGAATATTATGACCCGAATTGTTAACGGGCGCGTAGCTGTGCTATCTGCAATTTCGCCACACTATCAAGCGCCTGATTTTCTGGCATAATCGGAAGCTATCACAGCATGGGGGCATTAAAAAAGACATACCGAATTGCTGGAGTTTATCCAAAAGTCATCTTTGCCATGCACGAATAAGCCCAGTTTATCCTTCTTCCATAAATGAAAAAAATTGCAATGCCAGTAAATTTATTGTTATTCTAATTCAAACACAAAACATCTGTTTCCCAACGAATAATTTTTATGCCGATTACTATTCAACGGGCAACGGTTCCCCACCTCCACTTTGGCAAAGCAAAGAGGGTTAAATGACCATATTTGGCAAATCTGATCAATCAGCGACTAACCGCGCCAACACAACCATCATCGCATCTGGAACTAAATTAAGTGGCGAAATTCAGGTTGGATCCAAGATGCAGGTGGATGGCGAGTTTTCGGGTACCATCAATGCAAAGAGTATCATTTACGTGGGGAAAACCGGACTCATCGAGGGCGAAATCGTTTCCCAAAAATTGGTTGTTACCGGTTGTTTTTTGGGGACTGCTCATTGTGAGGAAATCGAAATATTGGCAAGCGGAAAAGTAGTCGGTCAAATCACCTCTAAGGTTTTGGTGATCGAAAGGGGCGGTTTCTTTGAAGGGGAAAGCAAACCCAAAGAATCTGCTAGAGAGAGTTCTGGCCGTCCGACGGAAGATATCCTAGTCGTTCCAATGAACAGAGATTCCAAAGTGTCCGATGTTGGATAATACCATGCGCAAAAAGAATATTCACATCATGATTCACTTCAAAAATGCCATAATCTATGTCAAAAAAATATCCTGAATGCCCACTGTATAATCACAATACTTGCAGAGATCTTCATAACCCCAAACTCTGTGCCATCGTCAGGAAGGATAAAACCTGCCTTAGAAAGATAAAAAAACGTAAGGCTAAGTCTAAGAAATAATCAATGAGGGAACAAGTTGTAATGGTGATACGATTAATGTATCGCCAAAAAGCCAATTTATTCAGATACTTGCATGCGTTTCAAGGCATATGGAATCGAGCTTTGCTTAATCTGACCTTAATATCTTGTGAAGGAATCCCTTTCTGATATAGTGGCAATTAGCATTTCCAATCTGCACCTAATCTCAACTTGAATTGACTGCACACTGTAACAAATCATATTAACCTAAGGTTATGTTTTTACGTCACCTGCATCTTGTTTCGCCGATTTTTTTAAAAAAATTAAATATTTAGCTTGCTTTCTTCACAAAGAGTGTTATTATTCATTTATTCAACAAGGCCCTGCCTTCAATTGGCGGGGCGATTTTTTTCTGAAGTGACAGTTCATTTTTTTTTATGCGCCATCCTCCAGTTTAAGATTTTGAAAATATTTTGAAAGGAGGATGTTATAATGACCAATGGAACTGTTAAGTGGTTTAGTGACCATAAAGGGTTCGGATTCATTGAGCAGGAAGACGGAGCGGATGTGTTTGTTCATCATTCTGCAATTAATGCAGACGGTTTTAAATCCCTCAATGAAGGCGACAGAGTTTCCTTTGACATAGAGCAAGGACAAAAAGGTCCTGCTGCTGCAAACGTCACTGTGATTTAACCTTATTTTCTGAGTTAAAAGGGCATTCCTTATAATATTGAGGGAATGCCCTTTTGTTTGGTTCGAATTTATACCTTTCTCAATTCGCCATCATCAAACCTTAAACTTCACCAAAGTCCGCTCATAAATCCTTTTCTTGTTGGCATTATAAAAAACAACAGCCAAGGAGGTAACAAATTTAATTGCCGCTATTGCTGAAAACATAGCACAAATTGTCGAGCGTGAATGGGCAGAATTAGAAATAAGGAAATCCCGGAACAAGATCAAAGGGCTAATCAAACAAAAATAATGACATTTAAATAGGACATGTCGAAACCCAATTTCCTATTAATCGGCGCACAGAAGTCGGCGACGACCAGCATCAGCGTGATGCTTTCGAATCACCCAGATGTCTTCGTTGTCAAAGGAAAAGAGCCACATTTCTTCTCCGAAAACCGGCAGTATGCACGCGGTTGGGACTGGTACATGTCCCTTTTTTCAGGCTACAATGGTGAAAGGGCTATCATCGATGCGTCTACGTCATACTCACGAACAAAAGCCTTTCCTAATACGATATCACGGATTATAAAGCATGTTCCGGACGTGAAAATCCTTTACTCAATCCGCCATCCACTTGACCGAATGGAATCTGCTTATGTCGAGTGGATGTCAACGCCAAGCTTCCTGTTCGAAAACACCTCAATAAATGATATGGTTCGAAAAAAGCCAAACATTATCGAATCGAGCCGATACTGGAAAAATATCAGCGCATACCGGAAGCACTTTCCGGACCAACGAATCAAGATCATATGGTTCGATGAGTACGTTACTAATCCAGATGTAGTGCTTGCCAACGTTTTCGAGTTTATCGGTGTAAATCCTTCGATTAGCATCCCGTACTCCCATTTGCCGATTGCGTCGCGCAAGAGTCTAATTAAAAAGATGAAAATGTCTGGCCGAACAACCTCGATTGATACAACATGGAACCGATCGACTCGGCAATGGACAATAGAACAGCTCGGCAATGACACAAGACAATTTCTTGAATGGTGCGGCAAGTCAGCAGACTATTGGCGAATCGATCCGAATGATAAGACCTGACTTTTTAATAATTAAGTTTGTGGGTCAAAATATAAGTTTCACTTGATTTTATTCAGGAGAAAATATGAAACAATTTACAACCGAACAGATTAATCAAGCGGTAAACGGGATTCTCACCGGCAGCCCGATGATCAAAATCACAGGTGTAGAACATATTTCCGAGGCAAAGGAAAACCAGCTAACGTTTATCGGGGAGAAGAAATACATAAAATTATGGGACCAATAACATGCTTCTGCCGCAATCATCAATAACACCTTAGATATCAAACCGGGAAAGAACCGGGCACTTGTCCATGTGGCCAATGCCGACCTTGCTCTGGCATCAGCCCTTCAACTGTTTGAGCCAAAGTCTCCAAAATGTGAGCCTGGTATACATTCAACTGCGGTGGTTGATCCAACAGCAGAAATCGGTGAAGGTGCAACAATCGGGGCTGGTTGCTATATTGGTCCCGGTGTTGTTATCGGAACGAACACCAAGCTTTATCCGAATGTCACCGTACTGGATGACTCCATCATAGGCAGTCAGACGATTATCTGGCCCGGTACGGTCATACGTGAACTTTGCCGGATAGGGAATTATTGTATCATACATCCGAATGTTACAATTGGAGCCGACGGTTTTGGTTATCGACCGTCACCCGATGGTCGAAGCTTGACCAAGATCCCGCAAATCGGAACGGTTAAGATTGGAAATAACGTTGAAATTGGAGCAGGCAGTTGTATCGACCGAGGTAAGTTCAGTGCTACTTCGATTGGCGACGGTACGAAAATAGACAATCTTGTTCAGATTGCCCACAATTGCATACTTGGCCGGTCCTGTGTGATGGCTGGCCAGTCCGCGCTGGCTGGATCCGTAACTTTAGGTGATGGCGTTATGATAGGAGGACAAGCGGGAGTTAAAGATCATGTCACCATTGGTGACGGGGCTAAACTTGGCGCCAATGCCGGCGTTATAAGAGATGTAGCGCCGGGGAAAACGGTTATCGGGTTTCCTGCCGACGATTATTGGCAGACGTTGCGACTATGGGCAGCACAAAAGCAACTTCCTGATCTTATTAAACAGATGAAGAAAAAATAGTTGCCAGTTCCCCAATTTAATTAGAAGCAGTTCCTGTAAGAAGGACTGGTTTGAGGCAGGAATATTCTATATCTTGTGTTCTATCCTTTGTATCGAAAATGCAAGATATCTACCCTAATTATTGAAAAATTAGAGTCAGAAAAGTTTTACGATTTGCTTTGAAATTTTTAATCTGAAACTTGTGACATGTGCAATTTATCTCCATCCCATTGTAATAAAAATGAAATTTGATACTGTTAACATATCGTCATTGAATAGGGTTCTTAGATGAGATTTTTTTTAGGTCGGATAAGGTTTTGAAAAGAGGTATAGGGGAGAAAGTAATCGCCAGAATAGAAACGAAAAGTGATATGTGATGTTTGTTGGGGAAATTTAGCGGACACCAAAGCGGACACCAAACGTGGTGACTCTGATGTACTCTGATGACTCTCATGCAAATGGTAAGTGTTTAAAAATTTGAAATAAATAGGTTTTTTGGGGAAGCGACACAAGCCTTTCACGCCGGCAGCAGGGGTTCAAATCCCCTTGGGGACGCCATTTTTTAGGGAGTTAGGAATTATCCTATCTTCCTTTTTTATTTTGAACCCTGAAATCACATCCTCTTGGTTGAATTTCGACTTCATTTTTATTGATTTGATTGAGAGGCAGATTCCTTGATTGCCTCTGAAATTCGACATAAATGTCGATTTCACTGAAAATTGTCGTTCATCTGTTTTTACTCGAAATGCCCTTGGTTCTGATAACCCACCAGTATTTCAAAGGAATATCGAAAAACATATTGCATAGTCGTACGGCCGGAAAAATTGGCATCCTTCTTGCGTTTTATAACAATGGCGATCATGCAATATTGAGCAATTTCTTGTTGATAATAATATCAAATAATTGCGGCAGAAAACGCACTGTGCCTTGACACGCATTTCTAAATTTCTTATATTTAACCTGTTATGCTGATATTTAAATTAAATTCAGCTGGTTATTTCTTATTTCAACAGCTATGATGTCGAGTTTATTATGAACCTTACCAAATGGTTAAAAGCGAGTCTTGCCGTAATATTGGCTCTGTTGTTATCCGTGAGCCTGAATGCCGCCACTCGGCAGGAGATTGAATCTGCACTTGAATCAGTACGCAGGGATTTACGTATCAGTATCGCCACAGAGAAACGAATCGCTTCAGCTCTTGAAAAGCTTAAAAAATCCGAAAAAGCATCGCCGGATATCATCGGGGATTACGAACTCTACCTGGGCCGGGTGAGGGCCATGGTTGCTGAAAACCGTGACACGGTGGCAAAAATGGAAGCGCTCTATGCCAGGTACGATATTCAGAAAGCATCTGACGCGTCAGTATACCAGGATGATACCGCATCCATGGTGAACCCGGAAATACCCGAGGAGCAGGTGGTTGATGAAGTGGCGGCCCTGGATCGCCAACTGGACAGTTCCCTGATCGAATTCGATGAGATGCTGCTCACGGAATTAAATTTAATCTGTGCGAAATCGTCTGAAAGAATGCGGGATCTGGCCGAAGAAGCGGCAGCTGCGGCAGAGCGTTTGCGGGAAAAGGGTATCGATATAAATACGGCTTCCGAGGGAGAGTCCGTCGAATCCGAACAGAGTTCAACCCAGGCGGAGAAAACAGCTGAAACAGAAGCAGGCGCTTTTGAAACCGGAAAGGAAGATGAATCCGTAGAAGATATAGATGAAGGGGAAGTAGCCGCCCGGGGCAAGTCCCGAGAAGGGGTCGAAGGTTCCAATCGTCATCCCCAAAATCGCTTTGACCCCAAAAATGATGATATCGTGGCCAGACAGCTTCGCGAAGCAGCAGAAAATGAAAGTGACCCCGAACTCAGGGAAAAGCTCTGGAAGGAATATGAAAAATATAAAACCGGTACAAGTCAGTAAAACCTTAATTGCTGAATTAAAGTTAACGCTATCGTAAAAAGCCTGATTTGGTGTTAAGATGAAATTTATCTTTCGTTATAACTTTCTATTAATTATTTCCATAATTTTTCTCACCGGATGTGGTGCCGCCCGCAATACCCATAAGGTCGGTTTCACCCCCATGATGAAAGCCCAGGAAGAAATTCCTGAAGACCAGCTGCTGGATGTCGGTATTCAAGTTTTTGAGTCCGAGGAAATTACGGAAAAACAGGCCAAAAAAGAAATTACTAACTCGGAAATCAGAAAAGCGGAAGGTCATTTCATTCCGTATCATCTGAAAAACACGCTGCAGCAGAGCAGTTACTGGGGTGCCGTTCGGGTACTTCCTGCTGAATCGAATAGTATCGATATTCTGGTTACGGGTAAAATTCTCGAGTCAAACGGTGAGAGGCTGGTACTTCAAATAGACGTGACCGATGCCACCCGAAAGATCTGGTTCAGGAAAAAATATGAATCCGAAGCCACGGCTGCATTTTATTCCGGCAATCTGCCGGGAGAAAAAGATGCCTATCAGGATCTATATAATACGATTTGTAACGACATGGCCGCCTATCGCTTGCAGTTGCCCGATAAAGAGGTTGAAAACATCCGTATTGTTTCAAAATTAAAATTCGCAGAAGATTTGGTTCCGTCCGCCTACAATGGATATCTGGCGATGGATAAAAATGACGTCATCGACGTCAATCGCCTTCCCGCTGATGCGGATCCCATGATGGACCGTCTGCTTAAAATACGGGAGCGTGAGTACATGTATGTGGAAACCTTGAACGCTTACTATGAAGTGTATTATAATAAGATGAGGCCCTCCTATGATGACTGGAGGAAGCTCAATTACCAGGAGATTAAAGCGTTAAAAAAGATTAAGCGGGAGGCCATGATGCGTACGTTGGCGGGCGCTTTGCTGGTCGCCGGTGCGATCGCACTGGATGCGGGGGACGTCAGCAACACCGGCGTGCTTCAGACGAGCATGATCCTGATCGGCGGCCAGGTGATCGTCGACGGGTTTAATGTTTCCAGGGAGGCTGAAATTCACTCGGCAGCAATCCAGGAACTCAGTGAATCCTTTGGAAGTGAGATGCAGCCGGTTGTCATGGAATTCGAAGATAAACAGTATGAGCTGACCGGATCAGCTGAAGAACAATTTAAGCGGTGGCGCGAATTGCTGCGGCAGATATACTTCACGGAAACCGGTTTTGATACGGATGTCCCAATGGAAAATGAAAAAGAGAAGCAAACCGAGATCTTTGAATAAATCCGAACAACAAATCAAATCATGCCGTCCGACACATCCACCCGAACTCCTCGGGAAAACCAGATATCAGATTCCAACGTGAAAATAATCACGCCGCTGAAGGTGCGCAGTCGGAGCGGTCAACCGGATTCTCCCCGGTCATGGCGGACCCCCGTGATAACCATTCTATTTATCCTCTTCGTTGCATCACTTTCGGCAGGCGGATTTTTTTTCATTCGCCATGTATCGAAACATCCGTTGAATCTTTCTGAAGATACGGATCAGATTGACCCATCAAAAGCTGATCGCCACATTAAATCGGTTACAGAGGTTACTGAAACGACCCGTCGACAGGATGATGCCGGGGGAAAGTCGACTTCCGTTCCTCCGGGACAGCAGGGGATTGAGCCCCAGCAAACCATTGCCCCTGAAAAGATTGCGCTGGAAAGAGAGAGAGCGGAAAAGGAACTGGCGGCGTTTGTAAGGTTGAAGAAAGCGCTGGATGAAAAGGGCGTTTCCGAATGGGGTGGCAAAGAATATGAGGAAATGATAAAGCTCAGCCGGGAATCGGACGAGATGCTCATGGATAATGCATTTTCGGATGCGGCTGAAAGATATGCACAAGCCGGGAAGAAAGCATTCGATCTGACCGGCAGTGCCGAATCCGTGTTTCAGAAACTGGTTGAAGAAGGCCGGAAGGCGCTTGCTGACGGTAACAGTGACGTTGCCCGGCAAAAATTCCGTACGGCCTTAATGATCGAACCGTCCAATGTCCCGGCTCGACGGAATCTGGAACGGGCGACGAATCTTGATGGGGTGAATCGTTTGATAGATTCGGGAAAAAACCATGAGGAGAAAAATCGTTTCGCTTTTGCCCACACAGATTACCAGGAGGCGCTGAAGTTAGATCCTGAATCCGGGGAAGCTCAACAGGCTGTAAACCGGGTGAAAAAAATAATTGTCGGCGAACAGTTTCAGAAACTCATGTCGGAAGGGCTGACGGCATTTCACAACGGCAATTATCAATCTGCCAGAGCCAAGCTGTTGGAAGCGAAGTCATTTCGAACCGATTCACGCGAGGTACAGGAAGCTCTGGAGCAGGTCGATGAGGCAGTCCGATTGGAAAAAATTGAAAAACTGCGCCGGAAAGCGATGGCAGCGGAACTGGCGGAAGATTGGGAGCAGGCCCTCAAATCTTATCTGAATGTTCTTAAAATTGATCCCAATATAAATTTTGCCGTCCAAGGTAAAGAACGTTCAATAGAACAGATTCGGGTCGCCAAACGGATATCGTTTTTTCTTCAAAATCCCGATGCCCTGGAATCTGATCCACAACTTCAAAATGCGATACTTTTGATCGCCGAGGCTGAACAGGTAGAACCGAGAGGATCGCGTCTCAACGTCCGGCTGGATGAATTGAAGGATTTGGTGGACGCTGCCCGGATGAACGTTAAAGTGATGATCGAATCTGATGATATCACGGAAGTGGTTGTTTATAAAGTCGGCAAACTCGGTCGGTTTACCTTTCGCGAAATATCGCTGAGACCCGGTGTATATACGGTGGTCGGATCACGAAACGGATATAAGGATGTCCGACAGAAGATCATCGTAAAACAGGGCCAGGAAGCCTTGCGCGTGACCGTTATATGCACTAATAAAGTATGACCCTAAATGAGCGTAAACAAAATAGAGAGTATATTTCAAGGGCTCTAAACAACCACTTTTATTTTAAGTGTGTAGTTCGATTTATAAACTGCTTGTAAGTGAAATATGATAATGCATTTTTATTTCAATTTTGTTTACCCGTTGGGAAAGCCGATGATACCCCATAGTCTTCGACTTGACTCCTTCGGCGTCTTCGTTGAAAAGGATTCGCGGTAGTTTACTACAGCTTGACTTCGGCTGAGCTCCCTTCGGTCTGAGCTCAGGGTCGAAGACAGTCGATGGCCACCCTTTCCGCCTTGCATCTGGGTCATCCCTGTCGTGAGCCTCAAGGCCGAACGGCTCGACTTTCGCTCAATTAGGGCATGATTCTTAAATGAGCATAAACAAAAGTGAGATGGATATAGAAAACAATGACATCAAAGAGGAATCAAGTTTTGAGACCGAAAGGATCGAACCGATCTCTTTTCGATCCGGACAACCCTCCCGAAGATTAAGATCGTTTGCCATCTTTAAGTGGCTTTCCGGTATTCTTTTCGGGGTTGTTCTGGTTTTATTGTGCATCTCAGGCTGGTTTGTCTTTACGGCAAAACAGGTCGTGATAAATTTAGAACCTGTTCCGGATCGAATAAAGGTTTCCGGGGGAATTCTTACTCCCCGAATCGGAAATTATTATCTGATGCGGCCGGGAGATTACAGACTGGAGGCTTTCAAGGCGTGTTATATTTCCTTTTATCATACGTTTCAAGTTAGCGCTGACAAACGCCAGGTTTTGAATCTGAAAATGCGAAAACTTCCCGGTCGGCTTAGTATCCATGCGCATCAATCGGGGATGGCCGCAAGCAAAATTACAGGTGCCCGAATCTATGTCGACGACACTGAAGTTGGAAACACTCCTTTAGAGAACCTTGAAATAAAGCCGGGGATGCGGAGACTTGAAATTCGTGCCGGAAATTACCAGGATTTACGGACGGATATTGAAGTGCGCGGATGTGATGAATTGCAAAAGGTTGACGCGGCGCTGCTTCCGGGATGGTCGGACATCACCGTTGATACCGTGCCTCAGGGCGCATCCGTGAAGATTGATGGGCGATCGTTCGGAAATACACCCTTACATATTCAACTGGCGGCCGGCACTTACGTGATAGAAATCAGCGCCGATCAGTACAAAACATGGAAACATCGACTGATCGTCCAAGCGCATAAGCCGCAGGAAATAAAAGATTTACGGCTCCAGCCGTCGGATGGCGAATTGGCAATCAAAACAAAACCGTCCGGGGCGAGTGTAATAATTGACGGAACATTCATCGGGCAAACACCGCTGGTTACCCATCTTTCTCCATCCAAGGATCATGTGGTTCAAATTTCAAAAGCCGGTTATGAGAAAGAAACCCGCCAAGTGCGGATTCCATCGGTTCAGTCAAAGCAGCTCAGCGTCAATTTAAAGCCCAGAGAAGGCGTCATACACCTGCTGGTGGAACCTGCCGACGCCGAACTACTGGTGGACGGCAAATCATGGGGCGCCATACCAAAACAATTGCGTTTAGTTGCAATAGAACACACGCTTGAATTTAGAAAGAAGGGGTATCTTTCGCATCGCGCCCTTATCACACCCCGATCCGGGTTCCCGCAGCAGTTAAAGATAACCCTGAAAAAAGAGACCACAACCATAGGGGGAGCGCCGGCTGAAATCATAACGAAAACAGATTACCGGTTGAAACTCATTCATCCCGAATTTTTCACCATGGGATCTTCACGCAGAGAACAGGGGCGCAGGTCCAACGAAACCCTGAGGAAGGTCAAACTGACCCGGCTTTTTTACATGGGTGTCAGGGAGGTTACGAATAAAGAGTTCAAGGAATTCATGACCCGGCACAATTCAGGAGATTTTAAATTTCTAAAGCTGGATGTCGGCGATTATCCCGTGGTCCGGATAACCTGGGAGCAAGCGGCCCAGTTCTGCAACTGGCTCAGCGCCAGGGGGGCGCTGCCGCCTGCCTATATTAAAAAAGGAGAGAAGTGGGTGGCGGTCGAACCGTTCAATACCGGTTATCGTCTGCCGACCGAAGCGGAGTGGGAATACTGTGCCCGGTTTTCCGGAACAAAACAGGCGCTGAAATATCCGTGGGGCTACAAGTTTCCTCCTGAGGAACCTTCGGGGAATTATTCCGATCAATCCGCAAAAGACTTGCTCCCGACCGTTCTCAAAGGCTACAATGACGGATATGCGGTCACAGCGCCTTCAGGCAAATTTAATCCCAACAGGCTTGGCCTGTATGATATGGGCGGCAATGTGTCGGAGTGGTGTCACGATTATTACTCGATATACAGTTATGCGCCCGAGAAGGCGTATGTAGACCCCGTCGGGCCGAAAGAGGGGAAACACCATGTCATCCGGGGATCCAGCTGGAAGCACGGCAGCATCAGCACCCTACGGCTGGCATATCGCGGGTACGGTGACGACATACGCGAGGATGTCGGTTTTCGAATTTGCAGGTATTTAAAATAAACATGTCTAAATGGTATGAGCTCGTTTAAAAACCTCATAGTGAAGCGGAGCGTTAAAATTTGCAACTGTTTGATGGCGTTGGTCCGAGTTTTGCAAATTTTACGGCGCGATTTTAGAACTTGTCAAAATTTTCAAACCAGCGAACGGAAGGTTTTGAAACTGCTTCATGTCATTATAATTACTTCTTTGTGGTTATGCTTTCCGGGCTTAACATTTGCGGAAGCAGCGCCCCCAAACCGATCGGAGAATATTATAAGTGTGATCATAAAGAATACTGGACCAACTCACCCATCGATAATATATTTTTCTCAGAAGGAAGAAAAGAAAACATCGGATAACGGCATTGTCGATGAAACCGTAAATGCCGATGAAGATGCGATAAAGCCGGAAACCGTATCAAAAGATAAAAACGCCCCCAAAAAATCAAAACAGTTGAAACCTTTTATTCCTTCGGAAAAGGTTCCGGCGGATCAGGGGGTGGATTTCCCCTACGATATTTAATCTGAATCTTGCATGAAAATTGATGAGAATTTATCAGGTATTTGATTGAAGCGGGGATATAGCGGTCTCCATATATTTCTTCCTATTGATTCGCTTTTACGCGCTTTTATTTGTGAGTTCTTGCCGGCCCTAAACTGAATTGTCCGGCGGCTGAAACGGAACGTTAAACCTATAATATGAAATCAAAACACATCGAAAAATAGGCGCAGCTATGAAAAAGACATTTCCGGTATCGATGGAATTTACTTACCAGTTTTTCTCTTTGATTTTAATTGTCATTGTTGTCCATGCCGCTTATGTCGGCATCATCCGTCCCAATGCTGACGCCATTCTGGCTCAACAGGCCGCTTCGCTCGAAACAGACAAAACGCAGCCCACTGAAAGGTCGGTCTATGTGCTGATTCGTGACTATGAACAGGAAGCATGCTTTATTTTGATGTTCTGGGCGCTGGCCATCATGATTTTTAAAGCCGTTACCGGCATAAGACACCGTGCATTGCTAAAGGAGGATCTGATTCCGCTGGCTGAAGGTGTGCGTATTTTGCCTGAAGATACCCGGGAACTATCTCGACAGATTCAAGCATTGCCGCCGTATCAACGGAATGCGTTGCTTCCGAGAGCACTGCTGGCGGGCTTGCAGAGATTCAGTTCAACCCGGAACGTTCAGGATGTCGCGGACGCCACACGCGCCTACTGTTCGGCTGAAGGTGAACGGCTGGAATCAGAGCTGTCTATGATCAGGTATATTGCCTGGGCCATCCCCTCCATCGGATTTATCGGCACCGTTCGCGGTATCGGAGATGCGCTGGGTCAGGCGCACCTGGCCATTGAAGGGGAAATCTTCGGCGTTACCCGCAGTTTGGGAGTGGCATTTAATTCCACCCTGATCGCGCTTCTTATCAGCATTGTTCTCATGTTCATGCTGCATCAACTGCAATTGATGCAGGAAAGATATGTGCTTGAAACCGAAGCGTATTGTGAGGAAAAATTGACCAGGCATTTGCATCCACACTAATAAAAAAAGGATCCATCCAATGGAGTGAATAAATGACACTGCTCGGGCTAGAACTCAGCGATGCGGGGATTATTGTTGCCGGTGGTAGATCGGCGAAATTATTGGAGGTCGACGGGCATGAACTGGAAAGTCCCGGATACGCCATCCCGGAGAAAACGCGTCTGCTCGTCGGAAAACCGGCGGCAGACAAGGCACACCTGTTTCCGCTTCAAGTGATCAACCAATTCTGGGACCAATTGGACACGACCCTTCTGAAACAGCAGAACCGGCATGTACAAAATCATGCTGAACTCGCCTGTGCGCATCTATCTCTCATCTGGGAAAATGTCAGACTGTATGGCGACGAGATGATCATCGCCGTACCTGACTATTACGGCAGGGAACAGTTGGGGCTTATTCTGGGAATGGCTCAGGAACTGTCGATACCCGTTCAAGGATTTGTGTCCCTGCCGATAGCCGCATCATCCAATCCTTATCCAAATGAAATGCTGCTGCATCTGGATATTCATTTACACCGGCTTGAAATCGCTTATCTCTATCAGGGTGATCATCTGACCCGGGAGGACTCCGACGCTTTCCCGGACATCAGTTTGGGTCGGATATACCGGAGATGGGTCGAATCCATTGCCGAAGAATTCGTGCATACCACTCGATTCGATCCCCTTCACCAGGCCCTGACCGAACAGGAACTGTATAATCGCCTGCCCGCTGCAATAGCGGTTTTAAAGCGCCAGCCATCGTTTATCTTTGAAATAGCACAAGGAAAACACACTTATCGCATTACTTTGCTCAAAGATATGTTGAAACAAAAAAGCGCGGCAATGTATGAAGATATTTGTCGTTTCGTAGAAGAGATGCGGAGCAAACATAAGAGAAACGATTCCCCAATGGTTCTTCAACTGACCCACAGAATTGCACGCCTGCCGGGATTAATAGATGAACTTACAGGGATCGGTAATTGTGAAATCATAGACCTCGAGCCCGGTGCCGGTGCGTTGGGCACTTTACGGCTCGGGAAGCAGTTGCCCGACCAGCATTCCAAAAACGGCGTATCCTTTTTCACCAGTCGTCCCTGGCAGCAACCGGAACCTCAGCTTGCCCGACCCGTTTCTCAGAAGACTCCTGAAAAGATGCAGGCCACACATCTACTCTATCGTGATGTGGCCTATCCGATCTCCGACAAACCGCTCTTTATCGGCTGTGACAATTATCCGGTCGGGAAAGGCATCTCCATCCAGACGCGATCATCGGACGTTTCCAAAAAGCATTGCGCTGTCCAACAAAACGAAGACATGATTGTCTTGACAGATTATAGCCGCCAGGGAACGTTTGTGGAAAACAAGCGGGTCGACGAAAACGCCTTCCTGAAACTTGGCCAAATCATTCGCCTGGGAACGTCTGGAGAAACCATTCGACTCATTGCCTGCATGAATGCCGATGAAACGTAAGAAGCTAAATGTATTCAACCTATCTTTTATTGACTGTATGTGCTGCGGGTTGGGGGCGATCATTCTTTTGTTTGTGCTGATAAACGCGAAGAGTGCTGCTCGCCAGGATACTGTAACATCAGATTTGCGTGCCGAGATAAGCAAACTGGAAAGAGAAGTTCTGGCCGAAAAAAAGAATTTGGTTGAGTCCCTTAACACCCTCGCAGACACCGAGACCGAGCTGGTGACGACCCGTGGGCGATCCCGTGAGATTATAGATATATTGAATCAAAGAAAAATAGAACTGGCGGATCGTGACAAAAAAACCCTTGCAACCAAAACCCATGCCGATAAGCTGAAAAGCGATTTAAAATCACTGGAAGAGGAGCTCCGAAGATTAAAGGCTGGCGCAAAAACACAAGATGAGCTGGGCGCTAACCTGCGCCCTTTTCCCGGACATGGAGACCGCCAGTATCTCACCGATTTAAAGATGGGCGGGAAGCGTATCTTTATTCTGGTGGACGCTTCTGCCAGCATGCTGGATGAAACCATTGTCGGTGTTATTCGCCGGCGTAATTTAGAGAATACCCAAAAAATTAAAGCACCCAAATGGCGACAGGTCGTAAAGACCATCGATTGGTTGATCACCCAGCTTCCTTCGAACAGTCAATTTCAAATCTATATATTTAACGAAACCGCACGCCCATTGGTCCAAAACACAAAGGGGACCTGGATGAATGCCGGAGAAGTAGAGCAATTAAACCTTTCAGCAGACAGTATGCACCAGGTGATTCCGGAGAAAGGAACCAGTTTGCTAAATGCGTTCAAAGCGATCGGCGAGATGAAGCCTGCGCCGGACAACATTTTTTTACTTTCCGACAGTCTGCCGACCATGGGCAGCAGCAAGCCGTGGGGAACCAGAGTATCCAGCAAAAAGCGTGTCAAATTGTTTAATGAGGCGATTCGCCTTCTGCCGGCCCGAGTGCCGGTGAACATCATCCTTTATCCGATGGAGGGGGACCCGCTGGCTGGTGATGCCTATTGGCGACTGGCCAGGAAAACCAGAGGATCTTTTTTCTGTCCTTCAAAGAATTGGCCTTAAAATGAAAAAACGCAGACGGGACATAGAAATATTCAGCCTTTCTTTTCTTGATTGCATCTGTTGTGGATTCGGCGCCATCATTCTGATGTTCGTGCTGTCTAAATTCGCCGAACCGGTGGTCATTGAGGAAATCAAGGAAGACATGCAGGCTGAAATTGTCCTTTTGGAAAACGAACTGTTTGAAATTCAGGGTCAAACCCGGATACTGAATCGCGACTTGACATCGAAACAGGAGCAGCTGTCTGATGAAAAGGAAAAGCTTGCTCGCCTCCAGGGCGATTCTTCGGATGTTGAGGGCCAATTTGCCGCATCGAAAGAAGACGCCGAAGTACAAAATATTATTGAGGGCAAAATGGCCCGGGCGCGACAGGAATTGACCGAAGAAATGAAACGACTTTTAAAGAAACAATCCAGAAAACTGACCCGTTCGGTCGGGGGTATCCCGGTGGACAGCGAATACATCGTTTTCATCATCGACACCTCCAGCAGCATGCAGATGAATGCGTGGAGCCTGGTACGGAAAAAAATGCAAGAGACGCTTGAAATCTATCCAAAGGTCAAGGGTATACAGGTAATGAACGATATGGGGAATTTTCTGTTCTCCCAGTATGCCGGAAAATGGATACCGGATACTCCCGCTCGGCGCAGGGCCATCATTTCAGCAATCAGATTCTGGCACGCCATCAGCAACAGCAGTCCGGTGGAAGGTATTACCGCGGCGATCAGAATGTTTTATTCGCGAGATAAAAAAATAAGCCTGTATGTATTTGGTGATGAATTCAGCGGGGTGGCAATCCAGCCGGTCATCGATACGGTGGACAGAATCAACAGGGCAACAAAAGACGGTTCCCGTCTCGTACGGATCCATGCCGTGGGTTTTCCGGTGGTCATGGAAAAAACAAGCCAACGCGGCAACACCGGGGAACGGTTTGCCGTTCTGATGCGAGCGTTATGCCAGAGAAACGGCGGCACCTTTGTCGGGCTGAACAGTACAAAACCATGAAATAGAACCTTTTTTTACATATTTAATATAAATTTATCGATAAAAGGGAGACCAAATCTATGTCCGCCAAAACATTTATAATGGACCTTTCAAAGCTGCTGATCGCAGCGGCCTGGGTAGATGGTGAATTGTCTAATGAAGAGATCAATGCGTTGAAGGACCTGATTTTTACCATTCCTGATATAACCGGTGAAGAATGGAAGCATCTGGAGATATATATGGATTCACCGGTCACATCCGAAGAGAGGGAAGAGCTGCTCTCCAGGGTATTGCTCAGCATTGCGTCTAAGGAAGACAAGGCCCTTGTAATGGAGACCCTGGCTCGGTTGTTTCAGGCAGATGGAATCGTAAGTGATGAGGAATCTGAGGTACTTCAGGAAATCAGGGAAATACTAGATAAAGCGCACACGGGAATATTCTCAAGGATGTCAAAGGTACTTAAAACATCGGTAAAGAAACGTAAACAAACATCCAGCGCTGCGACACAAAGGGAGAGCAGAATCGATGACTTCATAATGAACACTGTTTATTATCAGCTTGAATCCGAATTTTTAGAAAAGGGCATCGAGATTAACCTGCCGGAACAGCAAGTCAGAAAACTCTGTTTTGCGGCAGGACTCCTTGCAAGAATTGCGGCAGTGGATTCCGGAATATCAGGAAACGAACGAAACACCATCAAATCCATACTGTCAAATGAATGGGATTTGTCCGACGAGGAAGCCGAACTCGTCACGGAAATCAGTTGTCAGAGAACGTTAAAAGGGCTCGATTATTATCGTACGACAAGGGGGTTTTTCGATTGCACAAACAATGATGAGCGGAAAGCATTTCTAAAATGTTTGTTCAAAATTGCAAATGCATCGGAAATGACCTCATATGAAGAAGTTGAAGAGATTCGCCGCATATCGATCTCGTTAAAACTGCCCCATAAAGATTTTATTGAAGCGAAACTTACCATTCCAAGAGAAGATCGGGAGGTTTTGTGATATATCCGGGGTAACACTTTAATTGAGCAGCATGCCGGCGATCGAGGTAGCCACGCGGTGGGTTTTTAACCATTGTTAACCCGATCCCTTAATATTCCAGAACATCTGAACGTAACAACTTTACGCGGCCTTAGCATAAGATTCTCTCCGGTAGCAGGATTCCGTCCTTTTCGCTCCTTTTTCTCCTTCACACAGAATCTTCCAAATCCGCTGATCTTGACGTCTTCGCCGGATGCCATCGTATTTTTGATAATTTCTATGAGAATTTCTAATGTTTCAGCGGATTTTTTTCCTGTAAATTCGTTTCTGTTCATGATTTTTTTAATAATGTGGGTTTTGTTAAGTGCCATCGCAAGCCCCCCATTTAATAGCGGAATTATCGGGTTAAATACTAATCCGTGTTTAGTACTGATGGATCAATCGAACGAACCGGCAGAATAAATGCCCTAAGTTTTTTCTTCTGATGATTTATGCGGCCGGAATACAGGATAACGGTATATGCGTCTAAAGGGCATACTTTACTGCATGTATGATCCTTACCATAAACAAACTCCGTCATAGACCAGTATGGCATGTGTGTGACAATGTTTTTAAACGGATTCGGCTCAACCAGGGCAGGGGACTGGTGAGCGGTATCGATGAGGCTGTGCCACTCTTCAATGGTGGGCAGTCGCCAGTTGTCATAGCCCCCAATGTTTATTTTGTTACTCTTTTTAACGGCGTCCCACCACGTAACCGCAGAAGCAAAATCTAATCTCCGGCCATTTTTTAGCCACATCAAATTTGTTTTTCTGTCTGTTACGGTGCCGTCGCCATTATCCGCAAACCGAATTTCACCCCGGCGTGGATGAAACTTTTGATCATTGACCAGGTTGTTTGCCACAACATTCTCTGAAGATTCTAACCTCTTGTTAATGTCTTGTGAACGAACCTGTTTGTCGGTGCTTTTATCATGTTTTAAAAAGGATGGATAAATGCTGTAATGACTTTCTCCGGCGCAATCAGCGGCATCCACCAGTATTAAAGCGATAGATAAAAGTAAAAATACATTTTTAACAAAGCCCTTTAATGTTGAAATCATACTTCACCTCCCTTTAGATGAGTTATTTTTGTCTTCTCTTTCATTGTACTCCTCGGACAGGGATGCCAACATTA
>JBHPCZ010000069.1:0-17557 GCA_042573625.1 Thermodesulfobacteriota bacterium
CGCTGCCGCCGGAATCGTGTGTTAAAAACAACGCTGCGTCCGCACCACCTTCACCATCGATGTCTCCATAAACCATCTGTCCAAAAACAGCGGTCTTGATTTTGGTTGCAGCACCGGGGACAGCTTCCATTTCACAACGGCCGTTGACCAGTGGTATCTTCCTGTCCTCGATCATGTAAGTTGCATTCAGCGGATCCGGCGCAAACTCGCGCATTAGACCGGTGGTATCCCTTTTGACGGCCACGCACGAGAGGACGCTGCATATGGCGGTGAGGCTGGCAAGCATTCCAACGAGCTGATTTTTTTTCACGGAGCCTCCCTATGACTTTCAGCAGAATTGGGCAGACTAATTCAAGTTCCGGATATTATATCGAAGTAGAAACTGTTGAGTTACAAATATCATAATTTGGGTGAATGAGACAGCCTGCAATGAAAAATGCGGGCTAAAAACAGATCAACAGCAGCAAGAATATCCAAAAACGACCAAGAACCCAGCCAAGCTGTTATTTTCCGCCAGAGGCCTGTCCCGTAGGTATACTATATCGTACTGGGACGGATTGAGTTTTATTCCTTCCAGAAAAGAATAAAGACCAAAAATAAATCCAGTTAATCTTGCCTGCCCCGTAGGTCCGGAAGATCGTACTGGGGTAAATCCTGTCAGAAAAACATATCGAACTGTTCATTAAGATATAATATTTGAAAATAAATCAACAATAGCCTATCATAAATCCAACAATAACCCTGAACCTTTTACCTTTCACTTTTTACCCTTAACCCTAAACACCAAGGAGCCCCCCATGAAATTTGTCATTATCGGCGGAGACGCGGCCGGCATGAGCGCGGCCAGCCGGGCCAAAAGAAACCGGCCGGACATGGACGTCACTGTTTTGGAAATGACCTTGGATGTATCCTACAGTGCCTGCGGTATGCCGTACAATATCGCCGACCCGGATCGAGAGATTGAAGATCTTGTGGTCCGGCATGCCTCGGTTTTTCGGGAAAAGCAGAATATCAATCTTCTCACCGGACATCAGGTGGAGATAATCGATCCCAGAGCCCAAACCGTCCTCGGCACCACCCTGGAGCAGATACCTTTTGAAATCCCCTATGACAAGCTTTTGATCGCTACCGGTGCATCGCCTGTTGTCCCTGATCTTCCAGGATTCGACCTTCCCGGTGTCGTGATCCTGAAAAATCTGGATGACGGCAGAAAGATCAGGCAATTCCTATCAGAAAATGATGTCAAAAAAGCGGTGATTATCGGTATGGGCTACATTGCCCTTGAAATGTGCGAGGCCCTGCGGGCCAGAAATATCGACGTGGACATGGTCAAACCTCGCGATATTTTCCTCCCCTGGATGGAAGAAACCATGGCCCGGAAGGTCAGAGAAGAAGTTGAAACCAACGGTGTACATCTTTATCCCGGACATAAAATTGAAGGCATCGACACATCGGACGGCCGTCTTAAAGTCATTGGTCCGGACCTGACCCTTGAGGGAGATATGGTTCTGGTCGCCATCGGCGTAGCCCCGAACAGCGAGCTTGCCAAAGACGCCGACATACAACTGGGTGTAAAAAACGCGATTTCTGTGAGCAGAAGGCTGAGAACCTCGGATGAACACATTTTTGCCGCCGGTGATTGCGCGGATGCGTTTCATGTGGTGACCGGACAGAAAACCTGGATTCCCCTGGCGCTGCGGGCCAACCGGGCCGGCTGGACCGTGGCCGACAATGTGTGCGATAAAAACACAAGACTTTCCGGTATTGCCGGCACAGCGGTGTTTAAGGTTTTTGATCTTGAAGTGGCGCGGACCGGCCTTAACAGCAAAGAAGCGTCAGCAGCCGGTTTTTTACCGGTCGAAGTGATGATCAAATCCCGCTCCCGAGCCCATGCCCATCCCGGCGCATCCGATATTTATGTACAGATGACAGGAGATGCGGATTCGGGCCGGCTCCTCGGCGTTCAGATGGTCGGCAAAGAAGGGGTGGCCCACCGCATTAACGCACCGGCCGTGGCCCTTCACGCTCACATGACCGTGGAGCAGTTCAGTCAAACGGACCTGGCCTACGCGCCGCCCTTCGGACCGGTGTGGGACCCCATGCTGACCGCGGCGAATCAGCTTCTTAAAAAGTTGTAGGTCTTTTGACAGGATCAACAGGATATTCAAGATATTATACTCACCGCAGAGGCGCCGAGGACGCAGAGTTTGCTGGTGTATTTGCTTTGCGCTGAGAGGGCGTAAAGCAAAGATTCCTATTGTTACAAGCACCCTCTAATGTCATTTGACATCGGAAAACTAACCTTATAGCTTCTACATTCCAAAACACATATAAACTGAGCTCTTTTCCATTGCCGTCCTCTCAACGGCAATGGAAAAATATTCTTCTCTGTGTACTCTGCGACTCGAGCGAAGCGGGCGGTAAATTCAATTCTATATTTAGACTATGGGGTTGCGTAATTAATATTTGCGTGATAAAAACTTAAACCATCGGGGCGTGGCGCAGCCTGGAAGCGCGCCTGCTTTGGGAGCAGGAAGTCGGAGGTTCAAATCCTCTCGCCCCGACCACAATATATACTAAAAAGGCACTTGCATCACATGTGCCTTTTTTATTTAATAAGCCCACCAATACGCAAAGGTGGTCGATTGATGATAACTTTATATGTATTGAAAGGCGAAACTGGCAAGCGATACGTCGGTATTACCAATAAATTTTCTCGACGCTTAAGAGAGCATCGATGCCTAAAGACAAAAGGTAGTGAACTGTTGGGTGATTTTTTTGTGCTTCACACGGAAACATTTCCCGATTACAAGTCTGCAAGAAAAAGAGAAAAATTCCTGAAATCTGGCCAAGGACGTGAATGGCTCAACAATTTGGAACAGGCATCGGAGCCCGCCAGAGGCGGGTAAAGCAATCCTCTAAGGAGGTTTACACGCCTTCGGAGTGCTTGTGCGCCTTCGGCGCATTCAAATCCTCTCGCCCCGACCATTGTTTTCAAAATAAACACAGGGGGTTCTAATGAACCCCCTTATTTATTTCGTGGAAAAGAATTTTTAAAATCGTCCATTTTTATGTCCATTCTGGCACACTTCTGGACATGAAAGTGGACATGGTTTTCGTCTACTTCTTCAAACAATCAACTCTTAGACGGCAGTTCGATTCTCAGAACTTGATATCACAACCAATTAAGCCGTCATCAAAATGGAAGGTAAATTGCAGGTGTCTGCGGATTCTGGTTGACGATTTCGTTTCCGAATCAATCAAATTTTAGGGCTTTAAATTTTCACCCTTCAAGGCAGGTATCATGCATCAGTTGAATTGCATCCTATCCTTAACATATCTTGTTAGGTATGAATAAATTCTAACTTATTTATTATACATGTTTATGTTTATTTTTTCATTTGCTAATTTCGCATCCAAAACTACAGTTTTGTATGTTTCTAAATCAACATGCACTACCTTTTCATTTTCCCAAATATAATAATCTTTTCCAAAAAATGTATAGGTTTTTTCAGCATGTGCTACAAATTTTATCTCTATATTACTAAAAATAGGTGGGTTACAAATTTTTATTTTTTCCTCATTTTGGCTTAATTTTCGATATATAGATGTTCTTCTTAAAGCATCATGTTTGAAATTAATATAAAAACCAAACCATCCTGGAGGTGAAGCACTCGTATGAGGATTTGTATTGCCTCTTCTGCATGATGACCAATTTGCAAACAAATTTATTTCAATACATGTATTTTGTTTTTTCCGTTCTTCCTCGGCGGCCCTCATCTTATTTTCAAGTTCTTGCTGTTTCCTCCTTTCTTCAGATTCAATCCTTCTTCGTGCTTCTTCTTTCCTCCTTTTTTCAGATTCAATTTTTGCTTTTCGTCGCTCATTTTCAACATCATTCAAGACCACTATATCAGATTTAGTAATCTTTATTTTTAATTTATGATCCTTATAGATTCTGAAAACTTTCTCAAGATTGCCTACTTTAAGTGTGTGGTCTCCTGTAGATATCTGATCAATTTTCATTGATCCCTTGCCTTTCTCATCATCGTCAATATATACAGATATTGGCCCAGCTTGATTAATTAAAAGCAAGCTACCTTTATCTTGGGACAAAACTATTTCACGACCCTTTGAACCTGAAGTTCTTTTTAGGGGAATTTTAATTGAGAGAACTTCATCATCCTTTAACGTAATTTGTTTTGTTGCTGATCCAAAACCTTCCTTCTTTGCATTGATCGTGATTTGCCCTGATCTTACTTCCAATCCTGAGAGTGGGGTCTCTCCCATTAATTTACCATTTATAAAGATTTTAACCCCAGATGGATCAGAGACTATATCGAGATATCCAGACCCTCCGTAGGCATGATTGAATGTCCATACTGTCGTAATAATGAGAATAAGAACTATCAGATTAATTTTTTCGACTTTAAATATCATTGAGAATCCCCCATCATTCCTATACAGTCTGAGCGTTATGGTTTAGATCATATTTCAATATTCACGGTATACTTTCTTTCGCTGGTTATTTCCAAATGTCTAACCTTTCCCTCCACTTCTATTCTAATTTTTAATTTGTTCTGGCCTCCCAATCTCGGATTATATTTGTTAGTATTCCACGATCGTCCACGATGCATATCAAAACCTTTAAAACTTTGAGCTTTAAACGAAACAGCTCCATTTTCATCAGTATATTCTCGAAGTTTATGAACATAATTCGAGAAGCCAAATTCGTCTATAACGTTAACCTCAACCCCTCCCATCGGTCTGCCTGAATGTCTGCCAGAAACGATAACGACTAATTCTAAATTGAGTTTGGGGTTAGCAAAAGTGCTATCGGGAATTACAAAAACAGAAAGAAATAAAATGAGAACGATTGTCGCTTTTTTCATTATTAATAATCCTCCCTTGTTCCTTGACTACAAATCAATTTCAAACAAAAGATGGTCTTTATCATCGCCTTCCCCTAATGTAAAGATTTCTAACCGTAACCAAATTTGAGCTATCGCCAATTATCTTTAAAACGGCGAAGCCATAAATAGCATCAATTTTAATCATCAAATCAAGCGAATCCTGTTTTAACCCCCAGCAATTGATCTTCACCGAACGACAATCTGCCCCTTTCCAATCAAAACCTGAAACCAACCGTAAGCGCTCGGGTCATATTTAATCACCCTGGATGCCAAACCTTTATTTCTTCGGTAGTGCTGGGCATGTCTTTGCCTATCTCAAGAATCAAACGGTTAATTATCTGAACATACGGCTGTCAATCGGCTTTTAAATTTGACCCACATCTGTGTATTTTAACAACAGTCATAACGCTAATTAATCAATAGGTTATGTTTTGACCGGGTCAATTTTAGACGCCGATTTGCACTCAGGGAGAAGGACAAAGAGTTTGTTCGCTTACTCCTTATTGAGAAAATGATTAATGTAAAAATCCTTGCGGAAAGAATAGGATTACTAAATGTGGAAGAAGGGCTGCGAAAGCGTTTTCTTCAGTGGGTGCAAATCAGCGCAGAGGAATTGGAAACTCCGTAATAAATGCCGAAAAAGTCTACGATAAAGAATAAAAAAGAACCCTTCAAGTCTGGTAAAACCCAGCCTGGCACACCATTTTTTATGAAAATCCAAACTTGAACTTGATATTTTCATAAAACTGCGGTAGGCTCTCGGCATGATCAAAAGAGATATAACAACAGAGTTGTTAGAAGCTGCCGGAGAATATCCAGTCGTGACCATATTCGGGCCGCGTCAGTCCGGTAAAACCACGCTGGTGCAAATGACATTCCCTGAAAAATTGTATTATTCGTTGGAAGATCCCGATGTGCGCATGGCTGTGGAAACAGACCCGAGAGGATTTCTGGCGAAACTTCCGGCAGGGGGTGTTTTGGACGAGATCCAGCGCCTTCCGGAACTGCTTTCCTATATTCAGGGAATTGTGGATCGGGTGAAAAAGGCGGGCATGTTTATCCTGACAGGCAGCCATCAACCCGGACTTCATCAGTCTGTTAGCCAAAGCCTGGCCGGAAGAACAGCAGTGTTGACGCTGTTGCCGTTTTCGCTGTCCGAACTTAAAAATTATAAAAAGAAATGGGATCCGTTCGACCTGATTCTCAAAGGTGCATATCCGCGCCTTCACGAAAAGGGCTTAAAGCCTGCCCGTTTTTTCAACGGCTATATGCAAACATACATCGAAAGGGATGTTCGCGCCCTGATCAATTTGAAAGATCTCCGGCCTTTTCAGCAATTTTTCACGCTGTTGGCAGGCCGCATCGGGCAAGTGATCAACTATACTTCCCTCAGCAACGATGTCGGTGTTTCCGCCACGACGATAAAAAACTGGATTAGTGTATTAAAAGCGTCTTTCGTCGTTTTCGAACTGCCTCCCTTTTTTGAGAACATCCGGAAACGCGTTGTCAAATCGCCAAAGATCTACTTCAGCGATGTGGGTCTGGCCACCTATCTGTTGGGCATAGAGACATCGGGTCAGGTGTCTCGCGATCCGTTGCGGGGCGGGCTCTATGAAAACCTGTTGATTCTTGAAATTCTCAAATCCAGTCTGAATTATGGCAAGCGGCCGGAGTTGTTTTTTTACAGGGACACAAACGGCAATGAGGTTGACCTGGTAATCAAGGAGGGAAGAAAGCTGATTCCGGTTGAAATCAAATCGGCCGCAACCTTTTCACCGGATTTTCTAAAGGGTATTGAGCGCTTCAGGAAAATCGTCGAAGACCGCTGTTCAAAAGGATGCGTTTTATATAATGGCCATGAGCAATATACGCTCAAAGAAACACGGATCTTCAATCCCATTGTGCACGGAGGACTGGAAGCGCGCCTGTTTTGGAAGTAGAAAGTCGGAGCTCGCCAGAGGCTGACAAGTTCCCCGCCAAAAACTGGCGGGTAAATCTCGCCCCGACCAGTCTTCGTTCGAAACTTAGTGAAAAACGAAGACTGCCACGGCGTAGCTGAAAGCGAAGCCGGGCTAAATACATTACTTTCATAATCTTCGTTTCGAACTACGCCTTGGCAAGCCAGAGGAAAGAATTGAAGGGTTTGCCCAATTTTATCTGGAATTTCAACAGATTGAAAAATATGTGAAGTATAAGGAGGCCAAGCCTCGCATGCTTAATGGAGATAAACGAAAATTTATATGCAGAATAGATTTAAAAGATAACATCACCTTTGTTAATGATGAATGGTTGGAGTTCGCAAAAGAGAATTTGGCAACCGAGTTGTCGGTAAACATCCTCAATAAGACTCTCTGGGATTTCATAGGAAATCATACGGTCCAGCACCTTTATAAAATGCTATTCAATCGAGCTAGGGAGGGTGCGCATATAAAGGGCCTTCCTTTTAGATGTGATTCGCCTGATTGTCGAAGGTTCCTGGAGATGGAATTATCCAAAGTAAACGATAGTGAAGTTGAAATCAAAACTCGGATTATAAAACAAGAATATAGAAAACCAATACCTTTATTAAGCGATTTGCGGGATTGTTCTAAGGAGATTATTACAATTTGCAGTTTCTGCAAAAAAATAAGAATCGATGAATCAAATTGGGTCGAAGTTGAAGAAGCAATAAAAGAATTGAGACTGGGCGAAGTATGGCCACTACCTCAATTGTCGCACGGCGCCTGCAAAATATGTGTCAAAGAGTGGGAATCAAGAATTGATGATTGATAGGTTTAAGTGTGTTACGATCTCCTGAAAAACCTGGGAGCAGGAAGTCGGAGGTTCAAATCCTCTCGCCCCGACCAATTGGGCCGTCAGCGGCTCCTTGATCGCTGGAAAGTCATTTACACAACCCGCCAATATCAGCACCATCAAGATCAATATGGTTCGCACTATTTTTCCTCTCAGGAAAAGCATCACAGCTCATTCTCCGTGACATCTTTGATTTACTCCGTCTCGGCATTTAAATAATCAAACAAATCAACCCTATTGGGTACAACAACCAAAGTTTTACCTTGACAATATACCCGATAGGTATTATTTCTCATTAAATCCATTGGAATTATACCCATTCGGGTATAGTGATCTCTCATAACCCCTGTGGATGGCTCAATGAGATAGAATTTCGCATAAATCTAAAGCAAATAACCCCGAAAGGGTATAGCAATGGAGCTAAAAGACTTTGTAAAAAAGCAGCGTAAAATCCACGGGCTGACCCAAATGACGCTTGCCCAAAAGGCCGGGGTTGGATTGCGGTTTATCAGAGAGTTGGAACAGGGCAAGGCAACTCTGAGGATAGACAAAGTGAACCAGGTTCTTCAACTATTTGGCAAAACCCTCGGCCCGGTTGATTGGCGTCCAGGTATTGAGGATACAACATAAATGGCAGATAAACAGAAAAAAGCGTTCGTCTATTTATGGAACAGGAAGGCCGGTGTTCTTGAACAAACAGAAAGGGGATATCGCTTTTCTTACGACCCGGAATACCTTTCCTCACCAAAGGCTCAACCCATAAGCCTTACGCTACCCCTGACTGATGAGCCTTACGAAAGCCATCGGCTGTTTCCTTTTTTTCTAGGCCTGATCCCTGAGGGCTGGCTTCTGGACCTTACCAGCCGAACGTTAAAAATAGATCCGGAGCGTTCTTTTGATATTCTTCTGTCCACATGTGGTGATTGTATCGGAGCCGTCAATGTCGTTCCCGTCAATGAGGATAATAATCAATGATCGATACATGCCTTTCATGTCAGACACCTGAACCCGATGGCAACCTTTTAAACGGATACCATCCAAAATGTTCGAAAGCGCTTTTCGGAACCCGTCAACCCCCAAGTGTGCCCTTTAAGAGCACGGAGGTGACTGCTGAAGCTCAAAAAATGGTCGGCAGAATGTCGATCTCGGGCGTACAACCCAAACTTTCTGTTATCCATGATCGCAAACGCCATGCGTTAGTTGTGGTTGATACGGGGGGGCTCTATATTCTCAAACCCCCGACGGATCGTTTTGAATCGCTTCCTGAAAACGAGAATCTGTGTATGAACATTGCATCAGCTTATGAGATTGCAGTTCCGAATCATGGGTTGCTACCGCTGAAAGACCACCGGTTGGCATATGTTGTGAAGCGCTTCGATCGCCTTGAAGACGGTTCAAAACTTCAGCAAGAAGACTTTCAACAGCTTCTCCAATCCGATGATAAATACTCCGGTTCCTATGAAAGCATCGCAAATTTTATTAAGAAACATTCCGATGTCCCGGGACTCGATCTGGTAAGCCTGTTCGAAAGGGCCTTGCTCTTTTTCGTGCTGGGTAATGGTGACGCGCATTTGAAAAATTTTTCTCTGGTTAGAAAACAAGACGTCGGTTATCAACTTTCGCCGGTCTATGATATCGTCAATTCCAGGCTTGTACTTCCTGAAGAGAAAGAGGAAATGTGCCTCAGCCTTCAGGGAAAGAAAAATAAAATATCTAAAAAAGATTTTCAGTGGCTGTCCGAACATTTTGGGCTGCTCGGCAAACAGGCAGGTAACGCCTTGGAACGTTTGAACGCTCTCAGATTTACCATTGAAACGATGATCGAGGAGAGTTTTTTAAATGACCGATTGAAAAATCGATTTCTCGAAATTTTTCGGAAAAGAATGGAACGAATATTTGGATAGTTAAAAATTAAGCTGCGTGTGTTGGGAGTTGCGGGACTACTCTTAATATATAACCTCTCAAGATCATTAAATATATGCCACAATGTGCGACCGGCCCTCACAACTCATTCTCACAAACGTTCTTTATTTTTTCTGACTAAATGCACAGATAATCCAATGTCTGTCGCTGGGTACTGTGATTAAAACCTAAACTGAGCGTTTTAAATTTTAACTTAGGAAAAGATCCCAAGTCGATTCTATATCGGTTTTGGTTCTGCCGGAAATTCAGGCTATTGATATTTGGGAAATAGTACAGGGAGATTTGTATTTTGAGGCGTTACAAGATGTTGCTTTATAAATACCCCATACTATGGGGGTTTTTATCAACCTGCTTTTTTACTTTTCTTCTTTACCATGTTTGATACCATGGGCTATTATGAAAAAGGGTGATGTGATGCCGGACCAGACTCTACCTACAGACAGTTTCAAAAAAAATTTTAATGTCTCAGATATATTGGGCGGTTTTGCCGGTTCGGCAGTCGCATTGCCTCAAGCGATGGGCTTGGGTGTCGTCCTTTTCTCGGTAATGGGCATGGACGCATCAACCGGCGCTATGGCGGGATTATTAGGGGTTGCGATTCTCTCCATCGTCTCGGGGCTTTTCGGCGCCACCATCGGAATGATCAGTGCGCCAAACGGACCGGTCACCATGTTGCTGATCGGTGTATTTACCGGGATGAGTGCAAATGGCGCCGGTTCTGAAGAGATGGTAACGGCACTCAGTGCGATCTTGATCTTAACCGGTCTTTTTCAACTCGCTTTCGGCGCCATCGGCGGCGGCCAGTTGATCAAATACATTCCTTACCCGGTCGTGGCAGGTTTGGTGACCGGCATCGGTTTGCTGATGATTAAATCGCAGGTCCTGCTGCTGGCAAAAGATGTGCATATGTCGCCGTCGTTTGACCTGCACCGCGCTATCCCTCTGATAACCGCGCTTCTGACCATATTTATCATTGTCGTCGTTCCGAAAAAAATTCCAAAAATCCCGGGGGCGTTGGCTGGCTTGATCTGTGGCATTTTTCTTTTTCAGGCCCTGGTGTATTTCATGGGCGGCGCAGAGCAAAGCTGGGTCGTCGGAACGATTCCATCGCTGGCATCGCTTCGGGTGGGCATTACGCCCCAGGTACTGAAGACGTTGCCATGGAATATCGTCATCACCTCATCATTGGCTTTGACCCTTTTGGCGACAACGGATTGTCTGATCACATCGGTGGTCGCCGATTCCCGGACCGGAGAGCGCCATAACGCCAAAAAAGAGATGGCCGCGCAGGGGATAGGGCAGATACTGGTTGGATTGCTGGCAGGCCTTGGCGGCGGCGGTACAAAAGGTTCAACGCTGGTTACGATCCAATCCGGCGGCGGTCGATGGAGTCCGGTGGCGTCCGGATTGCTGATGATCCTGCTGATGCTTTTTGCCGGTTCGGTCGGCAACTACATTCCGATCAGTGTCTTGGCCGGCGTGATCACCTTTGTCGGTATCGGCATGGTGGATCTCAATATTATTTCATGGCTGAAAACCAAAGACAACCGTATCGACGGGGCGATCGCGTTGACTGTTATCGCCACCATATTGCTCTTAAACCTGGTCATTGCCGTTGCAGTCGGCGCGACGATCGCGGTCATCATCTTTATCCGTAAGCAAATCAAATCGCCCATCATCCATCGCAGAGTCACGGCAGAGCACCATCATTCGCTGTGTGCCAGAACAGACAATGAACGCAAGCTTCTGGATGTGCATGGCCGACAGATCATCTTGATCGAATTGCGAGGAAATATCTTCTTTGCAACGGCAGACCGGCTGTTAAGCGAGATAGAAACAGACATCTTTCCCGGAAGCATTGTCATCTTGCACTTCAGGCGTGTGAATTACATCGATCTTACCGGTATGATATTGCTGTTGCAGATAGATGCCCGGGCGGCGTCAAAGGGCGCGACACTCATCTTTTGCCACTTGCGCAAAGAACTCGGATTTGGGGAAAAAGTATCAAGAGCCTTCCGAAAGATAGATAAAAAGAGTGAAACCCATATGAAAATATTTCAAGATACGGATACGGCATTCGAGTATGCGGAAAATTTAGTGCTTGAAAGAGAAGGGTGCATTGTATGCCGGCATGACCGGTATACACCGTTGGCCGAGAACACCTTTTGCAGGGGAATGCCGGAAAACATTATCGCGCTTATCGAAGGGATGGCAACACCTGTGGCGCTCTCAAAAGGAAGCAACCTGTTTCATGTTGGAGATTTCGGCCAATCCCTGTTTTTGGTGCTAAAAGGCGAAATCGAGATACGGCTTTATACCAGTGAGCTAACCTACAAACGACTGGCCAAGTACTGCCCGGGAACCTATTTCGGTGAAATCGCTTTTCTGATCCCCGGACCGCGGACGGCCACTGCTGTCGTAACAGAGGACGCCGAGATCATGGAGATAGACAGAGAAAATCTCATGGCCATGGCTCACGATGCCAAGGCTGACCTGGCACTCTATCTCCTCTATGAAATCGGTGGAACATTGGGCAAAGAGTTGCGCCGATCGACTGCCGATATTTATCGGTTGGAGCAGTGGTAGTTGAACCCTAAATGAGCGTAAACAAAACGGGAAGAATGTTTTATTTATTTAATTTGTCAGCCATTTTGTAAGTTTAATGACATTATCATAACGCTTCTATAAATGAGACATAAAATATTGATAAAATCCCTTTTTGTTTGCCTCTCCGGGAAAGCCGATATCACAACATTTCCATGCTCGTCTAAACTTGTGATAAATTGCAGAGTACAGGTTTCGGACAACGGCAGTGCTCAAAAGCTTTTATGGGTTGTTTGAGTATTGGATTTTTATGTTTTTAATCTCAGCAGAAGTATTCCATGTAGCAAATCCGATCGACCCTGAAGAACTCGCCCAATTCGGTAATATTACATCCAATATTAATACTCCATCTATGTAGCCTCTAAAGCTGTACCCATTTACGTCGATCTTGATATCGTACCAGCGATTTTTTATAAAAGTATTCTTGGTAACGGTTGAACGAATTATTTTCCCTCTGCCCCAGTTGTCATGTTCGATTGCGGATTTTGTATTGCCCCATCCTCCCAGATTCCACATTAGCCATCTATCAAGCCGCTGGTAATGAAAAACCACGAGAAAAGCCTCTCGCCCTTCAATTTTCATGGCCTTAAATTCAAGTGTATATTTCGATCGGTTAATTGATTTTGCAATAATCAACGAAGGCCGAGAGTTTGTATTTATCTGAATCAAGCTTTCACCAACCATTCTCCAGTTTCCCCGGACAAATTGCCAATTTTCTTGCTTCGCCAACAGGGCACGCTCTGTTGTTTTTTGTTTGTATTTCTTTCGTTCAGCCTCCAGCTTTTCCTTCTCGATCTCAATTTTGAGCCGTTCAAGTTCCATGCGTTCCTGTTTAAGCCGGTTCCTTTCAGTTGCAAGTTCAGCATCGATTTTATCAGTATCCATATCAACATCCGCCTTCGAACCGCTCGAAGTTACAAACACAAACTCACCGCCTTGATCACCTGTATTTCTTATTGGACGGTAAAGGGGGGTCTGTTCTGAGTTGTTACTTACAATCGGTGCAATTTGGGTGTAAATCTCTTGTGTAGAAATGAAGTGCTTTTCATTTTTTCTCAAAGTTTTAATTAGTTGATAGGCAAAAACGCTATGACCGCCGGTTCCGGTGTCTGATACCGGTGTTTTATTGCCGGAAGTCATGCCCCAGCGACTTTTTTCGTTATACAGATTGAGATAGTATTTGTCGTCAATGACTTTCGGCATGGCACGCCCCTGGCCAAACAGCGTCCCGGAGTAGCAGGAGTCAGAGATAAGCAAAACATGACGTGCTTTCATGCTGCGCATCGATTTTTGGACCTGAACATTGTCCAGATATGTCAATGAATCGCCGCCTATTGCATCTGATGGAATCCACCACCCATCGTCATATGTTCGATCAAGATCACCATGTCCCGCATAATATATGAGAACACTGTCATCCGGTTTTGTTGACGATGCCAAATCTCGCAAAGCTCGGTACATCGCCTTTTTTGTGGCTTCTTGATTTAAGATGAGTTCAACCTGAAAGCCGTATCGTTTGCCAAGAAGTTCCGCTATGGCCTTGGCATCATTCACAGCTGTTTCAAGATCTGGGATCTTTGGATCTTTATAATCATTGATCCCGATGATTAATGCCCGGTATGCACCCAGCTTGCCGCTTTGATGGCTCAGATCGTTGATAACCGTAATGCCCCTTGAAGAAGCCTGGATGGACAGGGGAGAAAACAGAGAACACAGGATAAACATAAACAGAGAAATCAACAGGATGTTAATTCGATTAATTTCCATTCCTATCTCCATCTGTTTGTTATTGGCAGAAACATACTATGATGAAAATGATGCCCTTTTAATTTATGGCACATCTTGCCCAGTAGCATCACTCGAAAATAATCTGTATTAATTGTATATATCCCAAAATCCCCGAAAAATCAAAAGGGCAAACCCTCTGAAATGGACTTGCCCCTATTGAGATGTAATGTCACAGTAATTTTTAAGCCCTGATAATTACAGTTTCATTGCAGATAGTCCAACAGCTATGGTTTTGCGATACCTTTTGAGTATGTCAGAAAATCAGGCGCTTGATACTTGGTCATCATTGCAGATATCACCAGCATACCGGTTCGACAATCGTATCTTATTATGTATTTGTTAGGGCGAATGTTACAAAAGTGTTTTACGTAAAGTGCCGGGTTATAGAACTCTATTGAACCGGGCGAATAATACGGTAACTGAGGAGGACAATGATCTTACTGTGATTTTCCTTGACCATCGACATTCCAAGGAACATAATGCCCGTATTGTGCTGTGCACCATGTTAAAACACAATCGAATATTCGCTGTTCGGGTGTGGAATTTGATATGAAAAGGCTAGGTATAGAGGATGCATCTCTGCGATTTTCAAAATCGCTGATCCAGTCCCCCAATCGCATTGTTATTTTTGGATTCGCATTTCTCATCTTGATCGGCACCATCCTGTTGATGCTGCCCGCAGCGTCAAAGAACCATCCCCTTGGATTAGTCGACGCCCTGTTCACTTCGACCTCTGCCGTCTGTGTAACCGGTCTTACGGTGGTAGATACGGGCAGTGTGTTTAGTGAATTCGGGCAGTTCATCATACTGGCACTGATCCAGGCGGGCGGCCTCGGCATCATGACGATGTCAACGCTGTTTCTCTTGCTGGCAAGACGGCGACCTGGCCTGACCGGACAGATCATCATACAGGATACGTACACCCATTCCAGAGAACGAAGCCTCCCGGAAATTTTAAAGGATGTGATTCTATTTACCCTTGTTATTGAGGCGATGGGCGCCGTCATCATGTTTTTTTGCTTTTATTCAAAGCATGGAACAAACAACGCTCTTATTCTGGCGGCATTCCATTCGGTCAGCGCTTTTTGTAATGCGGGATTTTCTCTTTTTAACAACAGTTTTGTCGGGTATCGGGAAAACTGGATGCTGAACATAACGGTCTGTTTTTTACTCATAACCGGCGGAATCGGGTTTTTGGTACTCTCCGAGCTTAAACAAAAAATTTCCTTCAAGCGCTCCACCTGGTCACGTCTCAGCCTTCACTCCAAAATCGTGCTGTCCGCCACCCTCATTTTACTGATCTCCGGGACGGTTCTCATTTTAATTTTGGAATGGGGTAACACCCTGGCGCCGCTGTCCATACACGGTCGGTTCCTGTCCGCTTTTTTCCAGTCTGTCACTGCCAGAACTGCGGGATTTAATACATTGCCCATTGGAAACATGGCCAATGAAACCCTATTTATCCTTATTTTGTTCATGTTTATCGGCGCTTCTCCGGGCTCGTGCGGCGGTGGCATTAAGACCACCACCATGGCAACTCTAATGGTGATGGGAATGTCTCGTTTTCGGGGACAGGAGAGACCCCAGTTGTTCCATCGGTCGATTTCCGAAAGCAGCGTGCGAAAAGCGATCAGCGTTGTCATGCTCAGTACGGCCGTAGTGTGTGTCGGCATGATAGCCCTCCAGATGACCGAGCTGGGCAGTGTGTCGCATCTACAGAGCCGGGGAAAATTTTTGGAACTGCTTTTTGAGGTTGTCAGCGCCTTTGGGACGGTGGGGCTTTCCACCGGCATAACCGGAGGGCTTTCCGTGCTGGGCAAAATTATCGTAATCGGAACGATGTTTGTGGGGCGTCTGGGACCGCTGGTGATCGGCATCGCCGTCAGCCGAGGGGCAATAGCACGGTATCATTATGCCGAAGAAAGTATTATGGTCGGATGAGGTAAGATATGAAACAATTCGTTATCATAGGACTCGGAAATTTAGGCTATTACCTGGCAACGCACCTTTATGACAAAGGGCATGAAGTTTTGGCCATTGATATTAATTCGAATCGGATTCAGGAAATAAAGGACAGGGTGGGGCAGGCTGTGGTTGCGGATGCTACAGACCGAAAGGTTGTGGAGTCACTGGGTGTGGACCGGATGGACGCCGCAGTGGTCTGTACCGGTTCGGATCTCAGTGCTTCGATTCTCATCACCCTTAATCTGAAGGATATCGGTGTTCAAAAAGTATACGCCAAAGCAATTTCGGAACCCCACGGCCGAATTCTCAATAAAATCGGGTCACTGGAGGTGATTTTTCCGGAAAAGGATCAGGCCATTGCGCTGGCTGAGCGTCTTCACAACCCTAACATTCTGGATTATTTGCCTTTTGTTGAAGGTTACTCAATTGTCGAATTTGCACCGACAGCCAATTTTATCGGTAAAAATTTAATGACTCTGGACCTTATTAATCGATTTGGCGTTCAGGTTTTGGGCGTCAAAGAACTCGTTCCGGAGCGGCTGAACATGATTCCGACCGGAGCGTATGTTGTCAAAGACAGTGACATACTGATTCTGCTGGGACCGAATGATGGCCTTGAGGCCTTACGAAAAAAAATGGCATGATGTTGAGAGTGCCGGTTTTGCAAGATGGGCATTCCTGCAGGTTAAAGATTTGGAAAGGTTGATAAAGGAAATAGAATCAAACGACAAATGATCTTCACCAAACGGCACTTATCCTCCGATCCAAATATGAGGCCGATTGTGAGCGCCATTTGCCGAACCTCTTGAAGGGAAACTTAGGTACGTCCATAAATAAGCAAATAAATTTTCAAACCTTTTTAGCAGTATTGTTGAAACGGGATTTGGAAAACGTAACAGGGTCAGGTAACCGTTAAATAATTTTCGAATTAAACCCCACCAATCTTTATTCTTGACAAATTGATAGTATTTAACCACCTTTTGTTCTCTCCCGTCCTTTTGAGCACACCCCAGTACGATCTTCCGGACCTGCCCCGGTACCATCTGCCGGAGCTACGGGGCAGGCGCGGCAGGCAGAGGGGCCAGACAGATTATTTTTTCTTTGCGTGATCTTAGCGTAACAGGTAAAAGGTATCGAGAAGTGTTCGGCAAGAAGTGGAATGAAATGGAAAAGAAATGACCAGAGCGACAACTGAGACGCCGCTTAAAAAACGGATAAAACGACATGTGATCGGTCGAAAAAGGCAGTTTTTTGCCGCAACCGCACCGGGCCTTGAAACGATCTGCCGGGAGGAACTGAAAGCCCTCTTGCCGTCCGGGACACCCATGGCGATCGTCAAGGGCGGGGTTGAATTCATGGGGCGGCTTCACGACTGCTACCTTGCCGACCTGAACCTTCGCACCGCCAACCGGCTCCTCATGCGCATCGCGTCGTTTCATGCCGCTAATTTTCGGCAACTCGAAAAAAACCTGACCGCTGTCCCCTGGGAGCTTTTTCTGCTGCCGGGCACCCCGACCCACATCCGCGTGACCTCTCAACATTCAAGGCTTTATCATAAGGACGCCGTTGCC
>JBHPCZ010000006.1:0-58293 GCA_042573625.1 Thermodesulfobacteriota bacterium
GGATGGTAAGCCGGTGTTTGTCATTTATCGACCGCAGCATATCGACAAGATCGATGAGATGTTGGCGTTTTGGCGCGAACTGGCGCAACAAGACAGCCTGCCAGGGCTGTATTTCATTTTTCAGAAGCAGTATGAATTGCCGAACACGAATTGCCTGAATTCATTTGATGCGCTTTTTCAGTTTCAGCCTTATGAGACTATTTCCTCACCAACGAACAATAAGTATTCGATAAGGAATCCACGGTTGCTCAAGCTGGTTCGCAGTCTGCCAGAGCGTTACCAGGACATGTTGCGTGACATAAGGGCCAAGTTCGCCAGAAGGCTGACTTTTCATGATTACGAGGCGATTTGGAGACAAATTGTCGAGATTCGTCCGGAACAGAAGTTGACGACGTTTCCTGGAGCCTATGTGGATTTGGATAACACGGCGCGGTATAAAAATAGAGCACGCATCATTCATGGCGCAACGCCAGAAGGGTTTAGTAAATGGCTCTCAAAATTAGTTGATAGCATGCCGCAAAGAAACCTCCCGGACAATTTCATTTTTCTGAATGCATGGAACGAGTGGAGTGAAGGAGCCTATCTTGAACCGGATGAGCGATTCGGTTACCAGTACTTGGAGGCAGTCAAGCAGGTGTTGAGCAGACCCTAACCGTGATGAGTATGACGGCAGGTCCACAGGGCTCAGAGTCACGCCACCTTTATGCCGTACGCCGATCAGACAGTAAGCAGGTTCCCTCTGGACTTATCCTGGCGTACAGATAGCCGCCAGTTTTGACGTCACCTCAATATTTTCGACACCTCATCAGTGGTTCGCCTACGCTCGTCTCTCTGATTCACAACTGATCCCGTCTCGCGGAACCTTACCCCAGCGCTCACCACCCCGGCTCTTGACCGACGTAGCTTGGGGTGCTTTGGAGCCTACTCCTGAAAACCGGCTCCGAGGGGCCAAACCCTCATCTCCTGTGCAACTTCTTGGCACACTGCCTGCAATATATCTTCCATTCTGATGACGGTTCAATTGGTTGTGATATCAAGTTCTGAGAATCGAACTGCCAAGTGATGTATTGACCCGCCTTACGATTCTGTCAAATCAAGTATAGGTCGGGTTTGAGGGGTGGAAAGAATCTTATAAACTCCCCTTTGATCACCATCTTTATAAATAAAATCAGTAAATGTACCGCCAGTGCCAACACCCAGGAAAATCATTATACGCTCCGCTTAGAACCAGTGCAAACCTTCAAGCCGCTGTTTATCATAAAAACCGGATACAGGAAACCGCTTGATTGTGGACCTGTTTTGTGACATCTTTTTTGGCTCGATGGTTAATAGAAATCCAAATTTTATGCCTCACGTAAATGTGTTATTTTCGTAATACCTCCAGGGAAAATGCACAAGTCGCCCGCTCGGAGGTGACGTTGAAAAAAGGAGTTTGTTATGTCGGAAGGTGAAATTTACGATCTGATCATTATCGGCGGCGGCCCCGGTGGTCTTACCGCCGGGATTTATGCCATGCGGGCCGCAATGAAGACGGTATTGATTGAAAAAGGCGCACCGGGAGGGCAGATAATGATGACCGATGAGGTGGAGAATTGGCCCGGAACCGAAAAGATCAGCGGTGCCGATCTGTCCATGAAATTTTTCCAACATGCCCAATCATACGGTCTTGAAATCGTTACCCAGGAAGTGGTGTCTGTAGATCCCGGACTTGATTTCCACTCGATCCGGCTCGCTGACGGAAAAGTCTTTAAGGCGTATGCGATAATTATCGGTACAGGAGGCCATCCCCGCATGTTAAACATTCCCGGTGAAAATAAATATTACGGCCGGGGCGTCTCTTACTGTGCGGTGTGTGACGGGTTTTTCTTTAGAAACAGAACTGTCATCGTCGTCGGCGGCGGCGACACTGCTGCGGAAGAAGCCCTTTATCTCTCCAAGCTTGCAAAGCATGTATATCTGGCCCATCGAAGGGACGCCTTGCGGGCCAGTAAAATTCTGCAGCAGCGCGTTATGGACGAGTGCAAAATCGAAGTCCTCTGGAATACGGTCCTCACTGCCATCGAAGCCGATGAAGAGGGCGTCTCTTCAGTTGATCTTAAAGACACGCAAACCGGCGATCAGCGTAAACTACCCGTTGAAGGGGTTTTTATCTTCATCGGATTCGACCCTAACAATCAGGTGGTTCCAGCGGGCATCAAAATGAATACCGACGGATACGTGTGCACCGACGAAAAGTGCGAAACAAAAATTCCGGGCATCTATGCCATTGGAGATCTGAGGGAAAAATATGCCAGGCAGATTGTCATTTCCGCCGCGGACGGCAGCACGGCCGCTCTCGCTGCGGCATACCACGTGGAAACCAAAAAAGCAGATGCGGTCTGTGAAGCACCAGCGGATCTTTGACAAAATGTGAAGGTTTTTTTTCTTTCAAACACTTAATTGCATAGTATCCTGATATGAACGTCAACTGACCGTGTAGTTCTTGAGGAAATAATCCAACTGGAATAATTGGCCGGATTTAATCCCCCTAAATTGAAAACATCGTTGCCTGATCTTATTGGAACATAGAGGATACTTATCAGCCAGACTAAAATCGAAAATGGTTATGACCTGTATTTTGGGAATGTAAAAATTGCTATCTATTATGAATATATCTAACACGGGTGTCTCCCTTAACTGCCGCCCATTATTCGAATAACAAACTGCCAGTCCATCTTTACTCATGTTTAAAATTTGACCAACCATAGTCGGCTTATATCTAATCACCGCATATGCACCATCTATAACCCTATAACGGTTATGATTTCTTTGCTTGATTGGCTTATTTCCGTTTTTCATGTTACACTTCCTTAAGAGGGTTAAGTCAGCCATGCGCCATTGCTTTTGGACACAGAAACTATAGACTTCTTAAAAAGATCTGTCCTGATATTGATTCTGTCTTCTAAACACAAACAAAATCTTGGAAGGGCGGAATTGGGTCCACCCTTCCAGACGTAAGAGTTGTAGCCTCCCGTGCGCACAAAAAAGGAAATGAAATTAGAAGCTGTTTCAAAACATGATTAGAGCAAATTACTTCCAGGCGGTGCTATTTTGTATCTATGCTTCCCGGTGAAAGTTATCCCATAGGATATATTCTTTAATTCAGACCACTTTTTGTGGAACACCTTCAGGCCGAACGGGTGGATGTAAGCAAGTCCACAAGTGTGAATAACTATTTTACCGACCTTGCCGTAGTGTTCTTTTAATGTGTTAATCAGTTCATAAGCCGATGAACCGTCAAAAACACCCATTAGCTTCAGATTAAGATTAGCCTTGTTTCGATAAAAGGATATTTTAAACATTGAAATTAAACCACTTCAGTTCCTGTAAATGCGTGCTTTGAGTCGTCAGTCTTAAAACCTGTCTTGGCTTACAGCCAAATTAAAGATACTATTATAAGTCCCAAAGCAGTTTGCATTTTTATGTTCATTTTGAGGATCTTCCTTCCATTCTCCATCAACCAGAAACTTGTACTCATAGTTTCCGGGGAAGAGCATCACGGCCTTAGTCCAAATACCGTTTTCATCACTTTTCATGGAGTGCTTTTTAGGGTCCCAATTGTTAAAATCTCCCATCAGAATAACCTCTTTAGCCCCTGATAAATCGAGTGTAAAAGTGATCTTCCTCCGCCTGATATTCTTTTTTGATTTCACACTTGCCATATAATACCTCCTCAAATGATATTGATTGATTCGAAATAAAAAACATTTTTGTTTGGGTCAGCTTAACTTTTTTGACAGTTTTTGCATCAAATCACTCCGAAATCTCGTTTATCATTGTGCCGACCTCCCTTTTAAAAAGGAGACATACGTTTTGCATCCGAATGATTAATCGTAAACCTGTTTTCTTCAGAATAATCTATCCCTCGTACCATTAAATGCCTTTCTGTTGATAAGTGGACATCTTGTATCGCCTGTAATAATTCGCAATTTTTATAACAATCTTCTTTGGGTTGATTGCTTCTGTTGCACGTCTTGCATGGAGAAGAAATCATAATTCCATCCCATACCTTCAAGAAACTACTCGGAAGCCAATACGTCGCCAAAATACCTGCCAACCGCTTTACCATAGCTCTTACTTTAGCCTGTGAACTCAAAATAAAAGCTGCATCTAACTGATTTTCAAAAAGTATAGAACAATTATCCGTGGAAAAGGGTAGTCCAATAATCGTTCGACATTTTTTGCTTCAATTTTAATACGAATTCTTGGATTTACAAGATGAGATTGTTATGGGTATAATATGGGGGAAAAGCCCATATTATAGAAAAGATGACAGGTAGGTTCTCAGGTTTGTCTTTTTATTCTTTATGCCGAATTTCTTGCGGATATTGTTTCTATGAAAATCGATCGTGCTTTTAGCCAAATTCATAACGTCTGCAATTTCCTTTGTGGTTTTACCCTGCTTGATCAGGTTTGCAACCTGAAGTTCTGTGGGAGAAAGTTTTATTAATTTAGAGGACAAACCATGTACAAACGGGGAAACAATATCATTTAAATTGGACTCTAGAATTCCGATATAGGCCCTTTGCTTCTCATCCAATCTTTTCTTTTTTAGTTTTTCCAAGTAGGGTAAAACCAGTTCCCGAACATTTAATAGCACCTTTTCTTCAAGTTCAATTTTGTCCCTTTCTCTTTGTTTCAACAAGACCTTTAATGCAGTGTTTGCTTCCTGAAGACCAATGGTCTTCATCTCCAATTCCAACCCCCGTCGTTTTAGAGCTTTCTCTGCCTTCCTCCGGTTGAATATTTCAGCCTTTAATGCCTTGTTGGTTTTCACAAGTTTCGCGGTACGTTCTTCAACACGTTTTTCCAACTCGCCCTTCGCTTTTTGTAAGGCAATCTCTGCCTGCTTCTTCTCCGTGATATCTCTATTGCTGGCGCGCCTTCCAATAAAATTACCGTCATCATCGTAAACGGGTTGGCAAGTGTGGGAGATCCAACGTTCGTCACCATTCCGGGTTGTGATTCGAAATTCAATGGTTAACGCATCTTTGCTATCCATTTCCTCCGCAAAATGTTTGGAAAGAAAATCGCGGTCATTTGGATGGCCAATCTTATCGAGAAATTCGGGGTCCTGAGTGAATTCATGAGTGCCGTATCCGGTGATACGCTCACATGAAGGTGAAACATAATTATAAGTCCCATCCGGTGCGATCCAAGACTCCCAGTCATAAGTAAAATCAGCAACAGTACGAAACCGCTGCTCACTCTCTCGAAGCGCTTGTTCCGCCTTCATTCGGTCTGTAATGTCACGAACATATTCAACAATGCCACTCGGATTCCCATCTAAATCTATAATAGGGAAAGAATACAGCTCAAGCCACCCCACGGTTTGTCCTGATTCTATCAAAGGTACAATGTCCATTTGCAGGCTGCACGCCTCAAGAGCTCTTATGGATGGGCAAATTTCGCAGCGTTCAGTCCTTCCGTGATAAACTTCATAACATTTCTTACCACTGAACGGCATCGCATGAGCGTACCACTTTTCCATCGTATTATTGACCCGCAGAATGTTTAAATCTATATCAAGAACGGAAATGCCATCCTGGATTGCGTCAAAGATGTTCTGCAAAAAACCTTCACTCTCCTTTAACTTGTCTTCGGCTCGTTTGCGCTCTGTAATGTCTTCAACAATACCATCATAATATTTCACTTCTCCTTTTTCGTCTTTTACCGCCACGGCAGAGACTGAACCGATGAATGGAGTGCCGTCTTTTTTTCGCAGTTGCTCCTCTTCACTCCTTACAGCCCCCTCTTTTAACATTTTTTTGTTAAATGCCTTTCTGTCATCCGGATTTTGATATAAATCAGAAACACTGAATTCTAAGAATTCATTTCTACTGGCATATCCAAACAACTTCACAATAGCCGGGTTTGCCTCAATAAATCTGCCTTTGGGTCCGGCTGTATTTCTATATACCCCAACGTTGAGATTGTTTGTCAGCGTTCTGTAACTGTCTTCACTAATCCGCAGCTGCTCCTCCATCTGCTTTCGATCCGTAATGTCCAAAATCATTGCTTGTTTAGAGAGGCTTCCGTCAGGATGATATATGGGCGTATTGACAACATAATACCAACGGCTGTCTTTGGGGCTCTGCACTTCCCAGCGAACCGTTTCTCCTTTGAATACCTGCTCATTGACGCACCACGGACAGACAGAATCAAGCTCATGCAAGGCTTTATAACACAGCTTCCCTGTCGAATCGTAACCGGTGCGCTCGATAAATCGATCATTCATGAATTCAACACGATAATCATGGGAACAGACATATATCAATCCGTCAAAGGCTGCTACAATCGCGCGATACCGCTCCTCACTTGCCTGTAACGCGCTCTCTGCCTGCCTCAGTTTAACTGCTTCTTTCTCTAGTTCCTTAACTCTTTGCTCCATTGCTCCGTGGGTTGGTTTTCCAGCCATAATAAAATTCTCCAATTTGCCAAAACAAAAACGTATTTGCTAAGTCATAAAATATTTTGAGCATATCAATTTTATTATTGTCAGTGCAACAACGGTCAAGAAAAAGACCCGAACGAATCGAACGCCTTTTGTTATCACCAGGTTTGAACCGATGAAAGCACCTATCATCTGACAGAATCCCATTACGATACCTGCAGTAAACAGCACATTATTACCTAAAATGAATGCAAAAAGTGCGACAATATTGCTGGTAAAGTTCATTATTTTTGTGTGGGCTGTCGCTTTTTTCAAATCTAATCCAAGACTCAGAACAAACGCTACCATCCAGAACGAGCCTGTTCCGGGGCCAAAAAACCCATCGTAAAATCCCAAAAGTAAACCGGTGATTCCATAGAATAGCATTTCAGGCATCATGGCCTCTTTATCTACTGCGCCCAAATCCGGTGAAAAAAGGAAATATAAAAATACGGCCAGCAGCATTATGGGTATGAATTGCCCGAGGAATCCTGTTGAAAGATGTTGAATCGTCATTGTACCGATGACTGCACCGCAGGCTGTAAAAAATATACCCTGGATGACGCTCTGAAAGTCGACCAGCCCTTTACGGGTATAGTTCAACGCAGCGGTGAAGCTGCCGAAACTGCTCTGGAGCTTATTCGTCCCCAGAGCAAGGTGCGGCGGGATGCCCACAGAAAGCAGAACTGGAAGCGTAATAAGACCCCCGCCGCCTGCAATGGCGTCCACAAATCCGGCGAACAAACCGGCCAAACCGAGCAGAATATATTTTGATAAGGCTATCGATTCCACAGTTTTGTCTCTTGAAATTTCATTATTCTGTCGTCATTGATTTTATAGATTCTTCTCCAAAAGAGTTGGTAACTTTAACAGAATTCAAGGTGTCAATTGTATTTTTCTAACGATTTTATCAGCGCCTTGCCATCATCCTTCAGCATATCATTCGAATCTTTGGCCCCTTGAATCCTTAAGGTCACACCACCTTTTTTGGAGGTGATCCATTTTTTAATGTCTGTTGTCTTCTGGCTTATAAACCGGATGTTAACCAACACTACGGTGACGTATTTTTCTGAAAAGCCATATCCTTAGAAGAAAACATCCCATTTGTCAAAATTATACGAGTTTTCCTTGACAGCAACAAAAAAATCTATATATTGCCAGATAAGAATATATAAGGAGTTGCACATGAAATCTTTTATAAAAGTCATGAAGGCGCTTTCAGACCCGAATCGGGTAAAGATTGTTAAGATGCTCCAGAAGAAAGTGCTTTGTGTTTGCGAATTGCAATTTGCATTGAAAATTGCACAGCCGACGGTTTCCAAGCATTTGAAAATATTGCAGGAAGCAGGTTTGGTGCACTCAATGAAAGACGGTTTGTGGGTCAATTATTACCTGGCGGACGGTCAGGAGAACCCCTTTGTCTCCAGCCTGCTTGGCAACCTCAGGCACTGGCTGAACGATCATCCGGAAATTTCCGAATTGATTGAGAAAACACCATCTTTGGATCGTGAAGAAATCGTCAACCGTTAATTTTTTTTTGCGTTTAATAAATAGCTAAATATGCATGTGGTTATATTGTATCGTGTTAAACAAATTTCGAATCGAGGCGTTATGTTATGAAGGAACGAACTAAGCTGTTGTTGATCATTCTTGTTTTTTTGACCTGCTACTACGTCCCCTGGGACCATCCGACCATCCGGCAATCCGGTCTGGAAGCCTTTATGATGCTTCAGGAATACGCCCAAAAACATGTCCTGACCTGTCTGATTCCGGCATTTTTCATTGCCGGCGCAATTGCGGTTTTCGTTTCCCAGGCGGCGGTTCTGAAGTATTTCGGAGCGCAGGCAAAGAAAATTTTGGCCTATTCCGTGGCCAGCATCTCCGGCACTATCCTGGCGGTCTGCTCCTGCACGGTTCTGCCGCTTTTTGCCGGGATCTACTCCCGGGGTGCCGGGATCGGCCCTGCCACGGCGTTTCTCTATTCCGGTCCGGCCATCAATGTTCTGGCCATTACCCTGACCGCTAAAATCCTGGGATGGCAGTTGGGTCTGGCCCGGGCCGTCGGCGCAATTGTCTTTGCGATTGTCACCGGTTTGCTTATGGCATTTATTTTTCGAAAAGACGATGCGGCCCGTACCGCCGGTCAAATGTATTTTCCCGATGAGGAAGGTAAGGAGCGCACGCTGTTGCAGGATTCGCTCTATATCGGCACCATGGTGTTGATTCTGGTCTTTGCCGCTTTTGCACGCCCCGCTGAAGGGTCCACCGGCCTCTGGCCCTCGATTTTCGCCGCCAAATGGTATATCACCGCCGGTCTGCTGGTATCGCTGGCGCTCATGCTCAAGTCCTGGTTCACCGGAGATGAGCGAAAGAACTGGGTGGAATCGACGTGGGGGTTTATGAAACAGATCTTTCCACTTCTGGCCGCGGGCGTACTGGTGGCCGGCTTCATGCTTGGGCGTCCGGGTCACCCTGCTCTGATACCCGATCATTACATCCACAGCCTCGTGGGCGGAAACTCTCTGTGGGCCAATCTCTTTGCATCGGTTGCCGGCGCTTTCATGTATTTTGCCACACTCACCGAAGTGCCTATTCTCGAAGGTCTGCTGGGGGCTGGCATGGGGAAAGGGCCTGCGCTGGCGTTGCTGCTGGCCGGGCCGGCCCTCTCGCTCCCCAACATGCTGGTGATCGGAAGTGTTATGGGGATGAAAAAAACCGCGACATTTTGCACAATTATTGTCATCATGTCCACCATTGCCGGCATGACTTATGGGTGGATCGCAGGGTAACCCGAATAATGAAATTTCCGGGATAATGGAGGAAAACATGTCATCAAACGAAGTCACTCAAATCAGAGTCGGCAAGCACCCCGCGGGCATCATCGAATTGAAACAGGTTCTGGAAGCGGTGTCTAAGGAGTGCAAAGGAATGTCCGACGATGAAATCAAAGCCGAACTGATCAAAAGATTATCCCAAAAAAACTACATCAGCAGCAACGCAAAGGATGTTTACGGTCAGGCTTTTTTAAGAGAGTACAAGAAGTTTGTCGGGGAGCCGTTTGAGGACACGGACGCAGGTGGCTTAGAGATAAAGGTCTTAGGGCCGGGCTGTCCGCAATGTGAAAAGCTTGAGCAGGATCTCATGGCCGTGATGGCTGAACTCAATATTGCCGCCGGGCTTGAACATGTGCGGGATATCGCCGAAATTGGAAGCTACGGCATTATGGGAACACCCGGCCTGGTCATCAACGGCGAGGTAAAGGCTGTCGGTTCCGTTCCGCCGAAAAATAAGCTCAAAGAATGGCTCATGGAAGCAGAACAAAAATAAACAGGGTAGGCTCTAACAATAAACAGACAACTCAACAAGTTGTCCATTTAACTATTTGACCAAATCATAAAGGAGAAAGATATGGACATTAAGGTACTGGGCCCGGGTTGCCCGAAATGTCACCAGGTTGAAAAAATCGTAAAGGAAGTCATAATGGAAGAAGGCGTTGATGCAACCGTCGACAAGGTGACCGATGTCATGAAAATCGCCGGTTACGGTGTGTTCGGTACTCCGGCGGTGATTGTTGACGGCGAGGTCAAAAGTGTCGGCAAGATTCCCGCTAAAGAGGACGTCAAGGCATGGCTGAATAAATAGTGGATTTCTTTTCAATGATGAAGATACCCAAAAGGTTAAAATTCCGGTCCGATCCGTTTGTGAACGAGAAACATTGATGATGCGATAGCCGTTACAAACCACTCGGACTCATGCTGCAGATAAGGAGTTGAATCGGTGAAAAAATTGCGATTCCGGATTTGTTTTCCACTCTGGATATGTTTGTTTTTATCAATCTCAATTTCAGGAAATGCCCAGGCAGAAGAATTTAACAATGTTCCGGTCAAAGGAATGGTCACGATGGTCGATCTGGGCGCCAAGAAATGCATCCCGTGTAAAATGATGGCACCCATTTTGGAAAAAATGAAAAAGATATATCATAAAAAGGCTGCCATTGTTTTTATCGATGTAAGGGAAAACCGGGAACAGATAGCGCGCTTTGGCATTGAAACCATACCCACACAAATATTTTTTGATGCAAATTGCAGGGAAGTTTATCGGCATGTGGGGTTTATGGGTGAAAAAGATATCGTGCGCCAATTAACGAAGATGGGCGTAGATTAAACCCGGCCGGATTATAAAAAACATATAGTTTATAAGGGAAAGAGATCCCATGGAAAAACGTCAGACAAATATGAATTTGGAACCGCACCTCGATGCTTTTCTCAGCATGTTTATTGCCGAGAGAGGTGGTGTCCTGTCTGTCTTCAACGGAACCACCGTGGTCGGGTGATGAAGAGGGGTCAAAGGGCCGATCGGTCGGATCGGCGGGCCGATCAACAATCGGGAATATATCTATTTCAAGGTGTTGGATATAGAGCTTTACATCGAAAAAGGGCTCATCGACGACCTGCCGAATCAGGATTTTAAAGTAAAGGTGCTCATGGGGGATTATGGTTGTCGATTCATTCGGTTTGACGAATGTGCAACAGGGAAGGAGGTATATGATGAATAATTTTGAGGATATTTTCGAAACCGGCGTAAAATTTCACGGCCACCGGTGTCCAGCCATGCCCATGGGGCTCAGGGCGGGGCTGGCGGCCATGAAGGTGCTGGAGGTCGAGCGTGCACAAGACAAGGAGCTTTTTATTAAATCAGAAACCGGGAAGGGCCACGCGGCCGGGTGTTTTCTGGACGGCCTCATGATGGCTACCGGCTGCACCTACGGTAAATCCAACATCGAAAAACTCTATTACAACAAGATGGCCTTTACCCTGATCGATCAGAAGTCGGGGCGCGCGGTCCGGGTTTCGCTGAAGCCCGCCTTCTTTGAAAACGCACTGAAATCTCCCTTTGTCCAAAAACGCAAAGCCGGGGTGCCGCCCCAGGACATTGAGCCGGAGATTCTCGATCCGATGTTGGATCGGATTAAAAGTCTTCCCGAATCCGAATTTCTAGACGTCGGATCTGTTCGCACTGTCGAGGTCAAGAAAGGAAAAGGGGTTTTCGCGGCCAAACCGTGTGAAAACTGCGGTGAGCTGACCTTTGTCAACAAGCTGAGACAGACGGTTGACGATAAACAGGTCTGCATCCCCTGTTCGGGTTACGAAGAGTAAGGGAATCGAATGCGCCGGTTTTATGACGCGTTGGGTGCCTGCAACGAACACTGGGAAACCGGACAAAAGGAATTGTACACATGATGCTTGCAGTGACAACCGCCGTCATCCTCGTTCTGGCTTTTATCTTTTCCATGCTGGGACTGGGCGGGGCCATGCTCTATATCCCTGTTTTTCACTGGTTCGGTTATGACTTCAAATCAGTGGCCATCCCCACTGGACTCCTGCTCAACGGAATCACGGTGGTTTCAGCCAGCATCGTCTATTTCCGGTCGAAAATGGTGGACGTCAAAGGGTCCATACCGCTGGTGATCTCATCATTCATCGGAGCGCCGCTCGGGGCTTTTTTAACCAGCTTGGTTCCTACACGGACACTGATCCTATTATTTGCCCTGTGCATGCTGTTTGCCGGCGGGCGGATGCTGCTGAGCTCGACAAGTCCGGACAAAGAAACCATGATGCCTTTTCACCAACGCGCCATATTAATGGCCGTGGGCGGATTTTTTATCGGCATGGTCGCCGGACTGCTCGGTATCGGCGGCGGCTTTTTATTCGTTCCGTTGATGCTGGCCATGGGGTACCCCACCAAACAGGCTGCGGCAACCAGTGCGTTCGTGGTCATTTTCTCCTCCTTTTCCGGTTTTGCGGGTCACGTTGCTGAAGGCCATTTCAATTGGCCTTTGATGGTGGTTACAGGTATTGCCGTGGTTGTCGGTGCCCAGGTCGGGGCTTACGTGATGAAGGAAAAGATGAAAGCTAAGTGGATCAAACAGATGTTTGCCGTGGTGTTATTGGCTGTGGCAGTGAAGCTTTTATGGAAGCTTTACCTGTAGATTGGCATTGTATCGAGCGCATTAAATCAAAACCGATTATAGCTGATGCGACGCACTGCAACTTTTGCATCGATCAAAAAGAAAAGGATATTTGCACAATGAACCACAAAGCAATTACGGCCGTTTCGAAATATCGGATAGCCCTCTGGGGAATTTTGATTACGACGGTGGTGTTATCCCAGGTCTCGGCACCGATGGCATCACCGGCCAAAACAGCGACCGTGGAAGCGGTTTACCCCGGCCTGGCCACGGGAGTACTTAAATCCGCCAGGCTGGTAAGTCTTGATAAAGGCGTACTGTTGGAGGCCGGCACGGTTCTAATTGATGAATCGCTCCTAAAAAAGACCATCGACGATGCAGACCCGAAACTCCGTGAACAGTTACATAAGAACCTCTTTTTCATTCTGGAAAAACAGGCAACCCAAAAAATTCTGTTTCGCCAGGCGGCCGATGCCGGTTATGTGGTTAAAGGCCATGCAAATCAGATTGTCATGATGTATCTCAATGACAAGGCTTCCGGGGTAACTGTCTCTGATGCGGAGGCAAAGCATTTTTATGATAACAACAAGGAGATGATCGGGAGCATATCCTTTGAACAGGCCAAAAATTCGGTCGAAAACTATCTCCTGCAGCAGAAAAAACATGCGGCCATCGAGAAATACATACAGGAGCTGGGACAGCATATAGAGATCCGAATCGACAGCCAATGGGTCAAAAACCAGAACGCCTTGGCAAAAGATAATCCGGTTGACATTGTTCGAAGTTCCGGAAAGCCCACTATGGTTGAATTCGGGGCCACGGGTTGCATTCCCTGCGACATGATGCAGCCCATACTCGCCAATCTGAGAAAGAAGTATCAAAACAACCTCAACGTGCTGTTTGTTCATGTCAGGGAGGAGCAGATTCTAGCGGCAAGGTACGGCATACGTTCCATCCCGGTCCAGGTATTTTTTGATAAAGCCGGCCGGGAGGTTTTCCGGCATGAGGGTTTTTACCCGGAAGCGGAAATTACGAAAAATCTCGTTACGATGGGGGTAAAATAAGAAGTGAGGAATTCGGCAGAGCCGTGCAGTGCAATTCATCCGAAAAGGAGAGTCAATGCTTGAAACCGTCTTTCTGACCGTGAACGAATGGATTGTCGGGGGAACCGCTGTTGCCGCCGTGGGCTGTTTTGTGTGGGGAGTTATCAGCGTGCTGTTCAGTCCGTGTCACTTGGCGTCGATTCCGCTCATTGTCGCCTATGTGGGCGGTCAGCAGAGAGCGCTGAGCCCCAAACAGGCAAGTTCTTATGCGGCACTGTTTACCCTGGGGCTGTTTATCACCATTGCGGTGATCGGGATTGTTTGCGCCATGCTGGGCCGCATGCTGGGTGATGTGGGGAATTGGTGGCAGATTTTAATTGGACTAATTCTGGTCTGGGTGGCCCTGGGCATGCTGGGTGTGGAGAAATGTTCCATGTCCGGCAGTTTGCTGTATCGACTCAATCTGAGAGGGTTGTTCGGTGCCTTTGCACTGGGACTGGCGTACGGCGTGCTGTCCGGTTCCTGCACCTTCGGTTTTATCGCCCCGATCCTGGCCATTATCACCGTCCAGCAAAAAGTGGCCACCGGGGTTCTTTTTATTTTCCTGTTTGCTGTCGGCCACTGTTTGCCCATTGTGGTTGCCGGCAGTTCAACCGCAGCGATAAGACGCCTCATGGAAAACAGTACCTGGCAAAACGCCGGAAACTGGTTTCGCAAAGGCGCCGGTGTGGTGATTTGCCTTTTGGGGGTTTATTTTATTGTGTATCCCTTTGTGTGACCCATTCATAAAAAGAGAGGGTTTTGATGGTTTTAAACATCACCGAGGAAGAATTTCTCCAAATGAAACAGGTGCTCATGGATGAGGATCGTGAAGAAGCGTTTCGCCTGATCAAGGCATTGCACAAACGGCTGGAGCAGCAGAAAAACCAGGGACTGAAGTCGCATTTGGGTTAGCCCACATTTCTTATGAATAATTTATTTGGGTTGTGAAAATGGAAACCTTCTTTTTTATATTTTCCAATTTGCGTGTTTCCGTGATGAAAAATTATGTTTGATTCTCGACTGTCCCGGTTTCAGGGTTGTTCTGACTCTCGCAACAAGGAGGGACAATATGAACCTGAAAAACATCCACATTAAGCTGGATACTTCTGACATCCAGCAAATCATGTCCATTGCCCTAGACGATGATAAGGATCAGGCACTCACTTTCATTAAAAAGAACCTGGTAAAGCAGTTGGAAAAGGCGTTACAACCCCATTGAGTGCCGATTTTTGAGGCCAGTTATGGTCCTGCTCAAACCGAACGCTTTGGCCGATGAGAAGATTATCTGTCGATGTTTTTATCAGTGCCCGAATGTTTGATGAGCTAAGGAGAATGCATTTATGAATCCATTTATAATCATGACGGTGGGTTTGGCGATGCTGGCCGTCATTTCTGGCATGTTGGGTCTGGGGGTAGCCTTTTCTGCCGTGCCTTTTCTGTCTCTCTTTTTGCCGGATCTGGTCAACCAGGTTCAACCGCTGACATTGCTGCTCAACGGCTCGACAGCACTGTTTGCCACATTTGGATTTGCAAAAAGCGGCTTGGTGGACTGGAAAAAAGCAATAACTCTGTCCGTCATCACGACCCTGTCGGCACCGGCCGGAGCCTGCCTGGCTCACTACATTAATCAAACCTATATTCTGTATGTTTATCTCGCCGTGGTGATCTACTTGGCCTTTAGCCTGTTCAAACCGGTTAAGGAGAAGGAGGATATAAAGGAGAACTTCCGTCTGGCGCTCGTTTTTGCTGTGCCCATTTCGATTCTGGCTGGATTTCTCGGCATCGGTCCGGGCTTTTTATTGATGCCCACACTCATCCTTCTGGGTTTTGAAGCCAAGAGGGCTGCCGGCATTAATGCCTTTGCCGTCACACCACCGTCATTTTCAGCTCTGGTCCCCCACCTGTCCACTGCGGTTTGGGATATGCGATTAACCGTTGCGCTTCTGATTGTCGGCGCCGTGGGGGCTTTTATGGGCGCCCGGATCACTAGCCTTTATGTTCCCAGCAGTCGTCTTAAACAGCTTTTCGGGATTTTGATCGTCATTATGACTGCTTACAAAATTTTCACTTTATTCTAAAAAGTTGTTTGTTAACTGATGGGTATCTTCTGTTTGATCTCAAAAATATTCTACCTTAAATAATGCTTGACGTATAGGGCCTCTACTATTATATTTCGCCACATGACGAAATATAATAGTAGAGGTATTTATGCTTAGTTTTTTATCAATTACCAAGTCCTTGGCCGATGAAAGCCGCCTGCGCATCCTAATGGCTCTGAACGGCCGGGAATTGTGCGTCTGCCAGATCACGGAACTTTTGGGTCTTGCGTCATCCACGGTGTCCAAGCATATGGCGATTCTGACCCAGGCGCGCCTGGTTAAAAACCGTAAAGACGGCCGCTGGCGCTATTACTGTTTGGCTGATGATGAAGCTCCTCCGGAGGCACGCGATGCTATTTCCTGGGTTTTCCGATCTCTTTCCACAGTCGACAGAGTCCGGCAGGACGCCGTTAAGCTAGAGGAAATTTTAGCCCTCGATCCGGAAGATCTTTGCCGGATACAAAGCGGATCCTAATCAAACATCCCGCAAAAAAAGGAAGCTGGCTATGCTGCTTGAAAGCTATAAACTTGAAATTTTTAACCCGGAGTGCAGACCGGGTGCCATGGCCGTGCATTGTTTTGCCCATCTTGATCAGGATGTGAGCGAAGCCATTCCTTACTTAAACGCCGTTCTCGGCGGGAATACCTATACAAAGGACCCGCCGTCCGTAGGATTTAAGATCCATGGAAAACTGATCACCATTCATTCCAGGAAAATCGCAGTTAATGCCCTTAAAGACGAGGAAGAGGCCACAAAAATCATCGAGTGGTTGAAACGGGAGATCAACACAGCCTGGGAGAACCGCGATAATATAGAACCGCTGTATGAAGCAACTCCGCAGCCCAAGGTTTTTGAAATCCTCAAACTTCTGCCCAAGACCAACTGTAAAGAGTGCGGACAACCCACCTGCATGGTTTTTGCCTCCCAGGTGGCCGAGGGGGCCAAAGGCGCCGAAGACTGTCCGCCGCTGGATGAAGAAAACAGTAAGAAGCTGACGGAATATTTGAGCCGGTTTCGATTTGATTTTTAATTGTTGAGAGGAGGACGCTATCGATGAGCAATGATGTTGTTTTGGATAATGAGCGAAAAATGACCAGTGTTTTTGAGCGATATCTGTCCCTGTGGGTGGTATTGTGTATTATTGTCGGTATTCTACTCGGGAAAATCGCCCCCGGCGTGGCCCAATACCTCGATGGTCTGGCCATCTATGTCAAGGGGGCGCCGGTGGTGTCAATACCCATCGCTGTCTGCCTCTTCTTTATGATGTATCCCATCATGGTCAAGATCGATTTCGGGGAGGTTATCCAGGCGGGAAAAAGCGGAAAACCGGTGTTCCTGACCCTATTCATCAACTGGTGCATCAAACCGTTTACCATGTACGGAATCGCTAGCTTTTTTCTCGGTACGCTGTTTTACAATTTCATCGGTCCCGATGCCGTGGATTTGGTCAAGATGCCCTTTGGCCTCGATCTTCCGATAGGTGCGACCCACGGGGCCGGCACGGTGGTCATGGCCGGTGGCATCAAAATGCTTCAAGTGCCCCTTTGGCGGAGCTATCTGGCGGGTTGCATCTTGCTGGGGATTGCGCCATGTACCGCCATGGTTCTGGTGTGGGGCTATCTATCACGGGGAAATGATGGTTTGACGCTGGTGATGGTCGCCATCAACTCCTTGACCATGCTCGTGCTGTACGGTGTTTTGGGCGGATTTCTGTTGGGCGTGGGACGATTGCCGGTGCCCTGGCAGGCGCTGCTGCTGTCCATCGGTATTTACGTGGCCTTGCCCCTGGTAGCCGGCTATCTTTCCCGGAAGTGGGTCATCTCTGCAAAAGGTGAAACATGGTTCAAGGAAAAATTCTTGCACGTGCTTACCCCTGTTACGATTGTCGCGCTGCTAATCACTCTGGTGTTGTTGTTCTCATTTAAAGGTGAGGTAATTATCAGCAACCCGTTGACTATCGTGTGGATTGCGGTTCCTTTATTCATTCAGACCATGCTCATCTTTTGCCTGGGGTACGGTCTGGCGCTGCTGCTAAAACTCCGCTACGTGGATGCCGCACCCGCAGCCATGATTGGCGCCTCCAATCATTTTGAAGTGGCCATCGCGACGTCGACCATGCTCTTCGGCCTGTCATCTGGTGCTGCGTTGGCTACGGTTGTCGGTGTGCTGATTGAAGTGCCGTTGATGTTGATGCTGGTTAAAATCTGTTTAAAAACGTCCCACTGGTTTCCGTCGAAAGGCTAAGTGGCCTCTGATTCCCGAAAGACAACGAGAGGATGAAACAATTACGCGCCAGGTGTTGCCATGAATCCTGAAGATAAGATCAGAGGGGTTGTAGATCTCTGTGCGGATTGTGACATTTGCCGATATCTGTTGGAGTCCACCTGTCATCTGTTTCCCGAATTGTACAGGCTTTTTGACAGAGAGACGGACACCGGAGAAAAAATTACAGCCGAGGAGCTGAGACACCTGGTAGATCTTTGCAATTTCTGCGCGATATGCCCGTGCCCCAATATCCGGGCTGATATCATGCAGGCCAAAACCGCTTTCATTGACAGAGATGGTCTTAAACTGGGCATTCGTATCCTGGAAAATGTGGACCGCATCGGGAAAATATGCGGCGCGTACCCGCAACTGGCCAACGTCCTTTTTCAAAACAAACAGGCAGGAAACCTGCTCAAGAAAGCAACCGGGATTCACAAAAGCAGAAACATTCCCCGATTTCCAAAAGAGAATTTTGTCAAATGGGCACACCGGCACCAGCTTAACCGAAAAACCAAAGCCGGACAGAAGAGGAAAGTGGCCTTTTTCTCAGGCTGCACCGGGAGACACTTTTTCCCGGAGGTGGCAAAAGCGGCTGTTGACGTTTTCCAGCATAACGGGATTGATTTTTACTACCCGGATCAGCAATGCTGCGGCATGCCTGCGATGCTCGAGGGGGACCGAAAGCTTACGTTGAAATTCGCCGAGTCCACTGTGGCACATCTGGCTGAGGCGGTTGAAGACGGATACGACATCGTCTGCTCATGCCCGACCTGCGGATATATGCTGAAAATCGTATTAAAAGAGGGTGCCTATTATTCTTCCGAATATCAGGGTGCTGTCGGAGGTGATGAATTCAACCTGAGAATTCCCAAGGACGACCGTACAACCAACCCGAACAAGGGGTCGTTCGTATTGCTCAAAAAATCTCTATACCCGGGTATCTTAAAAGATGAAGGATATTTTTCTTCCATCAGCGCGCGAAAACGGATCTTGGTGGCGGAACACACCTATGATCTGGGGGAATATTTGATGGAACTTCATGTGGCGGGTGAAATTAAAAACACTTTCGGCCCGATGCCCGAACAGACCGTCTATTACCCGCCCTGCCATCTAAGAGAACAGAATATCGGCAGGCCGTATCAGGACCTACTGGGCCTGGTACCGGAATTGTCAATAGAAACAATCGAAGAAGCCTTTTATTGCTGCGGCATGGCCGGGATTATGGGGTTTAAACGAGAATTCCATCCGGCTTCCATTAAAATGGGCAGCCGGCTGATGGCAAAAATCAAAGAAATCCATCCCAAAAGTCTCATCACGGATTGTCTGAGTTGCCGGCTGCAGTTCAATCAACTGACACCTTATCGTGTGTTTCACCCGATCGAGATTCTTAAAGAGTCTTATGCTGCGTATTAAGCCCAATACAGAAAGGGGGGCAACCTAAAAACATTGATTAAAATATCTTCTCGGGTCTGATACGTTAAATGATTTTCCCCTGTCTTTTCCGGTTGGAACCGACTTATTTCTGGAAGACCCCGCCTTGTGTTAGCTATGGTTTTAGATGACACCAGAATTTTGCCCCTATCAAGTTTAGTTAGAGGAGGGCGAATTATGAGCACGGATATAAAAATTCAACTCAAACAGTGCTTTGAATTACTGGCCAAAATCAGAGCAGCATACCCAGACGGAGAGTTTGATCGGGAGATGCTCCACGGTGACATGGATTTTCGTTATCGCCAGATCAAGGAAATGCGGGAAAAACTGGAAGCTTTGCCGAAAGTTGTTCACGACTTTGCCAGGTTTGAGAATGCCCTTCGGGCTCCCGATGAGGCGGTAAAATCTTTTTTTTACTCAGTTCTGGAAGAACCTGAAAAGCTCACCTCATTGGTTGGGATAGGATTTAAACAAAGGCGAGAAGAACTTCAGAAACTGGCTGTCGAACTTGAAACCGCGGAAAGACATATCGAAGAATTGCTCACCCGTACTCGTCTGGCCGGCGTTCTGGATGCAGAATATAAGTTGAATAAGGACTATCGTAATGTTATTGCTGCTTTTCTGGCGCTGTGATTAAGGCTTTTTCGAAAAAGTCCATCTAAGTGGACTATCATTCATTTGGAAAAATTTTGAATTTGGAGAACTTAAAATGAAAAAAGATTCAACCCCCCGCCTTAGTGACTTTCTCGTCAATTTCATTTCCGAGCGGGGCGGCATTATGACCGTTTTTAACGGCACAACGGTTATCGGGTGATGAAGGAGCGTTAAAGGTTCAATCGGTCGGATTGGCACACCAATAGATGATCGGAAGTACACTTATTTCCAAACTCGTGGGTTGGAACTCTACATTGAAAAGAAGATCATAGAGCAATTGCCCGAAGGAGACAGAAATATTAAAGTACTGATGGGCGATTACGGCTGCAGGTTAATAACCTTGGAATAGGATCTATTATTCCTCTTTTGTCTAAATTGTCAATATACTCTCTGAACTCACTCACTGCTCATCCTTAATGCCAAAGGGTTTCTCTTCGTTAAGTTTCGAACTATTGAATAGTTGAAAAAAGTGTTGACATCTCCCAAAATGACGTGCTACATAGTGGTACAATAAAAATTATGGAATAGGTTATGACAATTTTCGATCAATTCAGTGCGCACACCCTTCGTATGATGTCCATGATGCAGGCTCGAGGTGCGCCCATGGGTTGATCACATCCTTTTTAAACAAGGAAAAGCCGTGGGCCGATTTAAAACGCCCACGGCTTTTTTTATTTTAAGGAAAGCATTTAAGCAATGTTCCTGCCATTAACGAACAATACAATCCGCCCAATTTCGACAGATGGATGGGTGTGCCTATGGATAATGGCCGAGCTCCTTCAGGGGCTATTTCATCGAATTGTTTTTTTTAACCATACTATCCATTATCCGGAAAGGAGACATGCCCATGGCAAAAACCATTGAAGAAATTAACAAGAAAATACGTTCGGGAAAAGCGGTGGTGTTCACCGCCGAAGAAATTATCGATGTGGTCCAAAAAAAAGGATCCAAAAAAGCCGCCCAGGAGGTCGATGTCGTCACCACCGGCACATTCGCCCCCATGTGCTCCTCGGGTGCTTTTTTAAATATTAAGCAGCCGAAAGATAAAATAAAACTCGGCGGAGGGTTCGCCACGCTCAACGGGGTGCCGGCGTATGCGGGTCTGGCCGCGGCAGACATTTACATCGGCGCAACAGCACTGCCCGACGGCGACCCGCGCAACGACAACGGCCGCCCCGGCAGATTCAGATACGGCGGCGCCCACGTCATCGAAGACCTGGTTGCCGGTAAAAAAGTGACGTTAAAGGGCGGCGGTTACGGTACCGACTGCTACCCCCAAAAACACCTCGAACAGCTCATCGGTTTTGACGACATGAACGACGCCTTTCTGTTCAACCCCAGAAACTGCTATCAGAACTACAACGTAGCGGTAAACCTATCCGATAAGTCGATCTATACCTACATGGGAAAACTCAAACCCAAGCTTGGCAACGCCTATTATTGCAGCGCCGGACAGCTTTCACCCCTATTCAACGATCCGTATTACCGAACCATCGGTATCGGCACCCGTGTTTTTCTCTGCGGTGCCCAGGGCTATGTGGTCTGGCAAGGCACCCAGCACAATCCGGCGGGACCTCGACTGGAAAATGGAACCCCACGATCGCCGTCCGGAACAGTGGCGCTGATCGGTGATCTGCGACAGATGACCACCAAATGGCTGCGCGCGGCGTCATTTACAGGTTACGGCATCACGTTGAGTGTTGCCGTCGGCATTCCGATTCCGATCCTGGATGAGGATATGGCACGGTCGGTTTCCGTCACGGACGCCGAACTCAAAGCCCCGGTGGTGGATTACAGCAAGTACTATCCATTCGGCGAAGGTGAAGCGAAACTCGCTGAAGTCACCTATGAAGAGCTGAAATCCGGAACGATCCGTATAAAAGGGGAAAATGTGCCTACCGGATCCTTTTCCAGCTACGCCATGGCCCGAAATGTGGCTCAACAGTTAAAGTCTTTAATTCAGAAGGGTGAGTTTTTGCTGACGCAACCGCAGGCGCCGCTTCCGGGTGCTGCTGCGGGAAAGGAGGCGGCAATATGAAACGGATGAAGGTTGTGCTTAATTTTTCAGAAGACATTGTTGAAGACCCGATTACCTATCATCTCATCTCCGACTACGGCATCCAGGTCAACATTTTGCGCGCCAGCATCGATCCGGGAAAGCAGGGCATGATGGTTGTGGAACTTGGCGGCGAGGAAAATCAAATTTCACAAGGGCTCGACTATCTCGAAAGGGTGGGTGTACAAGTAGAGCCTTTGGCACAGGAAATTCGCCATCTGGAAGACCGATGCACCAGCTGCACGTCATGCGTGCCGCACTGCCCGACGCAGGCGCTTGAGGTAGACCGGCAATCCTGGTATGTATCATTCGAGCCGGAAAAGTGCATCATCTGCCTTTCGTGCATAGAAGCATGTATCTACAGAGCCATGTCCGTAACGGAACGTTTGGCTTGATCCTGCCTAAAAATAAAACCGCCGCAGCTTTGTGATCGCCTGCGGCGGTTTTTATTATGGTGATAATGTGAATATTAGGGATTAGGCGTTTTGCTCGACAGTGCAGCTCTTTCCAGTATCTTGCCCTTGACGCTAATAACCACCACCTCCGCGGGTATCTCTTTACCGGATGCTTCCAATCCCCTTTTCACGATGATGGGAAGACCCGAGCAGCAGGGGACCTCTATGATGGGTATCGTAATGCTCTTGATGCCCGCTGTTTTGAAAACCTCCGTAAACTTGTCAATGTACTCCTGGGCATCATCCAGCTTGGGGCACCCCATCATGACCGCTTTGCCCTTAAGAAAATCCCTGTGAAATGACGGGTAGGTCGCCGGAACACAATCCGCAACGACCACAAGGTCCGCGCCTTTGAGAAAGGGCGCCTGGGGCGGGACAAGCTTTATCTGAATCGGCCAGTGGGACAGCGCCGATTCTGACTCACCTTCGACCGGGCCGGGGAATTCTGTCGATCGGGCGAGGTCCGCCGGAACGAACGTCTGGATACCGGCTGAGGGACATCCGCACTGCGCAACAGCTTCTTCTTTGGGTGTTTCTTTTTCCATCTGTGCGAGATGTTCTTCCACCGCTTCTTCATCAAACTCATCGGCTTCCCGTTCAATGACCTTGAGCGCACCCGTAGGGCATTCGCCAAGGCATGCGCCCAAACCGTCACACAATTTATCCTCAACAATCCGTGCCTTGCCGTCCACGATTTCCAACGCACCCTCCGCACAGGAGGGCACACACTCTCCGCATCCGTCGCACAGTTCATCATCGATTTCTATAACTTTTCGTGTAACTTTCATAATCTCTCCTATTTCAAAAGGACTTCCCGTGCCGTCTGACTACCGCTTTCGGTTAAAAAGGATTTGCCAATGATTTGATCCAGCCGGTCGGCATCGATGGGATCGTCCTTATGTTTCTCTTCCAGGTTTGTGATCAGGTCCGCGTCGTACAGCACCTTGAAGTTCAAGGTTTCCTCCGGGCGGGGATGATGGTGATGCCCGATGATGTCGCAGACTTCATCGATCAGCGCTTCCTTTGCCCCCAGCTGGATCAGAATGGATCGTGCAATGTCCGGTCCCTCTTCCTCCTGGTATTTGGCGGCTGTACTCCCGTGCTTTTTTTCCGCTTCATGGATACCGATGTCATGCAGATACGCGGAGACCAGAATCACCGCCATGTTCCCTCTCTCGCTTTTACCGATCCGTTCGGCATATCGAGCCACACGGGTCGCATGGCCGATCCGTTTAAAATCGGTTTTGAAATACCGCTTCATTTCTATGGCCACCCGATCCTTTAAAAGATCTTCCTTCTGGGCAATCAGTTCCGGAGGAAGATCACCAATGCACTCCTCGGCATACTGGCAGTAAGAAGCACATCCGAAATCCATTTTCGGATTTGCGAACCGGTGGCCGCACTGTACGCATTTGCGGGCGGTGTCATCCTTAAAAAACTCCACGATATGGCCGCATTGGGGGCATTTTTCATCAAAAATGGCACCGGGTTTCCAGTATCGGCTGTCTTGTCCGGGGCATTTCATAATCTGTTCTCCTCTTTGAACGACAGGATTTACAAGATATCTCGTTTCCCGGTCATCCTGTAAATCCTGTCTATATGCTATCCCAGAATCGCCTTCAGGTCCTCATCCGGTGTACCGATTGGCATAATGTTGAACTTCTCCACCAGCACATTGAGAATGTTGGGCGAGATAAATGCCGGCAAACTCGGTCCGAGCCGGATATCCTTGATCCCCAGATACAGAAGGCTCAGAAGAATGGCACAGGCTTTCTGCTCGTACCATGACAGGATCATGGACAGCGGCAGGTCGTTCACTTCGCACTCAAACGCCCCTGCCAGCGCCACTGCAATCTGCACGGCGGAATAGGCGTCGTTACACTGACCGATATCCAGAAGCCTCGGAATGCCGCCGATATCTCCCAGATCTTTATCAAAGAACCGGAACTTGCCGCAAGCAAGGGTCAGAACCACGCAATCCTCGGGAACCTTTTCAACAAACTCGGTGTAATAATTTCTTCCGGGTTTGGCGCCGTCGCATCCCGCTACCAGAAAAAAGTGGCGAATCGCCTTGTTCTTGACCGCTTCAATCACGGTGCCCGCAACACCCATCACCGCATTTCGGGCAAATCCGACCATCACCGATTTGCCCTCCGTGTCCTTGGCAAATCCGGGCATCTCCAGAGCCTTTTCAATCACCGGTGCGAAATTTTTATCCGCGATATAAGTAAGACCGGGCCAGCCCACCAAGCCGGTGGTAAAAATATTATCCTTGTAAGTATCCTTCGGTTTCTGAATACAGTTCGTGGTCATCAATATGGCCCCCGGAAAAGCGGCAAATTCTTTTTTCTGGTTTTGCCAGGCCGTACCGTAATGTCCGTAGAAATGATCGTATTTTTTCAGCGCCGGATAACCGTGGCAGGGGAGCATTTCGCCATGGGTGTACACACTGATCCCCTTCCCCTGACTCTGCTTCAAAATCTCTTCCAGGTCTTTTAAATCATGACCGGAAACCAGAATCGCCTTGCCCTTTTTCGCGCCCAGCGGTACGGATGTCGGCACCGGATGTCCATAGGTTCCGGTGTTTGCGGCATCCAGCAGTTCCATGGCCCGCAGGTTTATCTCCCCACATTTCAGTACAAGGCCGACAAGATCGTCCGCGCCCAGATCCGTGTTCAATGTTGCAGCCATTGCTTCTTGAATAAACGCATAGACGTTCTCGTCGCTTTGTCCCAAAATCGCGGCATGATCCGCATAAGCGGCAACCCCTTTGAGACCATATACCAAAAGCTGCTGAAGAGACAGAATGTCCGGGTTGGCGTCAGGATCTGACTTGACCCCGACCTTCTCTCCCTGCTTTACAAGCCCTTCGACGTTGGATGCCGGTGTGAAATCCACCGCTCCTCCGGGGAAATCTGTTTTTCCGCCGGCTGCATTGACCTTGCTTTTAAGTTCATCTCTCAATTTCACCGTTTGATTGATCCAATCGACAAATCGGTCCGGATCAAAATTCACATTGGTCAGTGTGGAAAATATCGCTTCGCAGGTGAAACGGTCGATCTGTTCATCGGATACACCGACGTTTCGCCCTTCCACGGCGACCTGTGACAACCCTTTAACGGCATAGATCAGCAGGTCCTGGAGCGTCGCTACCTCATGCGGCTTCCCGCAGACCCCGATCTTTGTACATCCCTCGCCTTTTGCGGTCTGTTCACATTGAAAACAAAACATAATTGCCCTCCTTCTGTTTGATGTTCATGATATAATGTAATCAGTTTTTTTGATTGATAAAGGTTTTCCCTGCTTTTGAGTCTATTTATAAAGGATAAACAGACCGGTTACCTTGACTTATGTCAAAAAGAGGTGATAATTTTCAAAAAAGAGAAAAATTATGGAAAAAATCCTGGATATCATCTCAAAAGTTCCCCTTTTCAGCAGTCTTTCCGAAGATCAGTTGAAAGAAATCCGACACATCGCCGTCGACAAGTTTTATGACAAGGGCAAGACGGTTTTTATTGAAGGGGATGACTGTAAAGGATTTTATATTGTTGCGGACGGCAGCGTAAAAATTTACAAGGTCTCATTTGAAGGCAAAGAACATATCTTACACATTTACGGTCCCGGGAATCCGTTCGGTGAAGTTCCGGTCTTTTCCGGGATGAAATTTCCGGCCAACGCCCAGACCCTTCTCAAAAGCCACCTCCTGTTTTTCCCAAAGGCCGCCTTTGTCGATCTGATATCCGGCAACCCGTCTCTGTCCCTCAATATGCTTGCGGTTCTTTCCATGCGGCTCAGGCAATTTACGGTTCAGATCGAAAACCTTTCTCTCAAAGAGGTTCCGGGTCGCCTGGCATCCTATCTTATTTATCTGTCCGAAGAACAGCAAACCGAAGAACTTGTCTCCCTGACCATCTCAAAAGGTCAGCTGGCCAGCCTTCTGGGAACCATTCCCGAAACCCTGTCCAGAATATTTACAAAGATGAACCATCAGAATTTGATCGAGGTCAGCGGTCGGGAGATCAGGATCTTGGATCGGGTCGGATTGGAAGATCTGGCGGAACATGGAAAACTGCAATAGAAGTGGTTGCAAAGCCCCCTCTAACGCCCGATGGCTGTGTTGCAAGTCGGCTCAAAATGCTCTCACATACTGTCGTGTATGCTCCGCTTTTTCGGCTGCCTTGCGCCTTGCCCTCGAACATTATTTGAGGCTTCCCAACCACTTCTGCTCCATCAAGATCAGGATTTTTAAAAGTCGCCTGAATCCGACCACTGGCCACCGAACGCTTTGCTGTGTAACGTGCCCGGGTTTTCAAACATTTAATTTTTCAGATAAAGTCCTTGAAATCTGAAAGCTTGAATAGTTCAGCAAACCGTTCCCCATGTTTGCTGTTTTCTTTATAAAACCTGACACATCGTTTTACAATTTCAAGAACTTCACCCTCACTAAAAATGCCCCCAAGTTCCCTTGCTAACCTCGGATGCCTGCCCAGCTTTCCCCCCAGCTGAATCCTGAAACCCTTTTGTCCGGATTCCAGAGTTCCGGTGGGACAGACATGAATACACTGCCCGCATTTCAAACACTGATCAAAATCGATTTCCGGCTTCCGGGTACTATTGTTTAAGGCAATGCATTTTTCCGGACACGTTTCTACGCACGCTTCGCAGAGCGTGCAGTCTTCATCGGTCGTCACCGGCACAACCGCTCCGATAATTCCGATATCCTTGATCTGGGGCTGCGAGCAGGCATTGGGGCATTCTGCCAGCGTGACCCTGAACTCATGATGAAGCTTGAGATCGCCCTTGACCCGCTGCTTCAAAAAACCCAGAAGATCTTCTTTCTTCAGAAGCGCCTCGATCTTCTGAATTAGATCTTCCCCGTTGTTTGCCCGGTTCGGGCACCCGCCGGGTCCAAAACAGGTATCCACCTGATACCCCTTGACCTCGGAGCTCATTTTCGTTAAAAAACGACGCTGGGTCACCTGAACATCTTCAATCGATACCACGGTTTTCCCCGCCGCCGCCGCTTCATTTTCAACACGCGCCCGAACCTTTTTTCGGACAAAAAACGGGACTCTTTTGATTGCAGCTTCGGCTTCTGATGTCCATTTCATATTTTTATATTCTCCAAAAAGAAAAGGTGTATTTTCGACACGACTGTTTTAAATACCAGCATTAAAGTTCTGTTTGCCTTGATTTAAGTCAAAAACGAAAAGCAAAATCTATTTGTCAATCATGCAGCATTTTTTATGTAACTGGACCAAGAGGATTTGGCAACGGTCAAAATTGCAATTGACTTGATTTGACAATCACAGTCTGTAAAATCTGTATTTCAACGGTTTAAGGATACTTGTAACCACAACTTTCTGACATCTTTAAATTGTTGTGATATCCTTTACATATCAAAAAACCGTTGTCATTAGACAGTTGTAAGGTATCACACAGTCCAGGTTTTAATTAAAAGGGTAATAATGAAAAATCTCCTGCTCAAAATTGTTACTTCCAGTTTAATATAGGGATGACACAAAAGTTGCCTTATATTTTAGACAAAGGAATAAGAGAACCTTGAGTTCCCATTTGAGTGAACCGGAAAATAAGGTTTTTTTATTTGTTGTGTTTAAGAAATCAAACATAAAATAGAAATTGTCTTTATCTCTCATAAATCCAACTGGTTATTCAACTCCTGTCAGAAAATATCGTTTTCTACCATCCATTTCTCGATCATTTTAACCATTTAAGTTTGTGGCATATTTATTGCTGTTCTACTTTTCAAATTGGACGATTCTTTGGGTGAAGAATATATGTCGAAGGGAGTAATGTTGAACTTCTCCCATGCCGATAATTAACCGGAATGGAAAGGGCGTTCTAATGGAAACCATCGACCTTGAATATTTCCGAAAAATGCTAACCACTCAACTGGAAGAACAGATACATCGAGCATATCGCGCAACAAGAGATCTTATCAACGAAGAAGGACCTCATTATACCGACTATACGGATTTGGCATCTTTGGATGAAGGCCAAAGCTTGCAATTTAGGATTCGCAGCCGGGAGAGCAATCTGGTGAAAAAAATTGAATCTGCTCTTCAGCGTATCGACGATGGTGAATTCGGTATTTGTGAAGATTGTGGAGAGGAAATACCGTTCAATCGGTTAATGGTTAGACCGGTAACCACTAAATGCATCCAATGCAAAACAAAAGAGGAAAAAATGGAAAAAGCATCCGGTTTTTAGCATCTGACACACAAGGGTTTGCTTTGGATTGAGGGGTGTTCTTAGACACAGTTATTAAAGAAAGTTGATTTTTAAATGAAACTCCCCGCCGCAAGTGGACGGGGTATTAAAAATCATAATAAAAAATTTGGTTTCATACTGCGCTAATCCTCTGTAGTCGATCTTCAGAAAGATTAGAAAAAAGATACAAGGCAACATTTGTTCTAAACTGATAACAAGAAATAAGGAGATAATAGCATGAAAAAGTTCTTTTCAAGGTTTTCAATCGGTCTAGCAATGCTGTGTACCATTTTTCTGGTCATTTCAGCGCCTGTGATGTCTGTACCCAATCAAGTCACTATTGTCGGTGAAATCAACGATGAATATCAAATCCTTGCAAGAGACGGTAATATTTATTACATCGGGGATACGGAGATGGGAAACGAGCTTTTGACTTATATCGGAATGGTTGCTGAAGTGACAGGTACTGTTGAAGAAGAAGAAGATGTTAAAATCATTTACGTAGCAGGCTATAAAATTTTGGACGAATAAAAAATCACCCTGCGGGATGGAAAAACAGCCTGCAGGGTGACACCCCTTTAAAAGAACAATCTTTACTTCCTATTGATCCAAAGCTGCCCTGAAATCCTCTTTTCGAATTCCGTATTTAGACATCATTTTATGAAGCTGGCGGGTGCTGATACCGGCCTCATGAGCAGAAGCTTTAATTTTTCCTTTGTTACGGGAAAGGAGTTCCTTTAAATATTGCCGTTCAAAGTTTTCTATCGCCCTTCGCCGGGCGTCGGCAAGATGAATCGTCGAGTTCATCGGAAGTATAGCGGTTGAATCCTGTGTTTCAAAGAGCTCTGAAGGAAAGCTCTCCGGTGTCAGCATGGACGAATTTTCCAATATATATGCTCGTTCCATCAGATTCTCTAGCTCCCGGATGTTTCCCGGCCATGTGTATTTTTTTAAGGCATCCAGAACAAACGGGTGGACGTTCTTGATATCTTTCTGAAAATCCTGTTTCAATCGATTTAAAAACACATCGATTAAAAAAGGGATTTCTTCTGCTCTTTCTCTCAGCGGCGGTATTTCAACGGGAAACACGTTGAGTCGATAATAAAGGTCTTTTCTAAACCAACCGTCAGCCATCATTTGCTTGAGATCTGCGTTGGTGGCCGCGACAACGCGTGCGTTAGTTTCGATGGTTTCTTCTCCGCCAACACGGCTGAAAGTCCCATCCTGAAGAACCTGCAAGAGATTGATCTGTGCCATGGGAGTAATTGTGCCGATCTCGTCCAAAAAAATGGTTCCCCCTATGGCAATCTCAAATTTTCCCAGCTTTTTGCGAACCGCCCCGGTAAAAGCCCCTTTTTCGTGACCAAACAACTCGCTTTCTAAAAGCGTGTCTGGAATAGCACCGCAATGAACACTGATGAACTGGGAATTTTTTCGATTGCTATACTGATGAATCAGTTTCGCCAGAACACTTTTGCCGGTGCCGGTTTCGCCGATGAGCAGAACCGTCGTTTTCGTCAGGGCAACGGAGCGTATCTTGTTCAAAACATCTATCATAACAGGGCTGGTGGTTGTCGCAATTTCCGGCGCGTCCGATATGCCGGCTTCATCTCTTAAATGATCGAGTTCTGATTGTTTGATGATCGACTCACGGATGGTTTCAACAACAAATTTTGCTTCTTCCGGATCTATCGGGTACGTCAGGTAATCACTGGCCCCGGCCCTTACGACTTTTACCGCCTCCCTGATCCTATCCGGATAAGACATGACGACGATTTCAGTTGAAGGGTACAGCAGTTTAAAGGATTGGAGATCTGTGGTGTAATCCTTCTCTTGCATCGACTGAAGGAGAAGTTTTAGGTCTATAAAAACAATATCGCAACGTTTTTTCTTAAAAATTTCCAAGGCAGAACTTTTATCGGGCGCATTTTCAACACGGTATCCGGGAGGGAAGCCGGCGCGTATTTTTTTTAAAACGTCATTATCTTCTGAAACGACCAGAGCAGATCTCATTGAATACTCCGAAAAAGAACGGTTTCACCCGAATAGCTTTTGAAAACGTGACTTCTCCTACTATAGCGGAAGGTTGAACAGGTCAATATCTAAATTAACCCGTTTCCAAATAATCTGAAACAAAAAACAAAACGCCTTTATTGGTACAGACAGGAAGCCGGTGTCCCCATTCCGATAATTGGAATCCCCGGTTCGATAATGACCCGGCTAAGATGATTATAGCAAATTATAGGGGGGTATATTTTAGATCTGTGTTTTGCCGGAAGTTGAGATGTTTTTTCAGGCGTGTGTGTTGCGTGTTCATCTGTTAAAACAACAAAGGCAACCAATTTTTCATTAAACAGATGAACTGTTTTGGATGTCTTTAAAATTCATTAAGCTGGATATTCAGTGCATCACTTTCTTCATTCCTGCCCGCCCTGTTATGGCAGGATGGACAGAAGAAATAATTCGGTGCGGGATCTTTGCCGCATATTTTGCATGTTCTGCCTGACGGAATCTTCTTTTTTCTGGAACTTATATACTTTTTTTTGCGCTTCGCACCCCTCTCTCTGCTCTGGTTCCGAGAAACGTCGGGTTCTAAAGCCTCCAGTTCCTGTATAGGTTGTACAGCCATGTTTTCCAAGCCTCCACTTGGGGTTATGCACGTTTTAAGGGCGTCGTTCCCATAAAGTTTCAGGCACTCAATTTCAATCTTTATAATGAAAAAACGAGGTTCTCTTTTGGCAACGGGCCCGGGATGGCCAAAATTGATGGGGAAAAAATATTCCGCCCAATCTGTAACTGCAAAATTGCTGCCAAACACAACTTTTTGAATTTTAACTGTTGCTGTAACTTGTTGGGCAAAGCAGGTTCGATGCTTCAAATCCTTTGGATCAACACAGAACACATGCATTTTAAAAGCGCGTCAGATTCAATTGAGGCTGGAAAAATCATGTAAATCGGAGATATCGTTTACATAAAATTGTCCAGTATTCGGAACAGAAAGTTCCGAATACAATCAAGATCGGAACTTTAAATTCTTATTTTCCATGTCTGCTGAGAAAATAAAAAAAGAAATCTATATTTTTTTGCTCAAAAAACAAAAGAGAATCAGGATTGTCGATTACGAATTAAAATCTATCTATTGAAAAAGGTAAAATGGCAATACTTTTTAAGAAATATCAAACTCTGGCAGGAAAAACACACCTCTTGGCATGTTCGTTGCTTTTTAAGAAGCGCATCTTATCCTTATTTGTCGAAATGTATGGCTTTTCAATGAGAGAGAGAGAAAAAAAATCGAAAAAATTCCCCAAACCAACGGTTACCGGCATTCTTGTCCCGGGAAAATGGGATAATAATGGAAACGTTGTCGGTGTCTCGATTCAAACCTTTGATGAGAGCGAATACGTTGTAAAAACCTATAAACTGGGGAAAGCGTTGCTAAATTTCGTCAGTCAAACCGTATCGGTCACCGGCAAGGTGTCTGAGCGGCTGGATGGAAAGATGATCATCGAAGTGAATCATTTTGAGGTCATCAGCGGTTTTAAAGACAAAATATAAAAAACCAGTATAGCAATGGAATCCATTATCATCACCTGTATTCAGTGCGACACGGAATTTGAGTTTACCGACAAAGAGCAGGAAAAATTTCAGCAGAGAGGGTTTGACCCCCCTCTGCGCTGTTTCTCTTGCCGGAAAAACAAATCACGGGAGATCGAACGTGATGAAATAAGGAAGTTCAAGAATAAAAAAAGGCAGCATCGGCTTAAGCACCAATAGCCTTTTTATTATTAAACTGCTTCTGGTTCCGGAACACGAAAGTCTGACCGGTTGAGAGCTGGTCGATCTGAAAGGCCATCCTGTTTTTAATATTTTTTGTTGAACCATTTAATTGTCTTAATCAGAAAGGAAAAACGCATGAACAAAAACGAGTTGATCAATGAGATGTCAACGGCATTAAGCTCCCAAAAAGAAGCAAAGGCGGTACTGGAAAGTATTCTTTCAAACATCACCCAGGCATTAAAAAAGGGTGATTCGATCACACTCACCGGTTTTGGGACATTTAAGGTTTCGAAACGTAAGGCCAGAACCGGCCGAAATCCCAGTACCGGTGAAAAAATCAAAATCAAAGCCAAAAATGTCCCCCAGTTTGTGCCGGGGAAAAAATTAAAAGACGCCGTTAATTAGCAGAAACGAGATAGAAAATAGAAAGGAATGCGTACATGGAAACAGCCGATCTTGACTATTTTCGAGAACTGCTAACTGCCCAACTTGAGGGGCTGTTGAACCAGGCCCGTGGAACAGCCAACGACCTGATCAATGACGAAGATTCTCGCTTTACAGAGTTTGTGGATATGGCATCTTTTGATGAAAATCAAAACCAGCGGCTTAAGATTCGCAACCGGGAAAGCAATCTGATCAAAAAAAATCAAACGGCGCTCTGGAGAATCGAAGAAGGTGAATTCGGCATTTGTGAGGATTGCGGAAAGGAAATACCGTTCAACCGGTTAATGGCCAGACTGATAACCACCAAATGCATCCGATGCAAAACCCGGGAGGAACTGGCGGAAAGGGCGATAGGTTTTTAGCCAGTCGGATGCGGCATCTGTCCCGAGGCGCCTGTCCGCCAACGAGAAAACCACCGACAGCAGCAGTCTTTTCAGAATCAATAAAATAGACTTCCCCGGGGCTTGTCCGGCCAGTCCAATAAGCCTCGGTTTACCCCGGCAGCAAGCTTAAAACCCAGCATCTTATAGATGAGTTTGGCAACGGCAAACGGTGAGTTTCGGTCATCCTTGCTATAAGAAAGCTCTACGACGTCGAAGCCGACCACGTTTTTCTCCATAAAAATTTTTCGCAACAGGCTCACCGCCTCATCCCAAAAAAAGCCACCCGGTTCCGGTGTCCCGGTGCTGCGGATAACGCTCCAATCAAAAACATCCACATCCACCGTTATGAATACAGGATCGGGAAGCCGCTTAATAGCACTCTCCACATCAAAATTTCCGCTGCGATAGTCGGACATGGTGCATACCAACAAATTTTCATTTTTTATTCGCTCGGCTTCTCCTGAAGACATACTGCGAATGCCGATCTGAAGGGTATCGCTGGTAAGTTCACGAATACGGGACATCACGCACGCGTGGCTGAATAGGCTGCCGTTATAGGTATCTCTTAAATCTGAATGGGCATCGAGTTGAATAGCCGAAAGGCGGCCGAATTTTTCATACAATGCCTTAAAATAAACGCTGCTGACGGAATGATCCCCGCCGATTAGAACCACGAATTTATCCTGTTGAATTAGAGCCTTTGAACTTTGATAAATTACTTCTTTCATAGTTGCGGGATCCGAAGAGATGTTTGGCGGCATGACGGTTACGATTCCCATGCGAGAGGGTTCTGTCTTCAACCTTTCATCGTACGACTCTAAATGCTGTGAAGCCTCAATAACGGCATTAGGCCCCCGGGCGGTGCCGGTAGCCCATGTCACGCCGCCTTCGTAAGGAACCGGAAGAATGGCGACCGCGGCACTTTCAAACTCGGAAAACACGGCATCCAGATCGAGAAATTGTTTGGGATTCAATCTCATCGTTTCGCGTCCATATTCTTGATATAATTCGGCAATTGGGAGGCAATGTTTTTGGTGGGTTTTTTGTTGCAAACTTCCAAGGTATAGGCTGTTAGAATGGGAAAAATGACGCTATATTCACCCCAGATCTGAATCAATTTGTCGCCATCTGCTTGGTGGTATTTGCCCCAAGTCACGGATTCGCTAAACGTACAGCCGGATAAACTTCCTTCTTTTTCAACAGCTGTACCGATTTGAATTCCGCGTTCCGCACCGTCAAACTTAATTTTTAGAATTTGGCTTATCGTCGGGCTGGTTTGCTGGATAAAATTTTTGGGTCCGCCACCTCCAAGCATTAAAAAACCTGTTTGCTCGGATGAAAAAACAATGGCCGCTGAATCAACTATATCTTTTTGCGCTGATAGGGTTATCGGAAATCCTTGCTGATCAGTCAGGATTAAATTCATGGCAATGGAATGATTGGCCAGTGAATCCCAGAAGATTGGAACTCCCATATCGGCCGCTCGGGCGACAAAACTTCGCTCAGGATATTTACTGTTTTCCAAAACCCATTTTCCCAGCGCGAAATTAAATTCCCAGCTTGAAATCGGACCTCTGGATAAATGCTGCTCATAGCTCTCTCTGATAAAGTTCCGTATGATCTCATCCTGTGCATCAAGGGTTTCTTTATCGCGAATACCAATATCATAAATTCGGGTATCGCCCTGGCGTCTTAGAATATCATCATTATGGTCAGGAGATATTGCTTTGACAGGAAGGTCGAAGGCAAAATGCAAATCATGGTATACCTGTGCCCCGGTCGAACAGATCACATCAATGAAACCGGCTTCCAGCAGAGAAATGACCATTCCGCCCATTCCGCCGGCAATACCGGCGCCGGCGATACCGAGCCAGATCGTGTCGCTATCTTCAATCATGCGTTTGTAGAGTCGGGCGCCGCGGTAAACGTTTCGGGCTTCAAAACATGTTTTCCCGAGGGTATTGACGAAGTCAATGATACTCATCCCCCTGGAAAAGGGTGGCGGAATAATATCAGGCGCGTCGTGAAACATAGAATGGGGACGTGACATGAATTTCCTCACTTCATTGGTTGAATGGACCTTTGTTCTGATACTCGCGTAATCGGCCTTGTGAAACGGTATCATTACAGCAACATTACAGCACAGGCAACTACAGTTGTCCAATAACCTTGTTTATGTCCTTTTGCCGATTGAGAAATGCTGCGGGAGATAAAAAGCCGTGGGCCGACTTTGTAGACCTGTTTACGTTCATCCCAGGCCACATCCGGGTCCAGTTCGATCCCCAAGGTTGAAGCCAGCATAGTTGCGGCAAGATCTTCGGCGTAATCTGCCGATTTCTTCATTGTCTCACCAAAGGCATGGTGTTCGCTGATGTATCCATATTGCTTGCTATTTTTTGGACGCGCCAATCCGACTGCCGCCGAAACCAGCCGATTGGGCTCATTCGTGCCTTCACGGGCCAAAACAACGAATGTAATCTGCCCCGGCGTCAGTTCTTTTATGCCGACCTCTTTTGAAATAATTTTACAATCCGGAGGAAATATGCTGGATACGTGGACAAGATTGCATTTTTCAATTCCGGCGTTTCGAAGCGCCAGCTCAAAACTCTGCAGCTTGTCGCGGTGATAACCCGCCCCTTTGGTGAAAAACATTCGCTTTGGAGTTAACTTATTCAATTAAAGATCCTCCTTCCAAAAAGATATGTCTGTTAAGTGCGACAATAAAAGAAAATCAGCGAAGTGAACCTATTTGTTCCGAGGCAAATTGTCAATACATTGGGTGATTAATTTTAGCGCTTTCAGGAAGGGGTTATGGGAAAAAGGGTGCGCCTTATGGCGTGGTGATATCTGCAATAATGACCAAGTATCAAACGCCTGATTTTTTGACATACTCAAAAAATATCGCAAAACCATAGCTGTTGGACTATCTGAAATTTATGATAACCCTATTCAAAGTTGTGATATCCTCTTGATCCAAGCCTATATCTCACTGCTGACAGATAAATAAAACCGTGGCGGGTTCCTCAACATCACTTTTGATCCATGGCTGTGATCCCTTCCCACCCCTCCGGAAGACCGTACTGCTGAATTCTTTCACACCACTTAACATACAGCTCGGCGGCTTTGTCCCGGCGGTTTGTTTCTAGTACTTTTTTAAAACAATCGAGCGCCTCGTCGAATTTGCGGTCCTGATAAAGCATTATCCCGTTTTCAAAATCCGGCTTTGTTTTCAGTTTCATCTCGACAAGGTCCGGTGTGTCACTGTCGAAAATCTCATATATCTCCACCCACTTCTTCTTGCCTTTAACCTGGACCCTATCCAAAAAACGGTAATGAAAATCGGATCGATTTTCTACGCTTTCCAAGGTCTTGCTGCTCACGAGCACTGAAGCACCATATATTTTTGTCAGTCCTTCCAGCCGGGAAGCCAGGTTCACCGCGTCAGAAATAACGGTGCCTTCCATGCGTTTCTCTTCCCCAATGGTCCCGAGCATCATAATGCCGGTATTTACACCAATACCGATTTTAATCGGTTCATAGCCGGTCTTATCCCTGTGCTGGTTATAGGTCCTTATGACCTTCTGCATGTCAACCGCCGCCTTTACCGCATCCTCCGTCTTATGCGGAAAGAGCGCCATAACGGCATCACCGATGTATTTGTCAATAAACCCGTTGTTATCCCTGACAACCGGACCGATTCTGCCGAGGCAGCTGTTTATGAAATTAAAATTCTCCTGAGGGGACATTTTTTCAGACAGTCTTGTAAAAGAACGAATATCGGAAAAAAGGATGGACATCTCTTTTTGAACGTTGTCGCCCAGCTTGATATCAATGACGCTCTCTTTTTCTAAAAACTGTAAAAACTCCTTTGGCACAAAATAGCTGTAGGATTCTGTCAATTTCACCTGATGATCCAAGGCGTTTTTAAGTTTTACTCTGGCATCCTGAATGGATTGCACCATACTATTAAAGGAATTGGACAAGTAGCCGATCTCATCTTCCACCTTAACGGGAACCATAACTTCCAGATTACCTTCATTCACCTTCTTCACACCATCGAGGAGCGCTCTCAACGGTTTAACAAGGCTCTCTTTGAAAAAGTATGGGAACACAACAATAACAAAGAGGGCGGCCCCTATAATAATATAGATCAGTTTGAGGCCTGTTTCATGTATTCCCTTTCGATAATCAATATAATCAAACCCGACCTCGTAAGCTTTTCCATCAGAAAAGAAATCATAATGGATGTAATACGCTTTTGCGTTGAGGGCCTCAATTTTACGATAGTTCCGTTTTATCTCAGAGATTTTGATAGACACTTTCTGATTTTTAGAAAATCTCCCTTGACTCAGGTTGCCGTCAATACCCCGTGGAACGATGAAGTCCAAATCCCGGGCAAAAATCTTTTCATAAATTTTCGGATGCGTTTGTTCATTAACAGGACGGGTCATTATGTACACGACGTCTTCCGGCAACGTCGTCAGGTCATTCCGGGAAACAGCCCGCTTGCACTGCCCCACTTCTATCAAGTGTCGTTTCTCGTAAGCATCGTCTTTGATCAACATAGTAATACCGGATCCTAAGCCGATGGCCATCAGCAAGGCACCCAGTGATATTCCAACAAGTTTGACCATAAAAGTGGAAGGTTCTGAAGAGTTGTTGATATAAACAACGATAAAGATAAAGACGATAATCATGAACCCGGTACCCAAAATATGGGCAAAAATTTCCCAGGACAATAGCCCTTGATAGGCCATGATAACCGCTGCAATCAGCACAATGGGGGAAATAAAAATAAGGAACAGATGTCGAATTGCCACTGCGTGTCTACCTCTGGCTTTAAACATCATTATACAGGCGATAGGAAATCTGGCCAATAAATGCGCAATACCATTTAGCGTCAGCGGGCGGTCCTTATTGCCTGACCAACGACGCATAAAACCCGTATATTTGTGCTCGGAATAAAAAACGGCTTTACGAAAAAAGACGATCAGTATCCACAGTATCTCTGCGCCTATCACAATTCCGATTTCCGGGGTTTCAAGAAAAGTATATGAATAGGCTTCAAAAATAAATTCCGGCTCCATTCCCAAGGTTTTATTAATATAGTACGGATAGACCACGCATGCAGCTAAAACGCAGATGATCATAACGATCCTGGATTCACGGGGGTGGATATTTTCTGGAAAATGATAGGCGAACTGCACCATTGCGATTGAAGCAAATACCATGAGATGCAAGATCCACCACGCCGCAGTGGCATATAAAGGATTTAATGTCGAAAAAATTATAAAAAAGGAGACAAAAACAAATACCACACCGATGAGGAATACAACCAGTAACAGCGTCGCCTTTGATCTCTCTTTAATTCTCAAAAGAAAAAAGAGCATGAAGATTAACAGGATCGCAACGCTTAAAACATTGATGGAAAAGGGGGAAATAAAAAACCATTTCATATCGATCCTACTTTCTGATATGATCCTGCCTTGGATATTTCACGCGTCTGATGCGTTCATTTGCAAGGCATTCAGAGGCGCTGCTGTAGTATGCTACCGCAAGCCCCTGATAACGGGGCAAACGGGCGCATCAGGCAGCGCCCAAAGGGTGAAAAATTTCAGATCTGGGATAAAAGGTCAGCGTACAAAGTACACCTTGGGAAGAACATTTATTGTTTAACTTATCACTTTGATTTGATTATATATTATAGATCTGCTGAAAAATTTTCATGAAATATTCGGGTTAGAAGTGTTTGGCTCAATCTGAAATGTAAAAACGCATTATATGCAAAGAGTAAAAGATGCTTCTATTCTTTATCGCAACAGCATGGCTCATCTTCGTTTTATATTTCCTTTATGTTATTGGCAAGATATATTTTACCCGAGAACTTCTTACGCCTTTCAGCAAACCGGATGGTTTAAAACTACCTTTTCTCACCGTTATCATTCCTGCTCGAAATGAAGCGTCCAACATTGAACGTTGCGTGGATTCCCTGCTGAATCAATCGTATCCGGATGACAGATACAAAATTATCGTGGTCGATGACGACTCAGAGGACAATACCGCTGCCATCGTGCGTAAGATACAGGCTGACCATCCGCATCTTAATCTCGCCGAGGCCGGTGAGCTCCCTGAAGGATGGACCGGGAAAAATAACGCCTGCTGGAAGGGGGCAGCAATTGCCGAGGGTGAATGGTACTGCTTTGTTGATGCCGATACAATTGCAGCGCCGGATCTTTTGGGAACAACAGTAGCGTTTGCTGCGACCCATCACATTGACATGCTTTCCTTAAATCCCTTTCAGGAACTGATCTCTATTTCAGAGCGTCTTCTGCTTCCGGCTGTCTTTATTTCTATCGCCGCTTCCATGAACTTCACCCGCGTAAACGACCCATCAAGACCTGAAGCTCTGGCCAACGGACAGTTCATACTCTTTAGACAGAGCGTATATAAAGCCATGAATGGCCACTCCGCCGTTCGAGGTGAGATCATGGATGACATAGCGCTCGCGAAGGTTGTTAAGCAATCGGGATACCGCTTATACTGGATGTTTGGCGATGAGCTGATTCGAACTCGAATGTATCAAAGTTTTTCAGATATATGGGAGGGATTCTCAAAAAACCTTGGGGATATTATGAGAGATGACAGCGCACTTACATCCGCGTTCACAGCCTTTAAATCTCTCCTTCTGGGCTGGATGCCGGTAATGCTGCCTTTTCTGACCGGGCATGGTCTCAGTACGGGAAAAGGCAGTATGCTGGCTTACTGGACCTTTGGTTTATCGGTTCTTGGCACCGCCGCAATCTTTGTATTCTGCCTCCTGACAATCAAGGCTTTGAAAATCCCTTTCGGTTACGTTCTTTCATCTCCATTAGGCTTTACGATGCATTCACTTCTTACGCTTAACAGCTTATGGAACCGCGTAAAAGGGGAAAGAAAATGGAAAGGCCGGAGATACCATTGACGCTGACAAATTATTTCAGCCGCGAAATATTTTCTTGGGGTGTTCTTTTTTTGTGGCTTATCCTGGTCCCCCCAAAAAGCGCGTTCGCCTGGGAACTTGCCAAGGAAGGCAAGGGTATTACAGTGCACACCCGTGAAGTAGACGGTTCTAACTTCAAAGAATACAGAGCCGTAATGAAGATAAAAACATCTCTATCGAGTTTGGTCGCACTTGTCGCCGATATCTCGACATATCCCTCCTGGATACACACATGTCAGGGGGGTAAACTTCTGAAAAGAATAAGTCCTAAAGAGATCTATGCCTATACAATTAATAATGCACCCTGGCCCGTAAGCGACAGAGATGCGATTGTTCATAATACCATCATCCAGGATAATGAAAATCGAAGTGTGATCATTAAAATCATCGGAGTGCCGGATTATATCCCACCGAAAAAGGGGCTGGTGAGGGTAAAAATGATAGAGGGCTGCTGGCGGTTCACACCCGTTGAAAACAGCCTGGTACAGGTGACCTATCAGGTGCACAATGATCCGGGCGGTAATTTGCCGTCGTGGCTGGTGAATTCAATTGTTGTTTCTCAGCCGTACAATACACTGGTGAATATGCAAAAGATGGTATTGCTCCCAAAATACAGGGATGCAGAATACGAATTTATCAAAGAGTAAGAATCCGGCCGACTGTTGGAATAACGGAATAGTTGTTGTGGTAAGGAGAAAGGAAGAGTGGGTGTTAATCACCTGCAGCTTCATCTTCAGCTTCATCCTTCAGGCGCATCGCTTCCATCAGTATCGCCTGGAGATCTCCTTCAATTTTCTTTTCTTCGACGATGCAGGAATCCTGGATAAACATGGTGGGCTGGTTCCAGGAAAGTATCTCCATCGCAACAGGCATACCAAGCTTTTCCCCGATTCTGGCATCCATTAATTCACCGTCTTTGAAAAACAGAACCCCTTTTTTGCCGGTATCTTTATTTGCCACCCGAAGTGTACACGTCCTGCCGTCCATTTCGATGAGTTGGACGAACATCTCCATTGAAATTGAATGGAGTACGCCCCCTCCTTTCTCCGCTTCCAGAGAATCTTTGATTGTTTCAATCAAATCTTCGAGAACAACGGGTTTCTCGACATATTGAAATGCCTGTTTTACCAGCACCGCCTTTTTCCAGCCGGGTGAGGGATACCCGGTAATGATAATAACCGGTACATCCGGGTAGGTATCGGAAAGGTGGGCAATCAGCGCATATCCATCCATATTGGGCATCTGCAGATCGGTGACAACCATGGATACGGCATGTTTCTTCATGACCTCAATGGCTTCCAGCCCGTCGGTGGCCAAAAGCAGCTCAAAATACTTTTCGTACTTCTGGCATTTCTTTTTAAATAATTTGAGCAAAATACGATCATCATCCACTAAGAGTACTTTTCTCGACATAAAATCACCTCTTTACCAATTTTGGAGAGGGTGGTTTTCCTGCAAAAATTAATATTAACTGATTTTCAAAAAAAATCAAGCCTGGTTTTTATGATGTAAAATACGCAATCAAAATACCTGTTTTGGGCTGGATGGGTTAAGCATAGGGAATTTGTGTTTAACAAGTGTGCCCTATACAGGAAACGGGCTGTATAGACAAGAATAACCAATTTATCAACCCAGAAATACGGAAAGCACGTCTCTTCTTGCATTGGCATGTTGCATGGTAACCCGAATCAGATCCTCAGGCTTCAAGTCTATGCCGCTGGATAAGGGCAGATCGCATTCCAGCATATATTCGGTCAAAAGTATCTGGCAGCTGTTTCTCCGCTTGTAGAGCACAAGAGCTTCTTCCTTTTGTCCGACGCGTTTTTCAAGATATTTTAATTTCCAGTACCTGTGGCGGTTGTATTGAATCCTGGACACGCCGCTCATGGGTTGCTCAAGAAGCTGAATGGTCTTCTCGATTTCCTCTGTTGTCCGGGGGGGGTCCAAGCCGAATATTGCCCGTATCTGCCCCTGGGTTGCAAGGTCAAAATATTTTCGTATGGGTGACGTCGCGGTAACATAGGCATCCAGGCCCAACCCTGAATGATGTTCCGGTGCGCAACTTAATGCAAATCGACTCAAGAGTCTTCGCTGCATGCAGTTCTGAAACAGGTTGCCCGCGTTCCCCTTATAGAGTCGCTCTTTTGGACCTGTCTGTGATCGATAGATTGCAGGCGCATTATGTTTCTTCAGGAACTTGGCCATTAGCCAATTGGCCATGATCATTATCTCCGAAACCAGCATCCTGCCGGGACTTTCCCGGTTTATTTTGCTTACGGTAACCTCCCCGTCTTCATCGATCCACACGTTAATTTCCGGCAAGGTTATTTGAACAGCACCCGCATCCATCCGGGTCTGGCGAAATTTCGTTGCAATATTATGAAGAATCTTGAATTCTTTGTCTTCACTTGCAGCCAAATTGACATCATAATAGGTGAGTCGGCGCTTTACCTGGATCAGGCTCGGGAAAATGTCATAATCGACGATATCCAAGTATCGATTCAGCTTCACCAAAATGCTGATGGCAGGGCGCAATTCCCCCGCTTTCAGACTGCAGAGATCTTCGGCCAGAGAAGAGGGTAACATGGGGATTTTCTGATCTGGCAAATATATGGAACTGCCGCGGGCCAAGGCCTCTTGATCAATAATATCCCCTTTTTTAATATAATGTCCGACATCGACGATATGAACACCGAGGCGATAATGGTCATTTTGCTCTTCGATGCTAATGGCATCATCATAATCGAGAGTCGATTGACCGTCTATGGTCATCAAAGGGAGCCTGGTCAGATCTTTGCGCGTGTTATCTTTTAACAGGTTCCGGGGCAAATTGACCAGCCTTGCAGCGCTTTCCAGTACGTTATGGGGAAAAGAGGTTGATATGTCGTATCGATAAAGATCTATATTCTCGTCCTTATCAAACACACCCAGTTTATCAAGAATCGGGAAAATCTCTTCAACCCCATCCCCCCCGGCCTTTTTGAGTATTGCTTTGCCGAGAGTATAATGCGTGCTCTCTCTTCCAAAAATATAGACAGATTTCAGGATGTCTATAAACTCAGCCTTGTCAGGGGATAAAGATGGGCTGTTGTCATCTAACACGCTCTTCAGCCATTCTCCACCTTCTTGAATGATTCGATTTTCTCTTTCGACTTTTTTTTCCTGTGCGGTTCTGTGATCGATCTGCTCTTTCGAATTCGGGAAAAAGCGATCCGGATTAAATTTAAAATAATGCCGATTACCAAAAAAAGCCCTAACCACAGCCGACTCGTGATCAACCGTAGGGCTGTCGGGAAAGCAGAACTCGGTCATTGTGGAAAGATCTATCCATTCTTGCTCTGTATGCAACACTTCCCACAATTCCTTGATATCTATGTGGCGGCTCAATTCGATACGCCTGTTTGATATCTCTTTCAGGGCGTCAACCATTTTATCTCTACCCATTGAGAGTTCAAGGCGCATACCGGAGCGATATGACAGCCGGCTCGAAGAAAGATTGACCTCACGATTGTTTTCGGTAAGAAGCCTGAGTCTCTGTTTCTTGACGTCAAGGACAACCGCGCAAATTATCTTCTGGCTATCAATATATTCGACAACACTTCCGATTTCCATAACCTAATTTAATAACAACCGACATGATGAAAGTCAACGCAAGGTATTAACTAGTTTCCATCCATAAATGGCCTTTTTGCCCAATCTCTGCGTCAATCTGCGGAATCGCTTGTGCGGCGTACAAAAGCACGCCTCCGCGCAATTCCTTGATTTCCTTGATCTTGAGCAAAAATTCTCATTTCTGGATTGGAAACTTTCATAGATCCAACATTGGAGCGTGGATGGACATTAGCTAGATTACTTTGGGTTGCCGGATTGACCATTTTATAATTCTGTTATACTTTATTTCGGCAATGAAACGCTGTCCGATTAACGGATAAGCGACCTGTTTTTTTATTAGAAGGTTAAATGAAATCCGTACACCTAATAAAGCCGTATTTTATAGAAAATCGCTATCGTATTGCTCTTGGCCTTTTCTGCCTTATTGCCGTCGACTTTCTCCAGCTCTTTATTCCTCGGGTTATAAAATGGGCGGTAGACGACCTTACAGCGTTTCGGGTCGACGTGACACGCCTAATGGTCTACGCGCTGTATATCGTGGGCATTGCCGTAATCATCGCGCTACTCCGATATGTATGGCGACACTGTCTCATGGGATTATCAAGGCGTGTGGAAGAAGGCCTGCGCAACCAGTTTTTTACCCATATTCAGACGCTTTCCGCCTCATATTTTAATCGAATGAAGACCGGAGATCTCATGGCCCATGCGACCAACGACATCACAAATGTTCGCATGGCAACGGGCATGGGAATGGTCGCATTGACCGACGCTGTTGTACTCGGTACCGCATCCATCGGTTTCATGGCATATATCAATGTCAGACTGACCCTTTTTGTTCTCATTCCGATGCCGTTCATCATTGTCGGCGCACGTTTTTTCAGTCGAAAGATGCACCTCCGGTATCAGAAAGTCCAGGCTGCATTCGCCAACCTGACCGAAGTGGTACGGGAACGGTTTGCAGGGATTCGAATTATTAAAGCTTTCAACAGGGAAAAACAGGAAATCGCCAAGCTTGAAACAGTATCAAAAGAGTATATCCGTCAAAATCTTAAACTGGTAAGGATTACGGGTTCTTTCTTTCCCTTAATGCTCTTTTTATCAAATTTGGGTCTCGCAATGGTTCTGTTTCTCGGTGGGCGTCAAACTATCACAGCAACCATTACGCCGGGTGATCTCGTAGCCTTCATAAGCTATCTCGGGCTGCTCACATGGCCGATGATGGCTATGGGCTGGGTAATAAACCTGATTCAGCGAGGCAAGGCATCGCTTGACCGGATCAACGAGATACTGCAAACCCAGCCCGAAATTGCTGATATACCGGGTGCAAAATCGGTTCGCCAGATCCAGGGAGAGGTTGTTTTTAAAAATGTCGAATTTTCATACAACTCCGGCACTAACAAAAACGGCGACGTAACGGTTCTCAACGGAATTGATATTAAACTCGCCCCGGGAAAGGTTCTGGGTATCGTGGGACCACCTGGTGCCGGAAAAACAACCTTTTTAAGCCTCATACCCAGGCTCTTCGACGTGTCAAAAGGTTGTATCTTAATCGATGGGGTAGACATTCGCAAAATGCGAGTCCACGACCTAAGATCCCATATTTCCTATGTACCCCAAGAACCGTTTTTGTTCTCCGGTACCATCCGGAATAACATCATCCTCGGAAATACAAAAACCAGCGACCTGGAACTGACGAGAGCAGTGGAAAAGGCATCCCTGCATGAAACGATCAAATCCTTTCCCAGCGGCTTTGATACCATTGCCGGAGAAAAGGGGGTTATTCTTTCCGGCGGGCAGAAACAGCGCATTGCCATTGCCCGCGCCCTGCTGCAGGAAGGGTCTATCCTGATCCTGGACGACCCTATCAGCCAGGTGGATATGGAAACCGGGGCTGAAATCATAAAAACCATCAGATCCATGAACGGATCCAGAACCATCATCATTGTTTCCCACCGACTGTCTGCGGTACGATTTTCCGATCACATTATCGTACTTGACAATGGCCGGGTTGCAGAATCCGGAACCCATGAAAAATTGATGGGAAATAATGCATACTATGCGAAAACATTTCGTCTGCAGGAGATAGAAGAGGAACTTCATGCACAATGATTATGGATATTTCGAGGAAAAACAGCTCGGCAAGCCATATGATGTGAGGATGCTAAGGCGCCTCTTTCCTTTTGTCAGGCCTTACAAACTCCTTCTTTTGTTCTCGATACTCCTTGTGATTCTTATCACCCTGATGGACCTTTCCCTCCCCTATATCACCAAGATTGCCATCGATGAGTACATTGTACCGAAGATGAACTCAGCCGGTACAAAAGTTCCGAATACGCATAAAGAAAAAACAAGATATTTAAGCGTTGATACAACGGATCCTGAAATTGAGGCAATCGCCCGTCAATATCCTGATCATTTCAAGAGATACGAATCTTTTGCCCTGATATCTTTTGATGACCTGGAGCTGTTGAAAAAAAGCGACCTGGTTGTACTGCGCAAGGATGATCTTTCCGGTGTCAGCTTTATTGCCGCGATTTTCCTTTTTATCACACTGGTTAACCTCGTCTTCAATTTTCTCCAGGTCATGCTGATGGAATATACAGGCCAGAAAATAATGCATGATTTCAGGATGCGGCTTTTTGAACATATTCAGAGTTTGTCCGTTGCGTTTTTTACCCGCAACCCGGTCGGTCGACTCGTAACACGGGTTACCAACGATATCCAGAATATGTATGAACTGTTCACCTCTGTTATTTCATTTGTTTTCAAAGATCTTTTTTTACTTATCGGTATAACGGTTGTTCTTCTGAAAATCGACCGGAATCTCGCACTGGTCTCTTTTACAGTGCTCCCTTTTGTCCTGTTCGCCTCAATTCGTTTTTCCGGTCATGCCAGGGAAGCTTTCAGAGTTCTCAGGATCAAGTTAGCGGAAATCAATACCCGGTTTTCCGAAACCGTGGGTGGAATAAAGGTGATACAGATTTTCTTACAGGAACGTGAAAATTACCGCAGTTTTGCAAAATTGAATCATGAAAATTACCTGGCAGGCATGAGGCTGATTTATGTCTTTGCGATATTTATGCCGGTCATAGAACTTCTGGGTGCGATTGCCATTGCCGTTGTCATCTTTTATGGCGGTGGCAGCGTAATATCAGAACGCATCAGTCTGGGCGCTCTTGTTGCCTTTCTTTCTTACATGAAGATGTTTTTCAGGCCCATTAGAGACATCGCCGAAAAATACAATATTCTTCAAAATGCCATGGCATCGGCCGAGAGAATTTTTTTGATTCTAGACAGCGACGAAAGCTTGCCGCAACCGGCCCCGATGTTAACCATCGAGTCGGAACAATGTACGTATGATTTAGAAAAGATTACAGAAATTGAATTTGAAAATGTTTCTTTTGCCTACGTATCAGATGAAACCGTGCTTAAAGGTGTCTCTTTCAGAGTGCAGGCCGGTGAAACGATCGCTGTAGTGGGACCGACAGGATCAGGCAAGACAACTTTAATCAACCTTATCACCCGGTTCTATGACCCGACATCGGGAAGCGTTCTGGTAAACGGCAAAGATATCAAAACCATAGATACACCGGTGCTAAGATCCAGAATGGCCCTGGTCATGCAGGACCCGTTTCTGTTTTCAGAAACCATAAGGGAAAATGTCATCGGAGGAAACCGAGATCTTACCGAAGATGAGCTGGAAAAAATTTTAAAATACTCAAATTGCAAATCTCTTGTAGATCATCTTCCAGACGGTCTTGATACCATACTCTCGGAGGGAGGGGAGTCAATTTCAAGTGGTGAACGCCAGCTTTTGTCTATCGCAAGAGCCTTTGCACGTAACCCGGATCTGATAATCCTTGATGAAGCAACCTCTTATATTGATTCGGGAACAGAGCATAAAATTCAGGAAGCCTTATCTAACCTGATGTCAAACAGAACGTCTATTGTTGTGGCCCATCGTCTTTTAACCGCCCGGAGGGCTGAAAGGATTATCGTGCTGAACAGGGGGAAAATAATCGAAACCGGTACCCACTCTGATTTGATGAAACAAAAAGGTTTCTATTTCAGGTTAAATCAGTTGCAGAACAATCCGGATTTCTCAATCCACGGGAGCGGGGTTCGTTTGAGAAGGGTGAAGGACGAATCATAAATATTCTTAAATGATTGGAAGCGGTTTTAAAACCTCTCATTCGCTGGTTTGCCAATTTTGACAAGTTCTAAGCTCGCTCCACTAAATTGGTAAAACTCTGGCTAACGCCTTCAAACAGTTACCAATTTTGCGCTTCGCTAAGAACTTTATGGCAAAATTGTCAAAAGACTTCACGATGAGGTTTTGAAACCAGTTCTAAACACATAAACAAACATACATAAATTGTTTGTTAACACTGTGGGTTTTCCGGTTCCGCAAACGAACGACCGCTTTCTCCAAGTTCCACAAACGACCTCTCCGCAGGGGTCCGGCTACCAATCAAACCTTATTTTTTTTCTGCAAAAAAAAACAACATATTACTTGCCAAATTAAATTGCATATGATTTAAAGCTTATCTTGGTTCTTTAACAATTGGTGATTTCAAGCATTTTTGGAATTGCACCTTATCAACTATTATCCCACCGATTTTACTAACCACTTGTTCTTCATTTATGAATATATGGCTTTAAACTCCGGGAGTACCCGGTAAAACGGAAAGGGACTTAATAACGGAAATTTTTATGGGCAAGTTGATGGAACCTTAAAATCGAATAACGAGGTTCCGTATTTATCAACTTTAATTCTGAGGAAGGAGGATTAATTACATGGCTTACAATGCAGTAGAAATGGCTGACTGGCAGATCTCCGAAGCAGCCGAAGAGAACATGCCGACCCCTGATGATTGGCAGGAACAACTGGCTTTGGAAAAGGATGAGATCCTGCCTATGGGAAGATTGTGCAAACTGGATTTCCTTAAAATTATTAATCGTTTAAAAGACAAACCGGATGGCAAGTACATTGAAGTGACCGCCATCACCCCCACTCCGTTAGGTGAAGGCAAGAGCACAACGTCTTGCGGCCTCATGGAAGGTATGGGCAAACGCGGCGTGAACGTCGGTGGTTGTCTGAGGCAACCTTCCGGTGGTCCGACCATGAATATTAAAGGGACCGCGGCCGGCGGCGGCAACTCATTGATCATTCCCATGACTGAATTTTCCATGGGCCTGACCGGCGACATCAACGACATCATGAACGCGCACAACCTGGCGCTGGTGGCGCTGACCGCCAGAATGCAGCACGAGCGGAACTACAATGACGAGCAGCTTGCGCGCCTGACCCGTATGCCGAGGATTGACGTCGACCCCACCCGTGTTGAGATGGGCTGGATCATGGATTTTTGTGCTCAGGCTTTGCGAAATATCGTTATCGGTCTGGGCGGCAGGTTTGACGGCTTTGTCATGCAGTCCAAGTTCGGCATCGCGGTGAGCTCCGAGTTGATGGCAATTCTTTCCATTGTTCGCGATCTGGCCGACCTGCGCGAAAAACTGAACAACATCACCGTGGCCTTTGACAAGAGCGGCAAGCCGATAACCACCGGCGATTTGGAAGTCGGCAATGCCATGACCGCCTGGATGCGCAACACCATCAATCCGACCCTGATGATGACAGCAGAGTATCAACCCTGTATGATTCACGCAGGACCGTTTGCCAACATTGCTGTAGGGCAGTCTTCCATCATCGCCGACCGGGTTGGTCTCAAGCTTTTTGACTACCACGTAACAGAATCCGGCTTTGGCGCTGACATCGGCTTTGAGAAATTCTGGAACGTCAAATGCCGATACAGTGGCCTGATACCCCACGTCTCCGTGCTCACCACCACCATCCGTGCGCTCAAGATGCACGGCGGCGGCCCCAAGGTTGTGGCCGGCCTGCCGTTGCCCAAAGAGTATCAGGAAGAAGGTCTGGATGTGCTGGAAAAGGGTGTTCAAAACATGGTGCATCATATCAACACCATCCGGATGTCCGGAATCAACCCGGTGGTCTGCATCAACTGCTTCCATACCGACACCAAGGATGAAATCGCCATGGTGCGCAAGTACGCCGAGGAAGCCGGCGCGCGTGCTCCGGTCTCCACCCATTGGGCCGACGGCGGCGACGGCGCCCTGGAATTTGCCGATGCGGTCATCGAAGCCTGTGAAGATGAAGGCGATTTCAAATTCCTGTACCCCCTGGAAACGAAGCTGCGTGACCGGGTTGACCTCATCGCCAAGAACGTTTACGGCGCAGACGGCGTGGCCTGGACCCCCGCAGCCGAGGCCAAGGCCAAGATGCTCGAGGCCGATCCCAAGTACGATGACTTCACCACCATGATGGTCAAAACCCATCTGTCCCTGACTCACGATCCGGCGGTGAAAGGTACCCCCAAGGGATGGACGCTCCCGATTCAGGACGTGCTGATCTTCTCCGGGGCCAAGTTCCTCTGCCCCTGCTGCGGCGCCATCAGCCTGATGCCGGGAACCAGCTCCGACCCCGCCTACCGCAGGGTGGATGTGGATGTGGATACCGGAAAGGTAACAGGATTGTTCTAAACGTAGTTCATTATTAATCCAATATAATATAAAAGGCCCGAACAATGTTCGGGCCTTTTTTTTTCGAATGACGTTGAATCAAAATGGCGAGCGCTAACCCTGCAGTTTGCTTCAGGGTACTCTTCGATCTCTCCTTCCAGCGAAAAGCGATTTGGGCAACAACCCGTTGACACGCAACCCTCGGTTTTCTATACTTTCCATCTCTGCTTCAAAAAGCCTAACCGGGAGGTTTAAATTGATTGAAGTAAAAAGAATAACAAAGATCGAAGATTTTAAGCGATTATCTGAAATCCAGAAAGACGCCTGGGGATTTACGGATCTGGACGTAGAACCGCATCACCTGATGACAAGAGTACAAAAATACGGGGGGCTCATACACGGCCTCTATGTTGACGATATCCTGATCGGCTTTACTTCGGCGATCGTCGGAAGATGGAAAGGGGAGCACTTTATTTATTCCCACATGGCCGCGGTTAGAAAAGAGCATCAGAGCCGGGGTTTTGGGTTTTTATTGAAAAAAGCGCAAAGAGAAGAAGTGCTGAAAATGGGATATGATCTGATGCGCTGGAATTTTGACCCCCTGGAGTCCATGAACGCATATTTTAATTTTCACAGACTGGGCGTTATCAGCAGGGAGTACGAGAGGAACATATACGGCGAGGGTGAGAGCGGGCTTCACAAGGGGCTTCCCACAGACAGACTTATCGCGACCTGGGATTTAACATCGGACCGGGTGGCCAAAAAGATGGAAGGAAAAGAGCCGTCGATTCTGGAAAATATATCTCCTGGCAGATTGGGAAATTTTACTCAAGAAACGATGCATATTGAAATACCCACAGATATAAGGTCATTGAAAAAAACCGATCTGAACGAAGCCATTGAATGGAGAGCGAAAACGAGGGCGCTTTTTGAACTGGCCTTTCAAAAAGGGTATATCGCGAAAGATATTGTGTTTTCGAAGGATAAAAAGAGAATCTTTTTTAAATTAAACTTAAGTTGATCTATTTTTGCGAAGATATGTGCTGGGATCTTGATGTAGAAAGATTTGCACAGACCGCAGGTGCCCCGCAGGAAATGCCCTTGGGGTGCATACCCGTGGATATGTCGAGGATTTTTGCAAAGCCTTTATGCGCAAGAGATCGGTGCAGATCGAGTAAATAATCGCTCAATTTAGGTTAAAGATGGAGAAGTACAAATGAAAAGAATTGAACGAATCGACGCCGTAGAAATGGTTATTGTAAAACTGCCCCTTGTCAGTCCGTTTGAAACAAGCTTCTCCGTCCAGGCCCACAGAGAGGCGTTGCTTTTAAAAATCACTTCCAATGGTGTCAACGGATGGGGAGAGTGTGTCACTTCTCCGGATCCTTATTACTCATATGAAACCAACGCCACGGCGGCTCACATGATTAAGGACTTTCTGGTTCCGATGCTGATGCCCCTAAAAAATTTTCCCGTTGAAGACGTTTTGCAAAAATTTGAGCGGATTCGAGGGCATAATATGGCAAAGGCCGCTGTGGAAAATGCCCTTTTGGATCTTCTGGCCCGAATAAGCGAACTTCCGCTGTTCAAACTCATCGAAGGGCAATCCAAAAAAATAATGTCGGGGATCAGTATCGGGATCAAGGAGAACGTGGATGATCTCCTGGCATCGATTCAGGAGGCCTGTGACAAGAAGTATCAGAGAATCAAAATTAAAATAAAAAAAGGCAGGGACGTTGAAATCCTGAAAGCGGTTCGCGATTCATTTCCCGATATTCAGCTCATGGCCGATGCAAATGCAGATTATTCACTTGAAGATGCCCATATTTTAAAAAGGTTCGACGCATTCAATCTAATGATGATCGAACAGCCCCTGAATTACGATGACATCTACCTTCATTCATTGCTTCAGCAGCAAATCAACACGCCCATCTGCCTTGATGAGTCCATAAAAAACCTGGATGATGCTAAAACCGCTTCTGCACTCGGCAGCGGCAGAATAATCAATATCAAACAGGGGCGAGTGGGCGGCATGATCAAATCCAACGAGATTCAGGAGTTTTGCAAGAATAACCACATCAAGGTATGGTCGGGAGGCATGCTTGAAACCGGAATCGGAAGAGCCTTCAACATCCACCTGCAAACACTGCCGGGTTTTGTTCTCCCCGGCGACACCTCGGAAACCTCACGCTATTTTGCCGAAGATATTGTCGACCCACCCGTGCTCCTGGACCCGGACGGTTTTATACATATCCCTGAAGGACCCGGAATCGGTGTTCAGGTTGTTCCCGAGTTACTGGAGCGATATAAGATATTCAATGAAAGAATTGGATGAAGGTGAGCCGTCAGACTTATGGGTTTTCGTCTATGATCTTTTCCAAACCGTTTTTTATGCTTACGGGAAGATTAAAATCCCTCCACTTGTTTTCCAGTACTTCTTTTCGGTCGGTTGGGGATAAGTCCGTGCTGGAATTAAGGTGAATCGGCACAAATGGAAATATCGATATCAGATTGGCCTGCATTATACCGGATTCGGAGTGTTTATGTGAAAAGATAAACGCATGATACATCTCGTGAAGCAGGGTTTTGGAATCCATGTTTTTAACAATGATGTAGCGTCGATAAACATCGTCAATCACACCGTTCCAGCCTCCTATCAATCCCTTTTTTATCTTTTCCGAAGTCGTTGGTTGATAGATACATATGCAAATGTCAAAGTCATCCCGGTAAGGTTTTGACAGGACATATGCATGGCCCAGCATATCACTTCTCTTTTTAGAGGGCCACTTATCGGAATTCGTCAATCTCACAGTTGTCGTCAAGGTTATGCCAACCTGGGCTTTCATATAAGAACTGGTTTCCCTGATCAGAGCGTCGGCTGTTTCAAGCGGAATGTCTTCATCAGTAATCAAACAAATGCTTAGGTTTCTGACCGGCAAATTCTCCTGAACAAACTGGGTGTTTTCGATGTCGCTCTTTGTTGTTGCACAACCCGATATAAAAACGGTTAAAAAAAAGAAGACAAAGAAGAATCTAACCCATTGACGCCGCCTGAACATTTTCAGTCCATTGCCTTGAAAATCAGATTCAGCCATACATGTTTTATGTTCAGGACTGCTTTTCATCTATCTATCCTTCGTAAAGCACCGCCAGGATAGTGGCTTTGCCGCTTTTGGAAGCAACCAGGTGCGGTGTGGTTGACAGGTAATAGGCGCTGTCTCCGGGTTCCAGCTCGAACGAATCTTCTCCAATATTGAGCACAACCACGCCGTCAAGGACATAAATAAATTCTTCGCCTTCATGTATGGATACTTCTTGTTCCGGGTTTTCTTCGAGCTGGACAATCAGCGCCTCCATGTGCCGCCCTTTTACTTCAGGGGCAAGACTCTTGTAAACATAGACCTGTTTTTTGCCTTTCTGGGATGTGGATCTCGATACAATTTTCTGTTCATCCTTTCGGGTTATGGCGTAGAGCTTGTCGCCAATGCCCGAAACCAGACGGCTGAAGGCGCTGTCAAGGGCTTTTGAAAGCTTGATAACCGTACCCAGTTGCGGCTGGACTTTACTTGATTCAATGTTCGACAAAAGACCTACGTCAAACCCTGTCAGGTTTGAAAGCTCGTCAAGAGACAATCCCTTTTCTTCCCTCAGTGCTCTGATCCGTTCGCCGATTTCTTCTTCACCTTCAGGTGGTTTTTTTGAAATATCTCCGGTCAAATCTTCAAAAAAGTCGACATTGATGTGAGGTTTTTTGTTCTTTTTTTCCATTTTGTACTCCTCATCAGGCCTTGTAGGAACCAAACAATTAAACCCTTTCGGCATAGTTTATGAAATATTTGTGATAAGTATCTACTTTAGCAGACCGTATTTTAATAGGTCCGCCCGGTCAGTTCTTTTGGTATTCTCCCGGTATGAACACATTCCGAACGCAGACGCCTGCCAACTATTTTTTCCATCATACGCCCGATTTGGAGCACCCTGTCCACATCAACCCCGGTATCAATTCCCATTTCATCCATCATCACCACCATATCCTCGGTGGAAACAAGGCCGACAATGCCCGGATCCTCGTAATAGTATTCTCCGGTACCGGGGACAGGAACGCCGTCTATGAAGTTGGCAGGCTGACCGCCGGTACCGCCCATGGTCGACTCAAAATGCGTTATCCCGGCCTGAAGGGCGGCCAGGACATTGGCAAGCCCCCAACCGCGGGTTACATGAAAATGGGCCAGATGTTTCGTCGGATCTGGAATGTCATCCAGAATCATGGAAAAATATTCGTATACCTTGTTTGGCGGAGCCGACCCGTCATGGTCGGCATGCTCGATATCATCCGCGCCGATATCGAGCCACTGCTTGGTGAATTCCACGGCTTTTTTCAATTCCGTTGGGCCCTCGATAGGACAGCCCCATATGGTGCTGACCGTTCCGCAGACCTTGATCCCGACGTCGCGGGCTCTGGGGATGTATGTTTCACACATCCGCCAGTATTCTGACAAAGAAAGCCCGGAATTGGTCCGGTGATGGGATTCGCTGGTCGAAACCATGAACAGTATCCGGTCCGGACCATACCCGTCCAACCGCGCCTGAATCGCTCGCTCTACAGCTCTTTCCCGGATGGTTATGGCTGTAAGTTCCACATCCTTTAAAAGGTGCTCCACTTTTTTGCTGGCACGCAGGCGCTTTAAAAGATCGTCGGCATCTTTAAACTGAGGCATTACCCTGGGACTTCCAAAATTGGTAACCTCTATCCGTTTGAATCCGGCAAGAACCAGCTGTTCAGACAGCCACAGCTTTGCGTCCGTCGGTATAAATTTTTCTTCATGCTGGAATCCGTCCCTTACGGTAATATCGCCTAAAACCACTTTTTTGGGGTATTTTAATAAAGCCATCTGTACCCTCCCTAATAAAATCGAAAATTGTCGATTGAATATTTAAGAATGTCAGCCAATTCTTTTAAAGAGAGCCGGTCTCAAATAATTCAGGAATGGGAGTGTTTTTCTTTCGAAGCCCTTGAGATAGCGGAATGAATGATCAGCAGCGAAATCGTGCACTGTTTGAATGTATTAGGGATCGTTAAGAAAGAACAGCGGGATGCTCTATTCATGCTCGAATTAGAACTGTCGAAAGGTCCCTACCATTTTTTTAATTTTTGATTCTCTGTTTTTTCTTTACGAACCCTTATACATGAGTTTGCACGATGCAGTCGTTGATTATTCGTGGAGCTATTGAATAAAAAAACTCCCCTTTCTTCAAAATAGTAAAAAATTAAAATCGAAAGTTGCCGAAAGACGGCTCGCCAATGGGTTTCAGCAGGCTCACCTCAAAGGCCATGGCCAACCCGTCGCGAATCTCTGAAAACTTGAGAACCCTGTCATTTAAAAGGCGGGCCCCGCAGTAAAACGGATGTGATTCGCCGTCGTATTTTTCGATCATTTCCTGGCTGAATGCATCCCTCTCGGCCTCGGTCATCGGATTCTGCTGTGCCGCACGTTTGCGCTCTTCAATTGAAAGCAGAACGCCGGCCGCGCTCCGGCCACTCATAACCGACGTACGCGCCCTCATGGTGGAAAAAAGAAAATGGGGCCTGTATGCCCTGCCGCACATTCCATAATTGGCGGCTCCGTTGTCCGGCCCGATCACAAGCTGGATACGGGGGACCTGAGCACATGAAGCCGCCCGCACCATATCCGCTCCGTATTTTCCGATCCCCATATGTTCTGATTCTGATCCCACCATATAGCCGGGAGAGCTCTGGACAAACAGAATCGGAGTTTTCTCCTGTGAGCATCGGATAATCCATTCCGTGGCCTTGCATGCCGCTTCACTAAAGATGATACCGACGCCATTGGCCGCCACCACACCGACAGTTATACCTTTAATGCGCATTTTACCGGTGACGATATTATCTCCCCGGCCGGGCGCATAATTCTTTTTGTATTCGGAAAAGACGCTGTCGTCCGCAAACGCCTTCAAAAATGCGCGAACATTGATTCCCTGATGAACAGACGACGGAAGTACTTCATAAATAGATCCTTCAGGCACTTGAGGCGGTGTTTCTGTATAACGGTTCGCGCAAAATTTCTGGGGCGGTTCAAGCATGAGAATTTCTCTGACAATGGAGATGCCTTCCTCCTGGTCGGCGCAAAAATGATCCGCACCGCCTGAAACTTGGGTATGAACCTTTGCACCGCCTAAATCTTCGGCTGAAATAACCTCACCGGTTGCCATTTTTACCAATGGAGGACCGCCCAAAAAAGAATACGCCAGTCTGTCAATCATCACCGACTGACAGGCCATAAAAACGATATAGGCGCCACCGGCGGTGTTGCCGCCGGTGCTCAGGGTGATCTGTTTGAGACCCATGGCCGACATTCGAGCCATATTGTAAAACATGGATCCGAAATGCTGATCATCAGGAAAGACATCGGCCTGCATGGGCAGGAATGCACCGCCCGAATCGGCAATATAGACACAATTCAGTCCGCATCGTTCGGCAATCGCCTGGGCTCTCATATGTTTTTTCAGCGTAATCGGAAAGTAGGTGCCGGCCTTAACACGGCTGTCATTGGCAACAATCATGGTCCAGTTGCCGTGGATTTTCCCCAATCCCGTCACAAGGCCTCCGCAGGGGACATCCATTACTCCGGGATAATCCATTCCGAAACCCGCGATGCGGCTGAGTTCAAAAAACTCGGATTCCGGATCGATCAGTTTCTGAACCAGTTCTCTGACTGGACGCTTGCCCTGTTTAATCAGTTTGTCAACAGCCCTTTCACCACCGGGCCACATGGCCTGGTCAACCCGTTCTTCGAGTTTTTTTTCTTCATTTTCCCAGAATGATCGATTGTCCACTTTTTTCTCCGCCATATCAAAATAGTAATGTTTTCGTAAAATTGAAGAATTTCAAACAAATCATTTTCCTTTATATATTGGTTTTCTTTTTTCTTGAAAAGCAGCCAGCCCTTCAAGGCGATCCTCGGTGGGAATCGTTACCCAATAGGCATTCGACTCAATATCGAGACCGGTGTGAAGATCGGTTTCAAGGCCATAGTTGATGGCATATTTGGCCTGTTCAATGGCAATGGGACCGGTTTCACATATCATGGCGGCCATTTTATTGCATTCATCGAGGAGCACATCATTTGCACATATTTTATTTACTAGCCCCATCTCCAACGCCTCCTGGGCGTCCACACGCCGGCCGGTGAAAATAAGTTCCTTGGCTTTTCCGCGGCCGATCAGTCTGGGAAGTCGCTGGGTCCCTCCGGCGCCGGGAATGATCGCAAAACGGGTTTCTGTCAGGCCCATGGAGGCGTTCACAGCCGCGATACGGATATCGCAGGACAGGGCAAGTTCAGTCCCGCCGCCAAGGGCAAAGCCGTTTATCGCCGCAATAACCGGCTTGTTAAGGAACTCAATGGAAGTAAAAAGGTTTCGCATCGTGAAAATAAACTCTTTGACCTGAAGCTCATCCATGGTGCTGCGTTCTTTTAGGTCAGCTCCCCCACAGAAAGCTTTTCCGCCGGATCCTGTAATAATAATAACCCGGATTTCAGGCTTAAATTTAAGCGCCTCAATCTGATCCCTCACGCCATACAGCAGTTCGAGATTAAAGGCGTTCATCACTTCAGGGCGGTTCAGCGTCAGCGTTGCCACACCATTCTGTTCTTCTGCCAGGAGGATCTTGCTGTCCATTAGCTTTCCTCTCAAATCTATTTATGCTTTACTATGAACTTTGATATAATTGAGCCGTCTGGGATTTTTCGCTGTTCAACCGCGCAATGGATAATCATCTTTTAAACCGTGTGAACTCGTGGTTAAAGGATCGTTAGAAAGAA